>JBBQAX010000082.1:0-14988 GCA_038316905.1 Verrucomicrobiota bacterium | reverse complement strand
TGCGCCGGAGAAAATCCATCCTCGCCGCCTGCTATACCCAAGCTCAATTGTGGCCGTAATGTCACCCTATTATGCGAGTCTCAATAGAAACCCCGAAATAATCGGCAATCGCCTCGTTGGTCCAGGCGACGTGGAACGTTCGATCCAGGATGATAACTCCCACCACCGAGCCTTCAAAGATGTCCGTCAGGATAGAGCCTGCGCACTGGCTTTGTTCCTCAAATTGTATCCCATTCATGCTCATTGAATATGCACGCGTTGCAATTTAGATCAGCCAACTCTCCTGGTGTCTAACCTAACACATTTCTGTCCACCGAAATAGCGATGAAATATTCTGAAACAAAACGAGGGGCTGCCGGGTTGTTACGGTAAGTGAATGAAGTTTGTTCCATCCAAAACGCCCTGTCCTGTTTGGACCAACCCTGCAACGGTTTTGCGTTCCACAACCTTTCCGCCCTAACATGGCTCGTGCGGGGACGGGAATCGACGATGACAGAGGCGCAACAGTTCGAGGTGTTCATGCGGAATTACCAGGACATGGTGTTCAGCACGGCGATGCGTTTGCTCGCCAATCATGCTGAGGCGGAAGACGTCGCCCAGGAAGTTTTCCTGAAAGCGTTCGAACGATTTGATCAATTGCGCGACAGCCCCACGGCGGGCGGTTGGCTCAAAACCGTCGCCACCAATCTTTGCCTGAATCATCTTTCGCGCTATCGCTCACGCTGGAGTTTCTTTTCCGAGCTCTTCAAGTCAGGCCCGGACGACGCGGCTGAAACTGAATTTATCGGCACCGTTGAGGCGTCCGCATCGGAATCAGGACGGCAAGAGGAAGTCGAACAGGCGTTGCAAGCATTGCCGCCCGCGCAACGCGTGCCGCTGGTTCTCTTCCATTTGGATGGACTGACCTACGAGGAGATTTCCCAAAAACTTGGCGTTTCGATGGGCAAAGTGAAGACGGACATTTTTCGCGGACGAGAAACGTTGCGCAAAAGATTAAAAATTCATCTGGAATAATTGGTTATGAAACCGGATCACGAAAAACAATTGGAGCAGGCGATTGGAGAAAAGTTGCGAGCGTTGCCGGAATTGTCCGCGCCACGCGAAATCGCTCTGCGGGTGATGTCCACCCTCGCGACCCGCGCTGCCCTTCCCTGGTATCGCCGTTCATGGCAGACCTGGTCGCCAGCCGCAAAAGCCGTGTCTCTCTCTTTGTTGTTGGCGTCCTTCAGCGGACTCAGCTTTGTGGGCTGGAAAGTTTCAGAAGCGGACACCCTTACAAAACTCCTGCCACAGATCGGCGATTGGCTTGAGACGTTGAACGTGATTTGGAACACCGTCCAGGTTCTGGCCGGCGCCGCTTTATTAGCCCTGAGAAAACTCAGTCCAAACTTTTTCATCGTCTGCGCCTTGATTGGCGCACTCACCTACGCCGCTTGCATTGGAGTGGGCACCGTCCTTTTTCGTCAGAGCAAAAAAATCTAATTATGAAAATGCCAAGTCATCACACCATTAACGGAGCATGCGGTTTAACTCGTTTCAACTCCACCCGTCCACGTCACGCTCCGCTGAACTGGTTGTTAACATCGCTCGCGGCTTGCTCGCTTTTGCTCGGTTCCATTGATGGGGTTGCCCAGGAGATTGAAAGACCGGTCGAACCTTCAATTCCAATCCAGAGCGAAAACACTGATACCAACGCCATTAACCCGGGTCTTCAAACGATCGATCCCAAAATAAAAGGCGTTCGCCACGAAGCCATCGTTGTTTTCGGCGAAGATGTCGTCTTGAAGGCGGAGGATTCGGCTGAAGCGGTGGTCGTCATCGGCGGCTCCGCGAAAATTTTGGGAAACTGCGATGAATGCGTGGTCATCGGCGGTGATTTGGAAATCGAAGGAACTGTCCGCGGATCAGCAGTGGTCGTTGGCGGATTGTTGAGAGCGTTGCCAGGAGCCGTCCTCAGCGGAGACGTGGTTGGAATCGGCGACGGCGTACAAATTTCAGAAGACGCAAAAATCACGCGCAAGGCGGTCGAGGTAAACCTCAAGGCGTTGAAGCTGGACTGGCTGAAAGAATGGCTCGTGCAATGCGTGTTGAAAATGCGCCCCCTCGCGCCACAGGTCGGCTGGGTTTGGATCATCGCCGGAATTATTTCCCTTGTTTACCTCCTGATTGCTCTGGCCTTCCCGCGACCGGTGCAGTCGTGCGTCGATCAACTGATTCAACGTCCGGCAACAACATTCCTGGCAGGGCTGGCGACGAAGTTATCTTTTCCAATTCTCACCGTAATTCTGATCATGACGGGGGTTGGCGTGTTGTTCCTTCCCTTCCTTCTCGCCGCGTTGGTCATTGGTTTCATCGTCGGTAAAGTTGCCATTCTCCAATTTCTCGGCGGCAAACTCGGAGCGAACAATAAACCAATTCTCGCGTTTCTCATTGGCACGATCCTCGTCGCTTTGCTCTACCTGATTCCGGTAATCGGCATCATCACCTTTTGTATCATCAGTCTTTGGGGATTGGGTGCCGCAGTCACAGCGACTTTCGCCGCGTTGCGTCGTGAACGTCTTGCAAAATCAGAACCGAAAAAACCGAGTGGCGTGCCGCCGGGAGGTTCCCCCATGCCAGGTGCTGGCAGTAATTTCGGTTCATATCCCTCTGGCTCAAACGCTGCTGAACCATCGCTTGCCCAATCTGTTCTACCGCCAGCGCTCGCTTATCCCCGCGCCAATTTCTGGGAACGAATGGGCGCGGCATTTCTGGATGTGGTAATCGTGAGCATTCTGGGAGCGCTCGCCGGCGGACCACCGCTTGGGTTCCTCGTCGCGCTGGCTTACTTCGCTGGAATGTGGGCCTGGAAAGGAACCACGGTTGGAGGTGTCGTCCTCAAGCTGCAAGTCGTGCGTTACGATGGCGGGCGAATCACTTTCCCAGTGGCTTTGGTGCGAGGAGTGGCCGCCGCGTTTTCAACCCTGGTTTTCTTTCTCGGTTTCTTCTGGATTGCCTGGGACCGCGACAAGCAGGCCTGGCACGATAAAATTGTTGGAACCGTCGTGGTGCGTCTGCCTTTTTCCACGCCGCTCGTTTGTGTTTAATCGAATCAAATAATGATAAGGACGAACCGCAACGTCCCTTGAATAGAGAAATGCAACTCGGGCGTTTTTAGCCAATCCGGGACCTGAATTCTCTTTTACCTCGGATGCTGACATCGAGTTCAAACAACGCGGTGACCGCTGGAGATTTTTCGTCGAAGCGTGCCGCAGTGATGAAGAAACGATTCAGATTTTCTCCTCCGAAACAGACAGAAGTGATGTTCGTCTCGGGAAGCTTTATTCGTTCCATGACTCCACCGTTTTTCGCGTGACGAACAATGGAGGCACCTCCCCAACGAGCCGACCAGACCCAACCTTCAGCATCAACCGTGAGTCCGTCAGGAACTCCTTCGTCGGGCGTAGTGCGATAAAAAAGCCGCCGATGGCTGATGCTTCCTGTTTCGCTGTCGTAATCGAATTGGAAAATTTCACGGGTGGTCGAGTTGGTCCAATAGAAAACTTTCAGGTCAGGGGAAAATCCCATTCCGTTCGAGCAACCAGTGCCGGAAAACAATTTACGGATGGAACCATCCACCTCGACACGATAGAGACCGCCGCTTTCTTTCGTTTTTCCAATGGTGCCTGCGAAGACCCCACCGTCCGGTGCGGCGATGACATCATTGAACCGTATCATCCCATCGTCCGAATATTTCCTGAACGGACGCTCCTTGCCATCCAACGTCAGGTGCGCGAGATCGGTGACGCGAAACAACAGCAGTTCACCATTTTCCTGGAAAGTGAATCCGCCGACGGGTTCGCCGTGATAAATCATTTCGCATTGGCGAGTGGCGGCATGAAGGTGAAAGATTTTTCCAGCCGTAATGTCGGTCCAAAAAATCGAATGGGTTTCCTCATGCCAAAGTGGGTTCTCAGCCAATTCACATCTCACGTCGGTTGCGGGTTTTGGCTCTCCAGTTACGGCGTTCATTTCACCGACAATTTACCTGATTGCGGATGGGATAACAGTTCCGATCGATTTGAAGGATAGCCATTCTGCCCTCGCACCGGTTGCAGGGATTGAACGTGGTCGAACTGGCGGATGGGACGTGACCCGACAAAATCCATTTCCCAATTCACTAAACGACAAAAATTATTCCTTAGTCTTCAGTTGATGGTTACCTGTTCCCTCGATCAGAGTTCCAATCGCCGCTCCGGCCTTTGGAACGTCCGTTTTGTAATCTTCGCCCAAAAAAGCGGCAATCGTTGATGCTATTTGAGTTTCATAAATCGTTTGCGTATCACTGCCTTCGCCGAGCGGCGGAGTATCAGGTCCAATGACCGCAAGCCAATCAGCCTCTGCGCCCGCGATGTTTGCTCCATGATGTTTCCAGTCGGATGGACCACTGCCGCGGCCGTGATCGGCCGTGATGAGAAAGGTCGTCTTGCCACGATACTCCGGCATGGCTTGCGTCGTCTCCCAAAGGCGGCGAATGAAGTCGTCCACGCGATACGCGGCTTCCAGATAACGATCATAACGAGCTTCATGCGCCCATTCGTCAGTCTCACCAAAGCCGATGAAAGCGACGCGAGGCTTTTCGCGTTTCACATAATCGAGCGCCGCGTGAAACAACAACCCGTCGTACGTCATCATGTCCCAGAGCGAAAAATTGTCCTGCCTGACGGACGTCATCGGCGACTTGATTTCATAAGGAGAAAATTTCTGTTCCCATGCTGGCCAGATCGGAAGGCGACTTCGTTCAATGTTGAAAATCGAAGGGAAAACGTCCCACGAACCAAATACGGCAACGCGACCGCGAAACTTTTCCCGGCCATTTAACCATTCAAAAATTGTTACGTTCGGATTCGGCTTCTTGTCGTTGCTGTCGATGCGGGGATCGATCAAACCAGTAAAAATCTCGTTGTAACCAGGATAAGAAAACTTGTGAGGATTCGCCACGGCCACAATGCTGCCTTTGTTTTGATTTCCCAAAAGTTGTCCGCGCCTGGCAATTTCATTCCAAAAAAATGGCAGCAACGCCTCGCGACGTTGTTCCGGCGTCTCCCGCCAAAATTTTTGGTGAACCGCATTCGTGTCCTGCACACCGCCGTTCTCCCTGGAGATTAGTAATTTTTCGGCACCGGTGAATAATTCCTGCCAGCGCAGTCCATCCGTAATGATCAGGAAAACATTTTCGGTTTTCTGCTGCGCCGCGGAAATTTCAGTTGGCGCAAAGATCAACGAAAGCAAAACGAGGGACAGAACTGTTTTAGGCTTCATATTTTAAATTCGAAAAATGAAATAACGGGCAGCAAGGGATCATTGAAAGAAAAATTCGGCGACACAGTTACGCATCGCCGAATTTTTGGCTTCAAGATTTATAGGAGTTTCAAGCGATAGAATTTTTTCGGCTCGCCTGCAATATTTCGGAGCGAGTCTGAAAATTCTGGAGCCGTCGCTGAAAGTTTCGAATACCAATCTTAGAAACTGCCGATGATTTTCTTCAACCAGAGTAGCGCGTCTTTAAGCCATTGAAAGTGGATTTGCCCGTTGAAAACCAAATAGTTTATCACCAGCAACACGGCGTGAGCGCCCGCCCATTTCCAGCAGGCGCGTCGTTGCTTGTTGCCACGCAGCATCCATC
Source organism: Verrucomicrobiota bacterium (assembly GCA_038316905.1). Classification (GTDB taxonomy): domain Bacteria; phylum Verrucomicrobiota; class Verrucomicrobiia; order Limisphaerales; family CANJXF01; genus CANJXF01. Next base: position 9,323 of record JBBQAX010000082.1, on the reverse strand, counting down.
CGCCAAATAAATTTGCAGCGAGGCCAATTCCGAAACCGCCTAGCGTCAGCATCTGAAATTCAGGTGTTGCCGAAACAAAGAGTTTTCCGAACTGCAAACCAGTGATGTTCGGGACGCCGATGAGGATCAATAAAATCCAAACGCAATTGCCGACGTGAATAAAAAGTGGATGCATCGGCTGTTCGAGGAATTATCAGGTGGTGAAACGAAGGAGAGTGGGGCAGTGAACGCTTTTTTGCAGAAGCACTATGGAATTACCGAGGTTGCTGCAAGTCGATCCAAGCTCTGCCAAAAAAACTTATGAAATGCTCCTATTTGGGATCACTCGTGACTTTTGGATCGATCGTGCCGGACACGGATTCGACATTCACTGTGTACGGCAGCGAAACGAGGAATTCGTTCTCGGAATATTGACTTACCGCCAACGGCTTTTCGAGACCAGTGACCGTCACCTTGAATTGTGTCATATCGACCCCGCGCAACCCGCGCAGATCCTGCATGGCTTTAGTCACCAACTTCTCTCGATGCAACTCCGGCGAGCTCAAAGAGTATTTTGTTCCGCGCAGCGAATAGGTCAACCGGGAGTTGGCTGGAGCCTTGATGGCACTGATGGCTTTCACGAAATCCGAAACTTGTTTCAACGGATCAACAGGTATTTTGAAGGAGATGCGCAACATTAACGCGTTTGCGTCGGGTTTGTTGCGCTTTTCACTGCTCGAAAACTCCGCATCAACATTGGGTTCACCCACCTGGAAAGCCAGCATCTCACCGGTGGATTTCACCGCCTTGAGCACAGCATCACGCGCCGACATCAGTTCAGGAAGTTGCGCTTGCAGCTCTTCTTGTTTGCTCATGAGCTGAACCATAAATATCCGCGAGTCGGCGGGAACCACAACGTAGGCTCCCGACACGGGTTGGGCCGCGGGAAACTCGGCTGACGTTTCGCCACGGCTGGAATAGCCCGCTAAACTGTTTGCTTTGCCGCAACCAGACGTCAGAAGCACCAGGAGAAAGAAGGTCGCTGTGTATCTCATTTGTGGTCGCAATTGTTGAGAGCAACGAAAGGTTTGTCGAGGCGGATGCGTGGCAGAGCCGAAATAGAAGTGGTGAAGACCTTCAATGCTGCTGCGTCAAAAAATCATGTGCTCTCTCAAATCGTGTGCTTAACTCGCGAGATGAAATATTTGAGGTTGTTCCTTTTGGTCACGTGCGGCTTTGCGCAAATATTTTTCAGTCATCACCTCCGCGCAGAGGATGTCCAACTCTTCAATGATTTCCTTAAATTTACCTTTGATAAATCCGGCGCGTTGACGGGGTTCATTGAGTCCAGGACCGGCCAAAATTTGCTGGAGGCTCGCAACGCTCCAACTCCTCTGTGGCAGATTGATTTTTCTTCTTCGACCAACCAGTTCAAAATTTCTTCTGACCAGGCGAAAGCATTCCGATCCGAACGCATGGGCGGAACGCCATCCACTTTGCGCATGACGTGGGAGAACTTTGGGCCATTGGCCGCGCGCGATTTCAAAGTTACTGCGACTGTTCAGTTGGACGCCTCAGAACCCATCAGTCGTTGGTCCATTGCCGTGGAAAATTTTGTGGGGCTGATTCCAGGCGCGGTTCGATTTCCGATGGTTCACGGAATTAAACAACCTCAGGGCAGCGCGCTCGCAGTTCCGGTTTGGCTCGGACAAAACGCGCCGGATGCGCGCGAGCTTCTCGTTGAACCTGACGGAAAGGGGCGTCGCCTCGAATGGAATTATCCCGGTCAACTTTCGTTGCAATGTCTCGCGCTGCACTCAAGCAACGCGCCGGGCTTTTACGTCTCGTGCGATGACACCAGCGCGTTGCGAAAAAGTTTCTCGTTCTCAGGCGATGGCGAGGGCCGCGCCAATTATGAAATGCTTCATTTTCCAGAAAACCGCATGGACGGAACGACTCGCTACGAACTTTCCTACAAAGCGATTCTCGGAACGTTTCGCGGCGATTGGTTGACCGCTGCGGAGAGGTATCGGAGCTGGGGAACCAATCAGGTTTGGGCGAAGGAAAGCCGTTTGCAAAAAAATCTTGTTCCATCATGGGCGCAAGAAACCGGCATGTGGGTTTGGAATCGCGGCAACTCAGTGAACGTTCTTGAGCCTGCCGTTGCCTTGCAGAAAGAACTCGATTTGCCGGTCAGCGTTTTTTGGCATTGGTGGCACGGATGCGCTTACGACATTGGCTTTCCCGAATATCTTCCGCCGCGCGAAGGAACAGAAGCGTTCAAATCCGCGATGAAACGCGCCCACAAAAATGATGTTCGCGCGATTGTTTACATGAACCAGCGGCTCTGGGGCATGACGACAAAAAGCTGGATTGATGAAGGCGCGGAACGGTTCGCGGTGAAAGGCGAAGACGGAAAAGTTCGTCCTGAAGTTTATAACGTGTTCACCAAACAAGCCTGCGCTTCGATGTGCATGCACACTCCATTCTGGCGCAACAAATATGCAAGCATCGCCGAGGAAGCGATCAAGTCACTCGATGTGGATGGAATTTACATGGACCAGGCCTGCAGCAGCCTTGCCTGTTTTGATGCGAGGCATGGACACTCGCTCGGCGGCGGCGCGTATTGGATGAATGGTTTTCGCAAACTATCCACGGACATTCGCGAACGCACCGCGCGCGAGAAAGTTGCTCTCGCGGGCGAAGGTTGCGGCGAAGCGTGGCTGCCACACCTGGATTTGATGCTCGCATTGCAAGTCGCCAAAGAGCGCTATCACAATCCAACGGATGGATGGGAACCGATCCCGTTTTTCAGCGCGGTTTACCATCCTTACGCCATTCTTTATGGGAATTATTCGTCGCTGACGATGCCCCCGTACGACGAACTTTGGCCCGCAGAATTTGCTCCGGAAGAACCGCTCAAATTGCTCGATCAAAAATTTTCGCAGCAATTCTTCCTTGAGCAAGCACGCTCCTTCGTTTGGGGACAACAACCGACCATCGCCAACTTCATGCCCTCGCATTTGCACGAACGACCGAACGAAACGGCTTACATGATGCGTCTGGCGAAAATCAGGAATCGCGCTGAGAAATATTTAATGCATGGAACATTTTTACGCGCCCCGCGATTGAATGTGCCGAATGCCACCATCAACCTCTCGCGACTTTCCATTTACGCCGGACAACGCGATGGCGTCACCTCGTTGACTCGCGAATATCCGCTCGCAATTTCCGGAGCATGGCGGGCGAATGACGGCAATATCGCCATCGCACTTGCCAGTATTTCCAACGAACCGATTTCCGTTTCCTTTGATCCGACGGAACTCGCGCTTCCCAGGAATTCCACGCTTTATCGAATCGAAGAAAATGGGCGCAAAAAAATTGGCCGTTTCAAAAAAGGAAGTGGCTCGATGGTTGTAGAATTACCGGCGCACGGCGCCTGCATTTTGGAATTTGTTCGTTAGCCAAAAAATCCCCTAGCGATAATGAAGTATAACTCACCGATTGCGTTGCAATGAAGCGCTCGTAGGTTGACCCATGAATGCACAAGAAACACGTCCCGCCAAATTCAGCATTCCTTCAATCATCGCCATCGTCGCGGCCCTGCTGAGTTTCACCACTGGCGCTTTCTGGGGCTTCATGCTCGCCGTGGTTGCCATTGTTGCAGCGATCATTGGAATGGTGATGGCCGCGTCGCCGAGCGTGCGTGGGGGGTTGATGAGCACGGTTTCGCTGATTGCTGGAGGAATTGCGTTGATCGCTGCGCTGATCAAAGCGGCCATGTGGTTATTTTGAACCAACCGAAATTCGACGCGATCAACGCATGATCTGCAATCGATTCTGAAACGTGTCCGCAATGCTTGCCGCAGCGTTCTTTGCCTCCATTGCTTTCGGTCCCGAAAAATGTTCATCCACCGTCTGTTTGAACAAACTGAGCCAGCGTTTGAAATGTTCGCCGCCCACCGGCAAGACTGCGTGCTTCGGCCACGGCGCGCCTCGATACGTGTTCGTCCGAAGCACAATAGAACTCCAGAACTTGTACATCGTGGGCAGATGATGTTTCCAATCCACGTTGGCGACGTCGTTGAAGATCGGCGCAAGCAATTCGTCCGCGTTGACCTTGTCGTAAAAGGAATCAACCAGGATTTTAATGTCGTCTTCGTTATTAATGTCAGGGCGATTTGTTTCCATCTTGGAGATCAACATAACACAAAAGCCCGAGTCGGGTCCTGTTCAATCCAATCGTCCTGAAACTTTCGTGATCTCAGACTTTCATGCCGAGCCAACCTCCCCGAAGGATTGCGATCCACGACTCGCGATTCTATTTCCCGCCTGGCGACATCATCTTGCGGTTCATCGCCAACATCATGCGACTGCCACCGATCGCCTTGGCCTGAAAGTCGGCGAAATGCTTAAGCTCTTCTTTGCTCAAGAAATTCGCCTTGGCAGCCGCGCGATCATAAACGTCGTTCAACAATTTCAAGTTCTTCTCCGCATGTTGTTCCGAAGCGAAGTTTCGAAAATTGAGCGTCGGCGCGAGTTGAAAATCCGGACTCAATCCCGCCTCAGCCAGCGCTTGTCGAGACACTTCACGCAATAATTGATCGAGTTGTTTTGCCTTTTGATCTTTCTCATCCTTGTTGCCAGCCATCATGGCTTTGAATTGTTCCGCCGTCATCAAACTGGTGAGATCACGGGTGTAATCCTGATATTTAGTAAATTCCTCATCGGTCAGAAGTCCTTTGACTTCCTCCAGCAGAGCAGCTTCTTGCGCGGCGAAGACTTGCTCCATTTCTTCATCCGATTGACCAGCACGCAAGACCTCGGTGATGTGATCAATGTTCTCCATGACATTATCCGCGAGCACTTCAACGAGTTTTTCAGCCTGTTCCTTAGGCAACTTGGTTTGAGCCGCAAAACCTTCGTAGGCCATGCCCAGACCCATTTTCTGCTGATCGCGAATCATTTTCTTCATCTCAGGATTCATTGTCATCTCGCTGAGCGTGCTGGGCCCGTCGGCTTTGGCAGCGACCACATTCGCGTTCTCCTGCTTGAGCCGTCCCACTTCTCCGCGAAGCTTCACCACTTCGCGCGCCGAATCATCCTTGGTGCCGGACACAGCGGTCTTTTTATTTTCCGACGCAAGCTTAGCCAATCGTTCGTTTTCGGCTGCCAACGCTTCGCTCTGTGCCGCCTTTTCTCGCAACACTGCATTCTCCGCCCGCAACTTCGTTTGCGTTTGCTGCTGCATTATCACCGGGACCGCAATCGCTGCGGCGACAATCGCGCCCGCAATTCCCACTTTTAATTTTGTCATGCTCATAATTTTTAGAACTGTTAAGGCCGTTGCACCACCCGCCGCCGCGCTGGCTAATGCGCTGGCGGAAATTGTCGTCGCCAAACCGGCCGGCGCAGCCTGCACCGCGCCTACAGAAAGTGTCGTGGCCAACGCCGTTGCGGAAAAAGCCACGCCGCGTTTGCTCAGTAAGGAATGTAGTTTTTCCAAAGCGCGACCCACCCGTTTGCGCGCCGCTTCTTCGTTGCTGCCTAATTTCTCACCCACCGACCGAAAGTCCTGCTGTTCGAAAAATCGCAGCATAATCGCCGAGCGATCTTCCGCGCTGAGTTGATTGATGGCGTCGTCGAGAATCGGCGCAACCTCGGCGAGATTGGCAGCGGAGTGATCTTCGGTGAAATTCATTTCAACAGCCTGCCTTTCTCGAAATTGACGACGCCGCTCGCCGCGCATGGTGTTCGCGGCGACAAAGCAAGTGTGTCGATGCAACCAGCCGCCCAACATGACGTCAGGGGAAAGTGTGGGAGCCTTTCGCGCCAGAGCGGCAAACACGGTTTGCGAAATGTCTTCCGCCAAATGCGTGTCGCCATTCACCAAACGAACGGCTGCGGAATAAACCAGGTCCACGTAACGCGTCACCAATTCGCGAAACACCAATTCCGAACCGGTCGTCACGTACTCCGCCAGCAATTGTTTTCCGTCTGTCATTTCTCTAATAAAGACCCGCCCAACGAAAAAAGCGGACAAAAATCTTTGGCGCTTTGGCCTGATAGCAAAAACTCTGCACCGGCATTGTATGGACTGTAATCGTCAGTTGGGCGGCGAGACGACCCGATAGAATCGTTTTGGTTCATTCGCGTCCGGCAGCGCGATACGATGGAAAGGCCCGGTCAAATCAAACTGAATTGAGGGTTGCCAGACTGGAGAAATAAGGTTGGTCGTAGTTTCCAAAAGATAACCTTCCAAAGGCAACCCAAAGACGACGAGTGCCGTGACGGGCGTCTTCTCCATTTCCAAAACGGGTTCCTGGTTGACCACGATAATTCGACCCTGGTTCAGCGCTACATTGGTATATGAGTTGGCCGTCGGACCAACACCGATCGCGTTAGCCAGTTCCAAGGGAATTAAAGCAGACGAACCGTTCGTGCCCGTGGTGAATTCGAGTTGGGCCAATGTTTTATCTGCGTCCAGAGCGACGCCCGTTAAACCGAATTGCAATTGCGATTGGTTGGCATTTAACGCAATCAGCGAGGCGGAAGTAACTTCAGGAGCAAACGCATTTAGCGCCAGTTCTCCGATCAACGGACTCGCCACGTTCAGATCAAAAGTCACCTCCGTCAGCTCCACTCCAGAGTTCAACACCACCGGCACCGAGTTGCTTTGGCCGACAAAAAGATTCGTCGAACCAATGCTCACGGTGAAGTCGGGACGCGTGTTGCGCACCACCACGACTAACGATTGCGTCGCGCTCAATGAAGGCGCGCCGTTGTCGATTACGATCACGTTGATGAAGTTGGTGGTCGGCCCTTGCGCAGAATTCGGACGCCACGCAAACAATCCAGATGGCGTAATGGTCGCGCCAGCGGGAGCGCCGGTTCCCAATGCGAACGTGAGCGTGTTCGCGGGTAAATCAGAATCCGTTGCGGTCGCGTTGACCACGAGGTTGGAACGTTCGGGAATAATATATTCTGAAAGCGGCGCAAGGTTGGGAGCCTGATTCACTTCGCGCACAACCACGGTCACGGAATTCGTCACGCTCAATGCCGGACTTCCGTTGTCGGTGACACGCACAATGATAACATTTGTGGATGGACCCGTGCCTTCGCCCGTGGGGAAATTGATGACTCCGGTTTGCGCGTTGAGGTTCACGCCGGGTGCCGCGGCGACGAGCGCGAACGTGAGAAGTTGCGCAGGAACATTCGTGTCTGTGGCAGATGCCTGAATCGTGACAGTCACACCTTCATTCACAGCGAGGTCAGGCCCGAGTGAAAGCGATGGCGGCGTGTTGATAACCGTCGCGCTGGTTTGTGTATCGGCGAGAGCTGGCGCCGATTCGGTGTTGCCCGCGGCATCCGTCGCGCGACTGAAGAAAGCAAAGGTGTCTCCCAAAGTTCCATTGAAAATCGCGCCTCCCGCTGAAGAACGAATCCAGTTGGTAAACGCACCGCCGTTGACTGAGACAAAAATATCAAAGTAGGCAATGCCGCTGCCGTTCGTTTCATCTGTGCCGCTCCAGTTCACGGAGAATTCCAATGGGCTGGCCGTTGGCAGCGCGGCAACAGAACTCACCGGTGGCGTAATGTCTGCCGCAGGATTCAACGAATCATAAATCAGTGTGTAACTGCCACTGCTGTTGAAATCGAGCAGGTGCAAAATGTTTTCACGCAAAGGACGCTGGCCGAAGCCGATGAAGGTTCGATCGGTGCGCCAGACATTTGTGTTCAACGGAACAATCGAATTGTCCGCGCGGCGAACTTCGCGCAAGCGGAAGGTTGGATCGGCAGGATCGGGCAACCGCAAATAGACCCAGCCGCTTGGAACAGTCGCCGTGAGTTGCGCCGTCAAATCGGACGTTGAAATTGGCGCATCCGTTGTCGCGTTGGTGACGACGATGACAGGCGCGTTGGAGCCATGACTGAAGTGAAGCGTGTCGGGATAATCCCGCAGATCAGGAACATCGTTCGCCAGAAAATCCGGCAAGCCATCTTCAAACGTGCGATCCGCCTGCACGAGATGAATCATTTCGTGAATATCGACGCGATCAATCAGTGAGAAGCGTTTGTCCCCCAACCCGCTGACGTGTTCGAACGTCGCGCTGTAATCGGTGAACAATCCTTGCAACGACGATTGAAAAATCCAGCGACCAACCTTGGTTTGGTTCGCGCCGACGTCGCCGAAGTTCGCGGTCAATGCTGGTGTGAGTCCAACGCCCGAAACTTCCGTCGCGATAATCTCAAAGTTGATGAACAAGCCCTTTTCGTTTTCGACGATCACAGGTTGGGCCGAGGTGATGCGAAAATTATTTGCAATGCCGAAGCCTTCGTTGCGAACGCGAACGGCGAGCGAGTACGGAATCGCAGGTTCAGTTTCAGGAGTGAAAGGATCGTCGCTGAACACGTCGCGTTCATGAAAATAATCGAGCACCAGCTTCGGTGAAGGCAACACCGTGATCAGTGTGCGTTCGAGCGGCAAGGTGACGAGCGTGCCGTTCTGCCGATAGCGAAGCGTGCCGTAAACGAAGTGCGGCGTACTTTCGGTTGGCGCGGCTTGTTGGCCAGGAACAATCGTCCACGCGGATCGCGCGGTGACGGACGCGGGAATAATTCCAGCGCCATCAACTGCCGTGACATTGGAAAGTTCCGGTGGACGAATCTGGAACAAAGCAGTCGTGAGTTCGCCTGATGCATTTTCCATTTTCAATTCGGCGAACACTTCTTCCAACGGCGTGTCGGTGTTGTTTTCAACTTCAAGTGTCGCGAGAAAACCGTCGCGGGTGAGAACCGCCTCCTGCGCGAGCCGCAATTTTACTTTCGCGCAAACCCCGTCGCTTTGACGCCCGAGCAATTCGATCGTCTCGCTGCGTGTCGTGTTGTAAGCCTCAACGATGTCACGGAAACCTTCAGCCCGAACCGCGAAATAAACCTCCTTTGCCGCCTTGAACGATCGCGACCTTTCATCGATGGCAATGAAATCGGTACTCTGCCCGGCGGGAACATTGGTCAGATATTTAATTCCCGCAGTGTGATAATCGATGGTGCGATTCCAGCGATCAAGCAAGCGATGCGCGTCGTTGGTGGATGCGGGTCCGGGAATAGGCACGGCCAGCAAATTTGCGCGTTCCGTTGCGGTGATGCGATTACCGCCGTCGGAGTTGGTGGTCAATGTCCCGCGATAGGCTGCGAACCAATTACTTCGCACCGCACGGTTGGTAGCTTGAACCCAAACTTCATCACCTAGAAGATTGGTGTAAAATCCGAAGAACCTCGCCGATTGTTCCGCGCGCTCCAAGAGCGGAGCTAATTTACCAAACTGATTCGCATCACGCCCT
>JBBQAX010000081.1:0-14994 GCA_038316905.1 Verrucomicrobiota bacterium | reverse complement strand
TCGATGTTGATTTGCGGAAAACCAATTTCGCGCGCGTAGTTGTAAGCGCGAAAAACTTCCTTGGAACGATGCGCGCGCCCGTTGATTTCCAGAATGTGATCGGAAAAATTTTCGATGCCGAGCGAGAGCCGCGTCACGCCCCTTTCGCGAATGGCTTTCAACTTGTGAGCGGTGAGCGTGCCCGGTTCACACTCGAACGTGACTTCCTCAACGCCGTCCCACGGGATGAGTTTTTTCATTCCTTCGGTGAGATACTTGAGTTGATCGACCGACAAATACGAAGGCGTGCCGCCGCCGAAATAAACGAAGTTCGCGTTGCGCCCGCCGATGACCGGTTTTTGCGCGTAAATGGAAAGCTCCTTCAACGCGGAATCCATGTAGGCGCGAATCGCGACGGAATCTTTGTCGGTATAAACTTTGAAATAACAAAAGTGGCAACGCTTTCGGCAAAACGGAATGTGCAGATAAATGCCGAGAGGAGTGGTCGAGGGCCGAGGGTCGAGGGTCGAGAAAAAATTGTGCGTCGGCGGTTTTTCGAGCGCGGCCAAAATGTCGGGCACGAGTTCCGGTTTCCAAAACGAAAACGGCGGATAATTGGAAACGAAATAATTGCCGACGGTGGTTTCTTTTTTCTCCGGCGGCGATTGCGTTTGATTTGAAATGGGGATTGTATTGCTCATACGGAAATTGATTTCGTTTCGATAACAGTTCGGCTGTAAATTTCAGTTGGATTTTTGGCAAATGCCGGTTGGGCCACCGTCCAAATCCAATCATCGAGCTTCTGCCTTTCCAATGCGGTTTCTGGATTCATTTCATCGAAACGTTTTCCCGCCTTGGCACTTCACAAATTTCCAGCCGTTCTTCTTCAACCCAGCAGTGAATCGGCGATGATCTTCACAGATCGCTGCGAGGTCATATTTGAATTGCTTCGCGTGTTCATCGCGTTGGTGGCGGATTTCATTGAGTACGGGATTAGTATTCATAACCAAGTTTTTTGCCGCAAGAGAACGCAAAGAGCGCAAAGAAAAAAACTCTTTTGCGTTCTCTGCGTTCTTTCGCGGCTGATTTCATTTCTTCTTTTCTCCAAAGCAATAGACGTATCCATCGTCGCTACCGATGACGATTTTTCCATCGGCCACTGCGGGTGAACTTCCAACGGCTCGACCGATTTCGTAGGACCAAAGTTCTTTGCCGCTTTGCAGCGAGACAAGATAAACCCGGCCATCATCCGAGCCAACGACCACTTTGTCTCCGGCGACGACAGGCGAGCTGTCCACTTTGCCTTGCGTGGCGAACGTCCAGATTTTTTGGCCGTTCTCACGATTGAGGCAGTGGAGAAGTTTGTCGCGTCCGCCGACGACCACGCGGTCTTTCGTCACGGCGGCGGATGACATGTAGGGAAAATCGCGGTTCTTGTAGCGCCAAAGCGTTTTGCCATCGATCAAATCGATGCAGAGAAATTCGTTTTCGTAGTGGCCGAAGTAAGCGCGATTGTCGGCGAGCGCGACGGAGGCTGCGACGTAGGCACCCGCATCGAGTTCCTTGATTTTCTTTCCATCGGCGACGGAAATGACGTGGAGCAATCCATCGCACCCGCCGAAAACCGTTTTGCCATCGGCGATGGCGGGCGAGCCGTTGATGTAATTGTCCGTTTCATAAACCCAATTGGATTGGCCGGTCGCCGCATCGACGCAGTGAAGCCTGAAATCGTAGCTGCCGATTAGAATTTTTTGGGAGTTAGTTGGGGACGAGGTGGAACTCGTCCCTACCACGAGATTTGGGGCGGCGAGAATTTTTCCTTCGGTTTGATATTTCCAGAGGAGTTTTCCGGTGTTGGCGTCGAGCGCGTAGAACAATCCATCAGTGGAGCCGATGAACAGCTTCCCATCCGCAACCATTCCGGGCGCTTCGACGGCGGCGGCCGTCTTATAAGCCCAAAGCTTTTTCCCGGTCTTGAAATCGAGCGCGTAAATATTCATGTCATCCGAGCCGATGAACACTTTTCCATTGGCGATGACCGCAGAAGATTTGACGGGCGCACCGGTCTTGAATTTCCAGAGCAACGCCGGTTTTTGCGGGAGCGAATTCGAGCTAGTCCCGAGGAGCGCTGGATTTCCACGAAACATCGGCCAATCGGCTGGCGCAGCGTTCGCAGCCAGGGCGCTCAGGGCCAGGACAACTGCGGCGTGAAAATTAAGGAACCTGCGCATCATAAGAACGGTGAAGAAGTATCAATTGGCGGAAAAGGTTTGGCAACCGATTATTACTTACACGTATCATTGGGCGTCGCGGGATTTCCATCCAAACGGCACCCAAATGTTAATAACATCCGCTTGCCAGCGGGTCTGAACGGTTCTAGGATATGCACTGCTTGAGGTAGAAGGTCCGGCCTTAAATTTCTCGCAGAACCCGAACTGTATGCGCAGCCCATTCTCGTCCCAAAAAAGAGGTTTCACCCTTATCGAATTACTGGTCGTTATTGCAATTATTGCGATTTTGGCCGGGTTGCTTTTGCCAGCATTGGCGAAGGCGAAAGCGAAAGCGCAATCCATTACCTGTTTAAACAATATGAAGCAATGGGGCTTGGGCTTTCGAATGTATGCGGACGATAATCGGGATTTTGTACCCGAAGAGGGGAACACTCTATTACAGATTGATGACGCGCAAAACATCGAAGCCTGGTATAACGTCGTACCGGGGTATATGGGCGGGCAGGCGCTTACAAATTTTTACATTGGCACGCCGCGCAACCCTCCTGTGCCGGGAAGTAAGTCGATCTTTTCTTGTCCCTCTGCTGCTAATCCCAACAACACTTACAAAACACCGCCAGCTTCAAGCCGGGCGTTTTTTATGTATGGAGAAAATGGGCGGCTTTGCGTCAATCGGTCGAGCCGTGCGGCGGGGGCGGGACAAACCAAGCTCACCAGCGTTAAGAAGGTCGTGGATACGATTTTCATTGCGGAAGTTGACCCGAATTCTCCCGACAACACCGGTGCCGCACAGTCGAATGTGACTGGGCAATATGCGGTCGCTCGCCACGCAGGCAATAAACGGGGAAATCTATCGATGTGCGATGGAAGTGCTCGGACTGCGACAACAAATGAATTTCTTCGGACTTCTGCTGAATCAAACGCCGCGTTGGAAGAGTGGAAAACCGAGCGAAAGATTTATTGGTATCCGTCAAGCACAACGCCCAACTAATTGTTTATCAACAAGAAAGAAACACCTAACCCACCTATGAAGATGAAGAACCTTATCCTGTCTCTCGCCCTTCTCGTTGCCACCGCAACCGGGGCTCGCGCTGAAGTGACATTTAGCGAAAGTTTCAATTACCCCGATGGAAGCATTGTAGATAATTCTGAAGGCATTTGGGTGAACAATTCTGGCACGGCTGGAACAATGTTAGTAACGAACCAGCAGCTGATCGTTTCCACATCCAGGTCAGAGGACATCGTTGGACGTCTAGGTTCCGTCGTGACCACGAATGGATTCATCCCCGCCGTTTATTCCAGCTTTACTTTGAAAGCCGTCGGCTTGCCCAACCAAAGCGGAGCTTATTTCGCGCATTTTACAGGGACGAATACTTTCGGTTTAAGTGGTTTTCGTGCGCGCATCTGGGCCAGCATCACGAATGCGGCTGCCGCCACGAATTTAACCGGCGGTCAATTCATGCTTGGCATTGGGAATGCCGGCGGAAATGCCACCACCGGCCAGTGGCCGACACCACTTCTCACCAACGTAACCTATACTGTCGTTACGCGATATGAGATCGGCACGGGCCTTGCCACGCTGTGGATCAATCCAAGCGCTGAATCTGATCCAGGGGTGACCGGCGGTGACGTTGTGAACCCTACCGACCCCGCCAGTGGCCTGGTGAATATTTCTCATTACGGATTCCGCCAAGCGACTGGTGGAGGCACACTGGCCATTGATGATCTGAAGGTTAGTACGCTTTTCAATGACATTGCCGGAGCTAATACGTCCCCCGCTATTTCCGGCATTCCAAATCAAAATATTCCAGCGAATGGAACAGTTGGCCCCATTGCTTTTACTATTTCCGATACAGAAACGCCCGGTTCATTGACCGTTTCAGCTAGTTCCGGAAATCTGACGTTGGTTCCGAACGCGAATATCACGCTTGGTGGTTCTGGGGCTGACCGTAACATCACGGTTACTCCCGTCGCGGGTCAGCAAGGTTCCGCGGTCATTAGCGTTTCGGTCTCAGACGCCACGAATATTACGACAACTTCTTTCACAATGACGGTGGGTTCCCCGAGCAGTTCGGCTATCGCCAACCAGATTACCTCGGTGGATCAGCAAATCACAATTCCGTTTACTACAAGCGATGTCGAAGGGGACACCTTGACGGTTCAGGCCAGCTCTTCGAATACCAATCTCTTTCCCAACGGAAACATCGTTCTTGGTGGCAGCGGCAACAATCGGACGGTGACACTGACACCCGCAGCCGGACTTAACGGTAACACAACCATTACGCTCGCCATTAATGACGGCCACACCACGACTCTAACCAAGTTTGGCATCACCGTAAAAGCGTTGATCGGCCTTATTTTCGCGGATGAATTCAATTACGCTGACGGTTCAATTTTTGCGAACAGCGAAGTTTGGATCCACGCCAGCAGCGGTTCTGGCCTTTCCGGGGAGATGCAGGTGATCAACAGTGCTGTCGTGATCAGCAACACTCTGACTGAAGACGTGATGGCCAATCTGTCCGGCGGTCCATTCCCGGCCTCAACCGGGGTCGTCTTATATTGCAGCTTTACTTTGAACAGCACTGAGCTGCCTTCGACCGGCGGAAGTTATTTCATGCACTACAGAGATTCCGCGGCTGGTTCAAACTTCCGAGCAAAAGTATTTGCCAGCACCGTCAATTCGGCTCCCGGCACATTCCGTCTCGGAATTGCAAATGCAGCCAACGCCGTCACTGCTTCGAGCCAATTTCCATTGGATCTTTCTCTTAATGAGACTTACACCGTGCTGACCCGCTATAATATCGGCACTGGCGAAACTCGCCTGTGGGTTAATCCGAATTCCGAGAGCGATACAAGCGTAGCAGCCGCCGATGCACCTAATCTTGCACAGGTGGGCGCCATTGCATTGCGCGAAGAGGGTGGATCTGCCGGTGTTGAAATCATTGATGCTCTGAAGATTGGCACTTCTTACACCGACGTGCTGACGGTTACGAATGTTGTCATTCCGACCCTTTCGATCACGCAACTCGGCAGCAACGTTCAGATTTCCTGGCCAACGAACGCGGCCGATTTCAATCTCGAAAGCACAATAACCTTAACCTCTCCAAGCTGGGGTCCGGTTGGTGGAGCCGTTGTCGTTGGAACCAATAATGTTGTGACTGTCAGCAATCCAACAGGGAATGCGTTTTACCGCCTGCAAAAGCCGTAGTTCGCGAAACTCTTTCAAAAAGGACGGCACCTCGGTGCCGTCCTTTTTGTTTTTTAATTAAGACGCCTTTCCCGTAACAATCGTCTGATTGATGAATCGAGCCATATTTCTGGATCGCGACGGGACGTTGATTGAGGACAAAGATTATCTTCACAAACCTGAAGAGGTCATGCTGTTGTCCGGGGCGACGGCAGCGTTGAAACAACTTCAGAATGCTGGCTTCAAACTGTTTCTGGTCACAAACCAATCCGGCGTGGGGCGTGGTTATTTTACGATGGAAGATGTCGAGAAAGTTCATGTCCATCTCGCAAGCGAACTGGCGCGGCACGGAGTGGCTTTTGAGAAAATCTACACGGCTCCAGAACATCCCGATCAGCCGAGTCGCGGACGCAAGCCGTCGCCTCAGTTCCTTTTCGATGCGCGAGACGAATTCGGCATCGATCTTTCGCAAAGTTACATGATTGGCGACAAGCTGATTGATCTGGAATGCGGCTGGAACGCGGGCGTGAAGAAAAGCATTCTAGTTCGCACCGGATATGGAGCAGACGTCGCTCGAAACATTACGGGGCCTAACCTCCAGATGTATATCGCAGACGATTTGGCCGCCGCAGCCAATCAGATTTTAGCCACGGATGAACACTGATGAAACACGGATTAAAAAGTAATATGGTTTTATTCTCCGCAATCCGTGTTTCATCCGTGTCAATTCGTGGCAAATAAACATTCATGAACATTCTCGGAATTATTCCCGCGCGTTACGCCTCCACCCGTTTTCCCGGCAAACCGCTCGCGCTCATCGCGGGCAAACCGCTCATCCAACACGTCGTTGAGCAATGCCAGAAAGCAAAATCATTGAGTGAAGTCATCGTCGCGACCGATGACACCCGGATTTTTGAGGTGGCCCAAAATTTTTGTCGCGTGGAAATGACTTCGCCGGATCATCCAAGCGGCTCGGATAGAATCGCGGAAATTGCCGAGCGCAATTCATGCGACGCGATTATTAATATCCAAGGCGACGAGCCGTTAATTGATCCGAGCGTGATTGATGCGGTCGCCAATGCGCTGGAGAAAAACGAAATGTCCACCGCCGCGACACCGATCAAGGAAGTTGCCGAATACGACAATCCGAACGTCGTAAAAGTCGTTGTCAATGTTTCGGGACGCGCTCTATATTTCTCGCGGCGCACGATTCCGTTTTTGCGCGACGCCGCCAGTCGTTCGGTTGCTGAACAGTTGGCGGCCTTTCCATTTTTAAAACATCTCGGCATTTATGGCTATCGGCGCGAGACGTTGTTGAAATTGGTCAAGTTTGCTCCCTCGCCGTTGGAGCAGGCGGAAAAACTGGAACAATTGCGCGCGTTGGAAAACGGGATCCAAATCGCGGTGGTGAAAGTCAATTATGACAGCATCGGCGTCGATATACCGGAAGATGTGGCACGTGTTGAGAAGATTTTAAACCAATGACCATTGACCAAAAGCAGGTGAGAAATTGGGAAAGTGAGACGGTGGGACTGTGTGTACATCCCCCTTTCTCACTTTCTCCCCTTCTCACTTTCACAATTGCCAGACATCAATTTTTATTTAACCCATGAAGTACATCTTCGTCACTGGCGGTGTGATCAGTTCGCTCGGCAAGGGCCTGCTCGCTGCCGCGCTTGGAACGCTGCTCGAAAATCGCGGCCTCAAAGTCACGCTGCAAAAATTCGATCCCTACCTCAACGTCGATCCCGGCACCATGAGCCCCTATCAACATGGCGAGGTTTACGTCCTCGATGACGGCGCGGAGACTGACCTCGACCTCGGCCACTACGAACGGTTCACCAGTTGCAAATTGACGCGGTTGAATAATCTGACCAGCGGACAGGTTTATCAAAAAGTTTTGGACAAGGAACGTCGCGGTGATTACCTCGGGAAAACGGTGCAGGTGATTCCGCATGTGACTGACGAAATTAAAAACCGGATTCGCCAACTCGCCGAAAAATCCAAAGCGGACGTGGTTATCACCGAGATTGGCGGGACGACGGGCGACATCGAAGGATTGCCATTTCTCGAAGCGATCCGCGAATTCGCTCTCGAAGTCGGCTATGACAACGCGATGTTCGTGCATGTCACCTACGTTCCATTCATCAAAGCCGCAGGTGAGCTGAAAACCAAACCCACGCAGCAATCCGTGGCGAAGTTGCGCGAAATCGGTATCACGCCGCACATGCTGGTCTGCCGATGCGAAAAACCGCTTGAGGCAGAATTGCGCCAGAAAATATCTCTCTTTTGCAATGTTCCTTACGAAGCCGTCATCGAAGAAAAAGACGTCGAACATAGCATCTACGAATTGCCTCTGATGCTGCAACGCGAGCGCATGGACGACCTGGTTTGCCGTCATCTTCGCCTCGAAACACCGCCCGCCAACATGGCTCATTGGCAGGAGATCATTCGCAAACTCATCGCGCCGCAACACCGGGTTCGGGTTGGGGTGGTGGGCAAATACATCGAGCTGAACGACGCCTATAAATCTGTTTACGAAGCAGTCATTCACGGCGGTATCGCTCACGATTGCGGTGTGGAAATTGTAAAAATGGACGCTGAAGAAATCGAGCGGGTCGGCGCGGAGACGATTCTGTCGGGACTCGGTGGAATTCTGGTTCCAGGTGGCTTCGGCGAACGAGGTATCGAAGGAAAAATCCTTGCGGCTAAATATGCCCGGGAGAAAAATATCCCGTATCTCGGTCTTTGTTTGGGAATGCAAATCGCCACCATCGAATTTGCCCGGAACGTTCTCAAACTCGCGGACGCGCATTCCACCGAGTTCAATCCCAACACCCCTCATCCCGTGATTGCGTTGCAGGAGGAGCAGCGAAAAGTCTCAGCGAAAGGAGGGACAATGCGCCTCGGTTCGCAAGCCTGTCAGCTTACCGTTGGATCCAGAGCCAGCCAACTTTACGGCGCATTTTGTATCCACGAACGACACCGCCATCGTTACGAGTTTAACAATGCTTACCGGAAACAATTTGAAAAAGCTGGATTTGTTATCAGCGGCAACACACCCGATGGAACGCTCGCTGAAGTGATTGAGTTGCCGGAACACCCATTCTTCATCGCTTCACAATTTCATCCTGAGTTCTTGAGCAAGCCGAATCAACCGCACCCCTTGTTCAAGGGATTCATCGCCGCCGCGCACGCCCACATTCATCATCGGCCGATTTGAAATGTGATTCTCGTCGGTCGGGTTATTGCACTTGAATGCGCCAAAAAGCCGTTTGATCTGTAGGCAACGGCAAGTTGATGATTTGAGGGTCATTCGTCAGCGTGACCGAAGAAATTGTTGGCCAGATTGCGGCGTTGATTGTTGGGCTTCGCTGAATCTGGCAGATCTGGCCGACGTTGCCGCTAATTGTAAGTTGCAAATTGTTTTGTGCGCGCGTTAGGGCGAGGAGCGGACGCCGGGGCACAACCGACGATGGATTATCACTGAAATCGGGAATTCCGTCGTGATCAGCGTCATTTAGATCGTCGATCGAAACGAACCACAAATAATAATCCGGTTCAGCAGTGCTCAAGAGCCAGTCATTAAATTCAAAGTAACCGTAATAGTTGGTTGGCCAGGCAGCGTCGCGATAGAAAGTTTCCGCGACAAATGAAAACGCTTCTGGAGTTTCTGGAAGAGCATTAGTCCAAATGCCATTCATAAAATCCAATTCGTTCGCGGGATCAGAGACCGACTTGGTAAATGAGATTGGGCCTTTCAATTCCTGATTCGGAATACCCGTGAGCGCCAGATCCACATTGGCCGCAACAACAGTCTCCCCCGGCGTGTAAGTCAGAGGCCCCTTGTATTCCAAAATAGTGAAGGTGTGCGTGAAGGAGCCAAAGTTATGGAAATTAAGCACGCAAGTACCAACGTGTGAATTAGCGCTGCGCGACCAACTCGCGGTTACGTTCCCGTTGTAAAAACTCGGAAAATTGACCGTGCCGGGACTGATGCCGCCAAAAGCTTTGGCGGTGTCGAAGATGTCTGGAAAGCCATCGCCATCGGAGTCTGTATTCGGAACATCGAGAGACATGGTGCCGGGAATTTCATCTTCGTCGAAAAAGGTCATTGTCAAAAATGTGAAATGGCTTCGAGACGCTTCAAAGACCGGGAAAAGTTCACCGTTGATTCCGTTATTAATTCCGGTGAGATCAAGCGAGAATAAGCCGCTTTGGCCTCCCGCGACTGCTCGATTGAATTGAATCGAAAGGCAATACATCCGGGCGTTCGCTGTTTGCGCGGCGTGAATGGGTCCGGTCAAAAAAGCCAGCAATGCTGCCGCAACCGCCATGAAGGTTTTCATATTTGTTATTTCCGTGGATTTGTTCGCCACCTCTATAACAGCCTCGATCAAAGAGGCAAGAGCCTCATTCACTAAACTTCAAAAACCACAATTTCAGGGCGGCAAAGAAAACGAATATTGAAGCAAAACCAGCCGATACCAGAGCTGACGTAAAGGGGCCCGGCCTCCGTTTGAAAAAGTCCAAGATCGTATTTACCGGTGCTAAACGGAACGATGACGGGTCCGTAAAAAGGAATTCGCACTTGCCCGCCATGCGTGTGGCCGGCCAGCACGAGATCGAATTTGTGCGGCGCTAATTTCTCAACCCACTCAGGATAATGAATGAGCATGAGATTTTTTGTTCGCGCATTGAGTTGCAAATTTACCGGCGGCCTTTCGCCTGCGCCGTGAATGGTGATTTTTCCATCGCGCGTCACGGCTTGAGAATCGACCAAAAACTCACCGCCCGTTGCCGCGAAGGTCTCGGCAATCTCATCGAAATCCGCGTGCGCCCAATAGTCGTGATTCCCTGGAACGCCATACATTGGGGCTTTGATGCCGCGCAGGATTTGCAACGCCTCCGTGAGAAATTTATCCTCCTCAATAATGTCGCCCGTCATGCAAACGAAGTCGGGCGAAACATGGTTAATTTCTTGAACCACTTTCTCCAAATATTCCCGGTCACCTTTGTAATGGAGATCCGTGAACTGGACAAACCGGTGCGTCGGCTTTTCTTTGGTGAGAGAAACTTCGCGAACCTTCAACCAGGTCGGCTCAATCCAGTAAGAATCTGCGAACGTGACGATGGGTGTTCCGTAAAGCAGTGAGCGCAGAAACCTGCGTCGGTTGATTTTCGAGAGCTTCATTGGACCGGCCAGGAGATTACGACTTGTGGAATAAATAGGCTACTGGTTTGGTTGGTTGAAATTTATGAAAATCATCACCGACAGTCGTTGCGCGGAATATCACAAAGAAGGTCATCCGGAACGTCCGCAAAGAATTCTTGGCTCCGTTGAAAAGTTGAAAAGCCAAACGGAATTGAGTGTTGATTGGCTGGAGCCAATGCCCGTCTCCGACGAACAAATCCTGCGCGCCCACACCCGCGAACATTTAAAATCGTTGAGCGACGGTATGGAGTTTGATCCCGACACACCGGCCTATCCTGGAATTGCGGATCACGCTAAACGTTCTGCCGGGGCAGCGCTTCACGCGTTGAAACTTTGTCGCGAAAAGGAAATTGCCTTCAGCCTCATCCGTCCCCCCGGCCATCACGCGACGAAAAATCATCCGATGGGCTTTTGTTATTTGAACAACATCGCCATCGCAGTTCTGGAAGCGCGCGTGGCAGGAATCAAGAAAGTAGCCGTTTTCGATTTCGACGTTCATCACGGCAACGGCACCGAAGATATTTTGTTGGACGTGGAGGGCTGCGCTTTTTTTTCGGTTCACCAATGGCCTGCCTATCCCGGCAGCGGCAAAGATCATCGCGGCAAAAACTGTTTCAATTATCCCGTTTCACCGAACATGCCCGCCGAAGCCTATCGCGCTGCTTGCTCAATGGCGCTGGATGAACTGAAGAAATTCAAACCCGATTTAATCGCCGTATCCGCCGGATTTGACTCCTACAAAGGCGATCCGCTCTGCCAGCAAAACATGAATGTGGAAGATTTTCATTGGCTCGGCAAAACCATCCGCGATTTGAAAATCCCGACGTTCAGTTTGTTGGAAGGCGGATACAGCAAAGCATTGCCGGAATTGATTTTTGCGTATCTGAAAGGGTTGAACGGAATGTAGCGGCGACTCTGTGAGCGCCGCTGAATAATTTAGCGGAACGAATGCGGCGGTCACCGACGCGCCGCTACAGGAAAAGTTCTTTGTCGGAATTCCCGCACCGGCGGCTTTATACCACTGAATGGAAACGAAAGAAATTCAGGAACTGCTTCAAGCCTACGTTCAACACGGCTCCGAATCCGCGTTTCGCGATCTCGTGAAGCGCTACATCACCCTGGTTTATTCGACGGCACTTCGGCAACTCGGCGGACGTGCGCATCTCGCCGAAGACGTCTCGCAAACTGTCTTCACCGATTTTGCACGGAAAGCCCGCACCTTGCCGTCGGATGTTTTGTTGGGAGGTTGGTTGCACAAACACACCTGTTTCGTCGCCGCGAATGTTTCGCGTTCTGAACGCCGCCGCACCGATCGGGAAAATCAAGCCGCCCAAATGAACACGCTCACCAACGACTCCGATGAAAACTGGAAACAAATCGCGCCCGTCCTCGACGACGCCATCAACGAACTCAGCGCCGAAGATCGCGACGCTGTAACGCTCCGCTATTTCGAGCAACGCGATTTCCGCTCCATCGGCGCAACGCTCGGCGTGAGCGACGACACCGCGCAAAAACGCGTCAGTCGCGCGCTGGAAAAACTGCGTGGTCTGCTCGTCAATCATGGCGTCACCTTAACCGCGACTGCGCTGGGAACGCTCCTGACAAATCAATCCCTCGCGTCCCTGCCGTCGAGCCTCGCGGAAAATGTCGCGGGCGCGGCGTTTGCCAAAGCGGGAAAATCCACCAGTGCGCTGAAATCGCTTCTCACTGTGAAAATGGGTTTGGCTTTGGTGGCGTTAATCACTCTCGCGATTTTTACGCCGTCCATTGTCAGCAAATTTTCAAAAATAGTTTCAGGGAAACAAACGGAAGCAAATTCTTCAGTCGCAGAAACAGTTCAATCGACCGAAGACAATCGAGCACAAGCCAACGCAGAACAACCGACACAAACGTCATCGAACAATTCTGGGAGAGACGCAGTTGCAGGAAATTCCGATTCGTTGAATCAGTTAACCCTGAAAATTATTTCGTTGGACACGCAGCGTCCCATTCCGAATGCGACGGTTGATCTTCGCGCCCAAGCCGGAAAATGGGTGACGAAAAAACTGACGGTAGATCGCTCCGGCGTTTGCGAAGTTGAAATTCCTGCCGATTTAAAAACAATCGAACTGACCACGCAAATCAAAGGTTTTGCCGACACGCGACTTTCCTGGAATGTAGAACGTGGAGCAAAAATTCCTGCCAAATATATTGTGGCAGTCGAACGCGCGGTTCTGATTGGCGGACGTGTGCTTGGTCCAGATGGGAATCCGGTTGAGGGCGCGAAAGTCGGGTTCAACCATGACGACGATCCAATTTCAAAAAAGTTGCCGGAAAGCCACGAGTTTAGTTGGATCGAAGTCAAGACCGACAGCGCTGGACGTTGGCAAATTGACCGGATGGCTTCTGATATGTTGCCGCGTCTTTATGGAAGCGCTAAGCACACCAACTTTGTGGATTCCTCGTTGGCGATGGTGTCGCGCAAAGCCGGAATGGAAGAACAACTGCGGAATCGCGAACATATTTTCCAGCTTGGAAAAGGACTGACTATTTACGGCAGTGTTGTGGATGCTGATAATCTTCCCGTATTAGGAGCGAAGGTGTTTTTTGGAGGCCGAGGCATGTCAGGCCGTCGTGAAACAAAATCTTTGGCAGACGGCTCCTTTTCTCTTGCCGGTTGTAAACCCGGAAAAGAAATGCTGACGGCAGAAGCAAAAGGTTTTGCGACGACGACAATCGAAGTTGATCCTGCGACAAAGTCGGGGCCTTACCAACTTCAACTTCACCTCGGAAAGACGCT
This sequence comes from Verrucomicrobiota bacterium, assembly GCA_038316905.1. Lineage (GTDB taxonomy): Bacteria > Verrucomicrobiota > Verrucomicrobiia > Limisphaerales > CANJXF01 > CANJXF01. Next base: position 1,603 of record JBBQAX010000081.1, on the reverse strand, counting down.
GCGGTTGCTTATCGTGGACAAGAACGGCTCACCGGTTCCCAAAGCAAGTGTCTGGTTGGATACAATGCCGATTCGCAATTCAAACGAACCAAAAACCAACCCCGTTCAGGCAAACTTTGAAAGCAAGGCAGACGGCGATGGCCGTCTGATCTGGGATTCGGCACCGGATGGAGAGTTGAGATTCTTTATTCACAAATCCGGCTATATGAGTCTGCGCGATTTGAAATTGGAAGCGAACAACGAGGAACAAGTCGTCACCTTGCCGCCCGCATTGGTCGTCAGCGGCACCGTGAAAAATGAAAACGGCCAGATGATTCCGCGTTTCAAGATAATTTGCGGATGGCCCAGCAAATACTTCGAGCCAATTACACTCAAAGAAAATTGGAATCCATCCTGGAGTACTTTCGAGCGTGATTGGCTGACTTTTGTGGGTGGTAATTATCGGCATTCATTCGGAGAACCTTTGATTTTTGGAATGCAGAATCCGGGATATCTTTTGAAGTTTGAAGCGGAAGGTTACACGTCGTTCACCTCACGCTTGATTGCGCCAGATGAAGGTGAAATTCAAATCGACGTCGTGTTGCATAGGGCGGTGACGCCCATCGTTAGCGTGTCTCTTCCCAATGGCGCTCCAGCTATCAGGGCTGATGTTGGTTTGGTGTCGCCCGGATCAAGACTCAATTTTATTCCCGGTGGATTTTCACGTGAGAACCGCCTGAACGGAACGTCGTTGCTGTCCACCGATGTTAAAGGACATTTTCGCTTGCCCTCTGATGAATCGATTTCACGCGTCATCATCGCTCATCCTGGGGGCTATGCAGATGTCACACTTGCGATGTTGGCGGCAAAACCCAATGTCAGTCTGCAATCGTGGGGCGCTTTGGAAGGGACCTATTTGAGCGGGGGGAAGCCGCTGGTGGGTCGTGAATTAACTCTTGGATTGGAAAATGCAGGCCATGACGATCTTTCTTACGATTTTCAAAGCCGTGTCAAAACCGATGCACACGGGCATTTTATTTTTCCAAAACTTTTGCCGGGGAAACACAAGCTGATTGGACTGATCCATCAACAAATCAGCGCAAAATCGGGATCGTTTCAACATGCGCCCTTGCAGGATGTGGAAATTCGTTCAGGCGAAACGACGACAGTGAACATTGGCGAATCTGGTTATGAAATTATCGCGCGCTTTCGCTTCCCACCGGGCGCGAGTCGTCAACCGGGCATGAGGTTCTTTGCTTCAGTTCACGTGCCTTATCCAGTTCTTCCCGCTGAAATCAGATCTGATCTCGAAGCGCTAAAAAAGTGGCAGGAAAATCCAGAAATTAAAAGGTTAGCCCAAATGCCCAACTATCCATTCAGAGAAAATGCTGATGGCACTTGGGCGACGGAAAATGTCCCTGCGGGAGATTATGAGATTACCGTGATGGCCGCGGTTTTTGAAAAGTCGGAATCGGGAAAGCCGGTCGATTCGTGGCACGGCAGAATGAACATCACGGTTCCAAAAACTCCCGCCACCGGAACAATCGACGCGGGCGAGATCGAATTAACGCTGGCTCCTGCGAAATAGAAAACCAACCTTGGTAGGGCGCGTCACTCCGTGCGC
>JBBQAX010000080.1:0-15021 GCA_038316905.1 Verrucomicrobiota bacterium | reverse complement strand
ATAATCGTAACTAAAGAGCGCTTCCGTATCAGCATCTTGATTTACGGTATAAGCGGCTGAGCTGTTTACATCAAAATTGTCTGAGAACAATTGTGCGGAAGCGTTTGTTGCCGGTATGAGAAACGCGCTGACGGCTGCGAGTGAGGTAAGGGTTTTGTATTTCATAAGTTTATTGGGTTCATGCGGTTGGGGGGTTTATAAGCGTTGCCTAAGCCTTTGACAACTGAAATTTCCTGAGAATGATTGGGGTCGGTTTGGCCATTCGGCTCAAGGTCCGGTTGTCATCAGCGTAACACGCAAGTTGATGAAATAATTGGTGGACATTAGGGACGGTTGCACCAATTGCGCTTTCACCGTTTCGGTAATGCCGTTGCCGTCGTCTGTGACCAGTAGTTCAGTGACATATTCCTCTCCGGTATTCCACGTCTTCATATCGTTGGAAACGAGAACCTCGTAGGCGGTATCCGTGGGTGAAAGACGCCGTTTGTAGGTCAATGTGATGTAATTCTGGCTATTGTTTGGATTCAGTTCGACTGCGGTGACGAGCGGCGGTGTGGTATCGCTGGACTTCGGATTTCGATTGGAGACGTATTCAATAAAATTGATCAGTCCATCGTGATCAAAATCGCCGGTTGCGCCGCTCAGGCCTGGAAACGTCAATTCTTCCAATGTGAAATGTTGAACGCTCCATGCGCCGTAAGGAGAATCGTGGAGCGTGACGATCGCTTCCCCGCTTCCAACGGTGTAGGAAAGGTTCGTGATGATGGAAAAAATAATCGTTTCATCGCCTTCAATGCGATCGTCCAGGAATGGAATCACCGGAAGATTGATCGAATCGACGCCTGCCAGGAAAGTGACCGTATTGGTAAGGGGAAGAAAATCCACTTCATTACTGGCAGTTCCGCTCAGCGCGAGGAATACCGTCAATTCCAACTCCAGATCTCCGAAGCGAGAGACTGTAAATTGCCCTTCGTTAGGGCCAAGTTCAGCCGCGTCGCCATCAACAGCGAACACGTAAACCAAGGTCGGTTCCACTACCGTGACAAGGATGTCATCGAACACTTTGACTTCGCCATCGTCGCTGATGAGACGGAATACGTAATCGCCCGGTTGCGCGAATTGAATGGTGTTGGTGAGGTTGTTGGGATCGAGAATTGTTAGCACAATGTCCAATGGAGTGCTGACAACGCTCCAAACATTACTCACTGCTCCGGGAGGAATTGGGTTGCCGTCGTCAATAACCGTTCCGATCAGTTCAAGCGGCGTGGTGAGTTGGAGAATGACATCGGCACCAGCGAACACGACTGGCCCGCTGTTCGCCGGAGGCAAGTTGCCCAATGCGCGCGCCTCACCCGGGCTGAGTGCGCGTTTGAAAACGCGGACGTCGTCGATCAAACCATTCCACGAAGGAAGATCAGACGGACCTTTGCCCACAATGAACTCTGTGCAATTCGACAAAACGCCGGAGAGCGCGACGAATTGGGAAAGCGGTTGGTCCAGTTCGCCATTGATGTAAAGCGCGGGGGCCAAGCCATTGGTCCAGGTCAGGGCGATGTGTTGCCAGCCATTCGTCAACGTGTTGCTGGCGCTGACATGGCGCGCGATTCCGCTGGTGGTTGGAATCGTAACTTCGACGACGTTGGAGGAGTTTCCGCAACTGGCATTTGTTCTCGTGGCAAAAGCGAGCGTCGTGTTTGTTCCTGAATGTGCGGAGAAAATTCCCTGATCCGCATTGCCGATTGCGGAATTGATCCAGAACGAAATTGAAAACGCTTTCAAACCATCGAGAACATTGGTGTCGCTGGTTTGTTCGATGAAATCGTTGGTGCCGCTGAATTGCGCGGAGCCGACCATCACGCCGTTCGTATTCCAATTGGGATTTCCCGTCCACGTTCCATTTCGGCCCGCGCCCGAAATGTCAGACACGTTCGTGCCGATTTCTTCGTTCAATGCCCAATGCAATCCGTTGGTGGATAAAAATTCCTGCGCGCCGAGCACGACGGTGAGTTCCGCAAAACCTTGAAGAAGGCCGTCGTCTGCGGTGAGCCGGAGCACGTAAACGCCGACATTGGTGAAAAGCACGGTTGTATTCGCGAGGTTCGTGTCGCCGAACTCCAATGTGTCCGGGCCGTTCATTTTCTTCCACGTCGTCAGAAGCGGAATGTTCGGATCGTTGTCGTCGGTAATGGTCGCTTCCAAAATGAGGCCGGCGTTGGTGCCGAGAAGATACACCGTGCTGGCCAGTGCGCTGGTGATGGTAACAACCGGCGTTTGATTCTCGCCTGCGTCGGCAATTGTGATCAAAGAATTACTCGGCGAAAGAATTGTGTAATCAGGGTGGGGGAGAATTGCTGCGGTGACGGTCTCGGCGGCTTCAATGGCGAGTTCATTGGTGGGAGCGACAACGAGATCAATCCCCACGACGCCGCATGAGAAATAAACATTCGTGAGCAACGGCGGATAATCGACACCCTGGGTAGCCGTTCCGCCAACCGCGAGCAGTGCGGTGAAACTATATTTCGGATCGCCCGTGCGCGTGATTCGAAATGCGGACGGAGGTCGGCTGCCCTCGACGATGTTTGTTTGCGTGGCGCTGATTGTCAGCATCGGTTCGTCATCATCGATCGTGACGGTTCCGTTGGTTGGTTGACCTAATGAATAAGCGGCATTGCTTACCAGTGTGAGCGTCATTTTCTCCGGCCCCTCCACTATAAGATCGTCAATCGCCATGATCGGAAGAATCGCGGAAACGCTGCCCGCCGGAATCGTAAACGAATTGGGAATAGAAACGTAATCGACGCCATTGCTGGCGACGCCGCTGATCGTGAAGAAAACCTGCAACGGTGTGTTCGTCGTGCCGAAGCGTGTGAATGTGAATTCACCAATGTCGATCCCGGGTTCAGATGCAATGAAATCACTGGCGTCGATCCAGACACGCTCGTCGTTGTCCTGGAGGATGACCGTTGCGGACGCAGGATGTGCGGCGAGATATGTGTCCTCCACGGTCAACGACAACACGACCGTTTCTTCGCCTTCGACAATGGCATCATCAATCGCAAAGACCAAAACTGACGCCGAAGTTTGCCCGTCAGGAATCGTGACGGTGTTGGTCAATGCCACGTAATCGGCTCCATTTAAAGCAGTCCCGGTCAGAGAAAAATGAAGGGTCAGTGCGCCGGCCGTTCCCATCCGCGTGAAAACAAATCCGCCATTCGTCCCTCCTTCGATGGCTGTGGGTCGGTCTATGGACGTCACCGTTACGAGTGGCAACAAATCAGGATCGTTATCCGTGATGGTGATGGTGGCGGAGTTGGGTGACGCGATTTTTGCCGTCGGCGCAGTCAGCAAAGTTATTTCAACCGTCTCGCTATGTTCGACGGTTTGATCGTTCAACGGTACTACCGGCAGATCCACGAAGGTCGCACCAGCGGGTATAGTCACAGATTTACCGAGCGCGGTAAAATCGCCATGTTCGCTGGCGGTTCCGGTTAATTCGAAATTCACCACGAGCGGCGCATTGGTGGAACCATTTCGGGTCACTCTGAAATTCCCGTTCGCAGGCCCGGTCTCAAAAGCGCTGGCCACCGTGGCAGAAACGCTGATCGATGATGTGTCATCATCGACGATCGTGTAAGTGTGAATTTTTATTCCGTCATGCGTGCCGCCAATCGGATTAAACAGGACGATGCGAATCGTTTCAGCTGGTTCAACGTTGGAATCATTGTTGATTTCCAGCTCAATTGATTTGGCGCGTTCGCCCGGTTCAAAGGTCAACGAAGAAGAAGGCAACGTGTAATCATTGCTTGATGCCGTTCCGCTGAGCACACGAAAATCGACCGTGATCGGCACAGTGGAAGTGGCGCTGAGCGAAACGGCGATTCCGGGCGATTTACTTTCTACAGCGCTGGACGTGTGGAAGCTGAACCCTACGGCTGAAGAAGCATTGGAATCATTATCTGCGATGGACACCTGCGCCTGGCGCGAACCGATGTTGTAATTCGTGCTCGGAAGAATTGTGAGGATGATGTTTTCGAGGGGTTCCTGATGTAAGTCATCGAACGCGATAATATCCAACACCACTGAGCTGGTGCCGTCTGGAATCACGACGACGCTTTCCAGCGGAACATAGTCTGAGCCGGAATACGCCGTGCCGTTGACCGCCAAAAAAACTGTTAACGCGCCGCTGGTGATCGACCCCCGCGAAATCTGAAATGCCCCCGTGTCATCGCCTGGTTCGGACGTGGATCCATCCGTAGCCGTAATGCTCACGGATTGTTTTTCATTATCGCGAATAAAGAGAGTCGCTGCGGCGGGTGTGCCGATGTTGTAAGCGATATTTGTTTTAAGCGTCAGGATCACCGATTCGTCACCTTCCACGAGCGGATCTTCCGACGGCGTCAGCACGATATCTGCGGACGTGAGAGTAGCGGGAATCGTCACGGAACCGCTGAAAGGAATGTAATCGCTTCCGCTGATGGCCACGCCGCTCGCGGTGTAATGGACGAGGAGATTCGCGCTCAAATCTCCTTCGCGTTTCACGGTGAATCGTCCAGGCGTTGAAGGTTCGCCTGCAGTCGAAGCGATAGGAAAAATTGTGACGGTCAACAAATCGTCATCCACAATTTTCGTTTGCGCCGACGAACCATTGATCGTGTAACCCGCATTCGCTTCGAGAGTGAGAACGACCGTTTCCTCCAACTCCACATTTTTGTCATCAATGGTTTGAAATTGAATCGTGGTGCTCGCGCTTCCAACCGGGATGATCGCTACTCCCAACAACGATGCGTAATCTTTTCCGGACGTTGCCGTGCCGTTGACGGAATAAAATACGGTCAATTCACTCGCCGTACTTCCAGTACGTGAAAGCGAAAACGCGCCGACATCAATCCCATTCTCAGGAACGGACGGCGTGATGGTCGCGAGCGAAACCACAGGGCGATTCGGCAAATCGTCATCGAGAATCGTCACGGTCGCTTCCGCCATGACGCCTATGAAATAGGAGGGCGGTGTGGGCGGTTCGATGAATAACGCTGGAAAATCTTCGGTGATGGTGAGCGTGACGGTTTGCGGTCCTTCCACACTCGCGTCGTTTATCGAATTGAAAACAAATGAAACAGTCTGTTCGCCCTCTGGAAAAACGACAACATTAGCCCCGCTCGTCAAGGTCGGACTCAAACTGAAATCGCTGGAGATGGTTGCGGTGCCGGAGAGAAAAACGTTTACGGAAAGTTCGTTGGTGTATTCAGCGTTGCGCGTCAGAATGAATTCATTGGTGACGATTCCATTTTCGGGAACTGTGTTCGTCGTGACCGTGATGCTGACGGTTTGGCGGGGGACCGCGATGAAATCCATATTTACCGTATTCGATGTGACGAAAAATGGCCCCGTCCCGAACACGTTGGTCAAAACAATTCCATATTCGAAGGCGTCGAGATTCAACATGTCCGTGACATTGACCAAAACGTAATCGCCGTAACTGTCAGTGTAGCCGCCGTTGTAAGCAGCGTCTTCGCTTTTGCTGTTATCAACGCGCACACCTTCCAGCGGATTTCCATCTTTGTCCGTGATACGTCCGGTGATGCGATAGCCGGTGGATTGCCCAATTGTGATCACGGTGTTCGCGCTGGCAACGCCGCCTTTCATGTCGCTGACGACGCAACGCACGACATGATCGCCAGACGAATTCCAACTCTTGGAAACCCACGGCAGGTTGTTGGTCGAAAACGTAAGATCATCAAACGTCCAGGTGTAGGCGAGGGCGTCTCCATCGGGATCGGTCGCCGCAGCATGAAAATGAATCAGCTCACCCGGCGCGGCATTCGTGGGATCGATTTCGATTTTCATTACCGGCGAACGATTGGTCTCGAACGCGCCTGAGTTGACTTGCACATCCATCCAAAGTTCGAGTCCTTCGCCGCCGCGCGCGAGCGGTGTAATGTGAACTCCGGAAACGCGATCGCTGAAAGTCCGCCCGACCACCACGGCGGCATCTTCGCGACTGTTGCCGCCGGTCGGCGATCCTGGTGTGGTGTCGATCAAATGCGTGCCGCCGCTGCTTTCCACCCACGGAGCCCAGTTCAACATTACGCCGTATTGCAACCAGGGATTGCTGGTGAACTGCTGGCGAAACTCGATCCAGTAATCGCGTTGAAAATCTTTTCTAACTTTTGCCGCGTAGAAATTCCCGTTCACACGCGTCGGCACATCGAACGAATGAATGCGGTAAACCCCATTGCTGGTAATGTTTTGAATCGTCGGCTCGGGCAACCAATCCAGGATATTTTTGTGCATCGCATTAAATTGATTTCTCCCCGCAGACGCCTGGCCCATCGTGTCGAAGATGTTGCCGTATTCCCAATTGGTTCCAATGCCCGTGCTGCTGTAATTCGTGATTGCGTCCCAAAGGTTCGCGTGCCAGAGACCGTAGTTATGGCCGAGTTCGTGGGCGGTCACACCGACACCGGTGCTCTGTAGCCAAAGCGCTTTTCCATGCACCGCCGCGAGACCGCCGAAGTCGTAGTCAGGCACAGTGGTAAACGCGACAATATCCAGATGGTAATTGTCTGTTTCAAAACCGTTGTCGCGCGCCAGTTCGCGAGCGTGCTCCAGCAATGTTCCCGGCCCCGCCGTGCTGTACCACGCTTTGGTATTCGGCAATGTCATTAAGGGCGTGACGGTCGTCATCAGCGAGGTCAGACCGTAGGAACCTTCCACAAAAAACTCGTTCGCCCCGTCCATGATCCGGTAGGCATTCGCTTCGGAAATCGGCTCGGTTAAATCATCAGGAAAGTTCAAGCGCATGTAGAGCAAGGTCTTCACTCCATGCGTCCAGTTGTTGTGATTCGCCGACACAAAAGAATCCGTTTCTCCGCTGCGCAGAAGTTGTTCGTTTACCAAACGGACGTGGTCCACGCCGCAAAAATATCTGATCGAACCACCAATATCACCGGCCACTTTCTGCTGGCGCACATCGGCTGGTTGGCTGGAAACGCCACAAAATTCCTCGACCGTTTCACTGCGGGCCAACTCCAGCGCTTTGGCTTCTTCCAAATTCACGATGCGAATGGCATCCGAGTGGACCGCCATTTTTCCATCGAGCGCAATGCCATGCAACGGCACGGTGTATTGCGAAACCTCCCGAACACGCCGTCCATAAACGAAAGCTTTGTAACGTTTGTCATTGATTTGCGCCTCGCGGAACACCGCCGTTTTTCCACGCTCGAAATCAGTCGCGACGGCCACGGTCAAATTGCCGCGACCATCGATTTGTTGTTCGAAATGACGAGTGACATTCGCGGGCAATTTGCTTCTCCACGAAAAAGGAACGGTCATTGCGATCGCCTTCTCAGGATCGCTCTCAATTAATCGGCTCATCGCTTCACGCCGTTTCCACGCCAGTGCTTCACCGCGCGCGCTGTTTGCGTTGGGATCACCGGACAGAAAGGTTTCCGTCCAATCGGAAAACGTGGTCAGCGCGGCCAGGGATTCTTCGTCTGCAACCGGAATTGCTGCCGCAGATTTTGTGTTTGTTGACGGTGATCGGAGAAGTGGAGTCGCCACCGGTGGTATGACGATGGCAGCTGCTGCCTTCTCTGCTTTTGTCAGCGATGCAATCTGAGGAGATTTAGGGCGAGGAAAGTTTAAGAATAAAAGCACGCCACTTCCAAGCAGCAGCAAACAGATAAGAAACCTCTTCATATGATTTTCCTGGGGGGATTTTGCTCAGAAGGAGACACATTTGATGCCCAAAAGTCAACGGGTCAGAACGGTTAATCAGGGCAGAGGGGTGATTAAAAATGGGTGAGAATTTTGGAATTCGATCCGACGGACCGCGGCTGTGTTCGCGGAGAACCAACCGCAGCGCGTTGCCAAAGAAGCACACTTGAAACGTTTCACCACTCTCTCACTTGCCAAGCGCTGCGGTTGGTCGCGGACGACACAGCCGCGGTCCTCACCCACTTTTAATCACCCCCAGGGCGGACGCATCTAATTGTTCAACCGATGTGACCGCGAAAAAACAGGAAAGTGCTTCTTCCTTCACCGTGATGTTGAAATTGAGATGAACGCTCGCCCTCACCCCGACCCTCTCCCCAAGGAGAGGGAGCCAGCAATCGAGGTTCCTGGAAAATTCAGAAGGCACTTGCGTTGTTCCCGCCTTGGTTATTCGCAGAAAAAACCGCGAGATAAATCTGATGGCTCGTTCTTACCAAAGCACCGCGAACAATTCTCCCTCTCCTTGGGGGAGAGGGCGAGCGTGTTCCTAACTGATTATTTACCCAGATAAGAAGGGTCAAAAATTCAACGATTTTTAAATGCGTTCAGACTGACGGTTAATGCACGGGTGTTGTGAAAATTATGGATCGCGGCTGTGCTGTCCTAGACGAATCGGATTGGCTATTCAATCCTGGCATTTTTAAGCATCACTGCGAAACACTGCGTCTGGTTCACGCGAAACACAGCCGTGGTCACTCCCTGAATTTACGGAACCCAGATCAGACTTGGATTATTCGTGATGGCGGTTTTTGTGGTGAAATCCCAATAAGCCGTGTTCTTGAATCGGGTGGCGTGGCCATCCAGGAAAGTGAAGTTCGCGCCGTTATTATGCAGGTTTGTGTGCGCAAAATTTTTGTCACCTACGGCGGGAAGATTTTTGGTGTCGAACAACCAGACAATTGAGGTGGGTCTGGCAATGGTCGAGTGCTTCACAGGGCGGTTGGCGGCGCCGGTTCCGTTGACGTTTTCATTCAGACAATAATGAAACAGATTGTTGCCGTTGCTCTTTCTCAGGTTCGAAGGACAGATCCAGATTGATTTCGATGGCACTGCGTTGGAATCTTTTCTCCACGGCATGTCGTGGTAACGCGGCAAGCCAATAACCTGCGGCAGTTGAATATACCAACCGACGTTCGTCGAGTTGTCCGAAGGATTAGGAGTTCCGTCGCTGGGCAGAAAATCATTGTTATCCACCACGTAAAGCTGCGTCGCCAAACCCCATTGTTTCAGGTTGTTCAAACAGACAGAGGTTTGCGATTTCTGTTTTGCTTTAGCCAGAGAAGGCAACAGGAACGAGGCAAGAATCGCGATGATGGCAATAACGACCAACAGTTCAATTAACGTGAAGGCACGATTTTTTCCCATGGCTAAATTTCCCCAGTAGCGCATTTAAAGGTGGATTGCTGGCGGCTTTTCTACCATTCATTCCAAAATGATCAAACTCGTTTTATTCGACATCGACGGGACGCTCGTCACTACTGGCGGCGCGGGCGTGAAGGCTTTTGCGCGCGCGTTCCAAACGGAATTTGGCCTGCACGATGGTTCGGAGAAATTAAAATTTGCCGGACGCACCGATGTTTCTCTCGTGCGAGAATTCTTTTCTCATCACGGAATCACGCCGGACGCCGCCCATTTCGAGCGCTTCTTCGAAACCTATTTGCGTCATCTCGCTGAAATGATTTTGGAATGCCAGGGCGCAGTTTGTCCGGGCGTTCACGACTTTCTGAATCATCTGCGCACCCAAGCGAATCCGCCCGCCATCGGTTTGCTCACTGGAAACATCCGGCGCGGTGCGGAGATCAAACTGCGCCGTTACGACCTATGGAAGAACTTCGCGTTTGGCGGTTTTGCGGATGATCACGAGGAGCGCGACTCCATTGCGGCGATCGCGAAAGAACGTGGGGAAGAAGTCTTGAAAAACAAACTGCGCGGCGAAGAAGTTTTGGTGATCGGTGACACGCCTTTGGACATCCGCTGCGCGCGCGCCATCGGTGCCAAAATTCTTGCGGTAGCGACCGGCGGCTCAAAACTCGACGAGCTTAAATTGCATAAACCGGATTGGGCGTTGGAAGATTTACGGGCATTTAAACTGGAGCAATTGCGATAACAGGACGCGCCGAGCATTTTTCGTTTTCGAAATAAAATAGCCAATTGACAATTAGCCAATAGCCGAGCCATTCGATGTTTGATGTTCGGTATTAGGTGTTTTTGGACTTATCAATTTCTTGGCGCGGTGCTACGAACGTCGGCTATCGGCTATTGACGATCGACGATTCAAACAACAGCCAAAGGGAAATAAAAAACAAACTCACCGAAAGAAAACCATCATGCCCAAATACCAAAACTTTGAAGATCTTCCCGCATGGCAAGAAGCCGCTCGCCTCTACAACGCGGTCCTCGACCTTCTCGAAATGCCGAATTGCCCTTTCTCTTCCGGTTTCCGCAACTAACTTGATCGCGCCGCACTTTCTGTTTCCAACAATATCGCCGAAGGTTTTGAGCGCATTTCCACTGGAGAACTTCTACAATTCCTCGGCATCGCTCGCGGTTCAGCGGGCGAAGTTCGCTCCATGCTGGCCGTCGTGGCGCCACGTCCGAAAATAAAACCGTTCGCCCGCGACCTCCTTCGCCTTCAAACTCTCGCCAAATCCTGCGCTAAACAACTCACCGCTTGGAGCGGCTCCATTGAAGATTCTCCCGTGCAAGGCAAACGCCATCTCACACCCGAAGTGAAAGAGCGCCGCGAAACCACGAACAAAGCCATCGCGTTCCGCCAAAATTTTCTGCGCGACCTCAAACCCACTCACCCGCTCTTCAATTCTCCCGAAGCACGTGTCGCTCGTGGTGAAGCACTAAGCGATTGATCGACTTGTGCGGCAACAAAAAGATTTTTCCATTTTTATTCCCCTAAATTTTTGCGAACCGGATTTATTCAAACTTGGCGCCGCAGTGACGACATTGACCGTTTGTTGAAATAATTTTCCCCATCCCACGACTACCAAAAACTGGTTTCCGGCATACAGGGCACGAAAGGCCCTCTCTCTGCCGGATTTGTCCGACGAGGAATAGTGCAATGATCGCCCAATCGGGAGTGATAGTATCGTCCCAAGGAAAATTGCTGTTTGAGGTATTTCTGCGAGCCTATTGATTTGCGGTTCCAAAGAGACATAGGCGAGTATGGCTCCTGCAAAAATGCCAAATGGCAAAATTAAAATAAACCGTGCCCGCTTTCTAAAGGTCTCGTGCTTATTGAGTAAATCCTGATGCGTCATTTCCGTTGTCCCATCTTTTCAATGCGAATGCGGTTTGCCGTTCCGCACATTGTCCGCACGAACTCCGCTCGGCGTGCCGAAAATATGTCAACGTGACTGTTGAAAGTCGAGGATCGCGGAGGAAGTCGATAGGATTTACATGACAAGCAGGATTATTTGAAAGGAACTAACCAGCTTTCTGTAAATCCTGTAATTCCTGTCAAAAGCTATTTCTTAATTCCGCGCAAATATTCATCAAACCAGTCGGCGAAAAGCGCGAAGTCCGATGTCCAATCTTTCCAGCCGTGCGCCTGCCCTTTCTTGACGATGAGTTCCGTTTTCACTCCCAAATCTTCCGCACGCTTAAGAAAGGTTTCCGCCTGTTGAATGGGAACCAGCGTGTCGGCGTCGCCGTGGATGATGAGTGTGGGCGGCGTATTAGATGTCACAAAATAGATCGGGGAAATTTCGCGGCCAAGTTTCTTGCGCTCCTCGGGATCATCCACGCGCGGCCCGAATGCGGCTTTGAAACCTTTTAACACGCCGAACCCAACGCCATCTTCGCCAGGCTTGCCGTAGTTGAGAAAATCCGTCGGCGGGAAAAAACAAGCGACGGCTTGCACCGCGCTGCTCTCGCGATCGATGGGATCTTTGGCGTCGGGTTTGCCCTTCGCACCTTGTGTCCCGAGCGTCAGGGAAAGATGTCCTCCCGCGCTGCCGCCGGTGACGCCGAGTTTGTCGGGATTGATACCGTATTTCGCTGCGTTGGACCGAATGAAACGCACCGCGCGATGCATGTCTTCAGTAATTTCCGTAATGATGAATTTCGGTTGCGATCCATGAACCACGGGGAAAACGGTGTAACCACGATCCAGAAAAGCTCGGAACATCGCAGGGTTGATCGCCTCGTGTGCTGAAAACCATCCGCCGCTCACGACGAAAATAATTCCAAAGCCGTTCGGTTTCGCTGGTTTAAAAACATCTAACGTGAGCGCGGTGCCGAATTTGCGGCCGTAAATGACATCTTCCGTTCGGGTGAAATTCGCATTCGTCTGCGCGGAAGAAATGAGCGTCGAAACCAAAAGAAATAAGCCAAAAAGAATTTTGTGCATGGGCGAGTGATACCAAGACTTGCAGAATTTGTCGCGTGAAAGTGTGAGCAGTTATCCCTGGGTGTGATTAAAAGTGGGTGAGAATTTTGGAATTTGACCCTACGGACCGCGGCTGTGTTCGCGGAGAACCAGCGCAGCGCTTCGCAGTGAGAGAGCGGTGAAGCGTTTCAAGTGTGCTTCTTTGGCAATGCGCTGCGGTTGGTCGCGGACGACACAGCCGCGATCCTCACCCGCTTTTAATCACACCCGTTATCCCTGCCATTCGACGCCGGACTTTACAGAGCGCAAGCCGTCATTAAACTCACCGCTGTCGTCCATGAATTCGCTCATCCATTTCAAATCCGCGATTGCCTTGCTTCAGCAGCGTGGCGTTTTTTCAGCGCAGGAATACATGGCGCGATGAAACCAAAATTACTCGTAACTGAGCTTTGGGGAATCGGAGATCTGGCGATCGCGACGCCTTTTCTTCGAGCCGCGACCAAAAAATACGAAGTGACCTTGCTGGCTAAATCGTTTGCTTTTGAAATGCAGAAACGCTTTTGGCCGGAGGTGAAAGTGATTCCGTTCCTCGCACCGTGGACTGCGTTCGAGCGCAAATACGAGTTTGTATTCTGGCCGTGGCTGACGATTTTGCGTTTGCGCAGCCAACTCGCGAAAGAACGTTTCGACGTTGGGATGTCGGCGCGCTGGGACCCGCGAGATCATTTTTTGCTTCGGACGGTCGGCGCGAAAAAGCGATTTGGCTTTGCGCGTTTGAAGAGCGATAAGTTTTTGACGCATCCCATTTCTCTGCCGGAACCCACCCAGCATCGTTACGAATACTGGCGCAAAATGGCGGTCGCGCTTGATCTCGAGCTGCCGCCAAAAAACCAACTGGAATTTCCGCGCGCAAACTCGAATCAACAGATTCTCATCCATAGTGGCGCGGCTCGCGCCGTGCGCGTCTGGCCGCTCGTTCGAGTGAGAAATCTAGTTCGTCGATTGCGTGAGGCCGGTCATGAAGTGCAAGTGGCGTGCGACACAAATCAGCGCCAATGGTGGCTGGATTCCAACGAGCCGAATGTTGCGACGCCAGAAACAATTTTAACATTGTTGGAAATGATCGAACAGTCCGCCGTTTTTATCGGCAACGATTCGGGTCCCGGCCACCTCGCCGCCATTTGTGGATTGCCGACCTTTACCATTTTTGGGCCGCAACTGCCCGAATGGTTCTCTCCGTTGCATCCGCAGGCGGTGGTAATCGAAGGAAAAGCGTGTCCCTACAAACCGTGTTCAGATTACTGCCGGTTTCCTGCGCCGCATTGCCTTTTGAATGTGAGCGAAGAAGAGGTATCCGCAAAAGTCAGCGATTTCCTAGAACGAAATTTGCAGCTGCGTTCCGTATGATTATTCGTAGTGAATTCAAAACCAATATTGCAACCGAGAGGTGGTACGTTCAGTTTAATTTCCGTGATCGAGTTGAAACAGTGCTCGTGACCTTTTTTCCCTAATTATGCAACTCCATAAACCTGGCATCGCCAACCGGCTTGGAAAGGCTGCGGCAAAACCGCTCAGTTGGATGGTCGCGTCCCGCCTTTTTTATAAACCGGCTCGCCTGACCGAAGCTTATCTCAACTTTTTGATCGGCAAAGGTTCCGGCACCGGCTGGAATTTAGAAGGTGAAATCGAAGCCGCCGCCCGTCGTATTCGCCGGCCCAATCCCGTTCTTTTTGATATCGGCACCAATGTAGCGGAATGGACCGAAGGGATGCTCCAGCGGTTTCCGGGCGCGAAGGTTTTCATGTTCGATCCCTCCCCAGGTTGTCAGGCGATCATCCGCGAAAAAAATCTGCCCAATGCCACCTTGATGCCGTGCGCGTTGGGCGACCAGGCAGGAGAAGTGCCTTATCATTCCAGCTCCGCCACGGACGGCAGCGCGTCGTTGCACGTCCGCCGCGACACACCGTTTCAAGATTTTAAATATCAGACGATCATGGTGCCGATCCGCCTCCTTGATGAAGTCATTGACACCCTAGGATTGGATTTCGTGGATTTCATGAAAATGGATATTGAAGGACATGAACTTCACGCCCTTCGCGGTGCCAAGCGCTCCTTGGCTGCCGGAAAAATCGGCGCGCTCTCGTTTGAATTCGGTTGCGGGAACATCAACTCGCGCACGTTCTTTCGTGATTTCTGGGAACTGCTGACCGGTGCTGGCTTCTCCTTGTGGCGCATTACGCCGAGCGGAAAAGAAATCCAAGTGGATCAATATTACGAAGATCAGGAATATTTCCGCGGCGCGACGAACTACATCGCCGTCCTGGAAAAAAAGGCGTGATCGTTTATCGACTGGAAACTGCGCCAATTGATGCAATAGAAATTCGAGAACCAGTCATCCATGCCTGACCGCCGAATTGAATTCACCGATCCATCCGGGCTGCGAATGTTCAAGCCGTTGGCGGCGCGGCATCTTCTTCGACAAAAAACGCCTGACCTCTCGCAAGTCGCCTTCGTTTCTTATGCGGACGATTCGCACAGCCACAAAGGCGGGCGCTTTTGCCAGCAACAAGAGGAATTGGTTCGTCAGGTGAAAGGCGCAGGGATCAAACAGGTATTCTCGTTGCGACACGATTTCCTGAAGCAATGCCCGGAATTTCAGAACGATCCCGCCTATTTCAATCAGCATGTTTATCAGAATGGACACGCTTTCAAACCGGTTGTGCTCAAACAAGTGACGCAAAGTCTCGCGGATGGAACGCACTTGTTTTACTCCGATTGCCGAAAGCTCAATTTGCTTCCGGCATTGATCCCTTTGCTAAAACTCAACGTCGCGTACGGAAACGTCATTGCCCAATATGGTGAGGCAAATATGCGTTGGACGAAGAACGCAGTTTTTCGCGCGATGG
>JBBQAX010000079.1:0-15090 GCA_038316905.1 Verrucomicrobiota bacterium | reverse complement strand
GCTGCCAAGGAACCAAAACGGGAAGTGCTTGGTGTACAGATAGTTTTGTAAAACATGAAAAATTGCTGAAAAGCGAATTACTGAACTGGTTCCTTGGCAACAAAAACGAAAATCTTCGTTTCGTTGGAGTCTGCGGCTGGTCACGGACGACACAGCCGCGGTCCTCACCCACTTTTAATTGCACCCAGGTTCATTTCCGTGCGCCAAACTGGATGGGAACTGCCATGACTTCATTCATGCTGCCGCGACGATAACCTTGCAGATCAAGGGTGACATGAGCGTAACCGATTTTTTTCAACGCGTTCGCAATTCCGGTAAATGCGTCGTCTTCAAAAAGTTTTTTAATCTCGTCCGCGCCAACTTCGATTCGAGCGAGCTGGCCTTGCTTCAATTCGTGGTGGCGCACTCGCACATCGAAAAACCCCAAATCCTTTAAAACATATTCCGCTTCTTCAATCATCCGCAGTTTTTCCGGCGTGACCGATTCGCCGTAGGGAATGCGCGAACTTAGGCAAGCCATCTGCGGTTTGTCAGCCGTGGGCAAGCCGAGTTGCGCGGAAAGTTCGCGGATCTCAGCTTTGGTCAAACCAACTTCCTTGAGCGGCGCGCGCACTTGGAATTCCGACGCAGCTTTCGCTCCGGGCCGATGATCACCGATGTCGCTCGCATTTTCGCCGTAGGCAATCACCGCGAATTTTTCGTCACGCGCAATCGGTTCAAGCTCCGTGAACAACTCGTGTTTGCAGAAATAGCAGCGATTGTTCGGGTTCGCGAGATACGCTTCGTTTTGGAACTCATTCGTGCGAACCACCCGAACTGGAAACGAAAATGTCTCCGCCAGTTCGAGCGCTTCCTGAAATTCACGTCGCGGCAGGCTTGGTGAATCCGCAATCACCGCCAGAGATTTTTCACCTAAAACGTCGTGAGCGACGTGCGCGAGGAAAACCGAATCCACGCCGCCAGAATAGGCGACGATGCAGGAACCGTAAGAACGCAACAGCGCGCGAAGTTGTTCGAGTTTATTTTCTGACACAAAAAAAATTTGCCATCGCATCAGCCTAAAGTCGAGGGGCTGCAAAGGTATAAAATAAAAACCGCAGATGAACGCGGATGAACGCAGATAAAATTCCGAAGCCAATCTGAAAGCATTTCCTTTTTCCGTTCCCCATCTGTGTCTATCCGCGTCCATCTGCGGTTTTTCTTCACTGTAGTTTCGTTTCACTGGAATTCAGAATCACTTCAGGCAAACTTCCCTCGTGCCGCATCCCAAATTCATTCGACCGCACGCCAACGGAGTTTATCTCGCCGTGAAATTGCAGCCGCGCGCTTCGACCAACGAAATCTGCGCACCGCTTGGCGACGAATTGAAAATCAAAGTGACCGCGCCGCCCGTAGATGCCGCCGCGAACCAGGCGCTCGTCGATTTGCTCGCGGAAAAGTTGAACTGTTCGCGCAGCAAAATCCAAATCGTGCGCGGCCAGACCTCGCGCCACAAAACCGTTTGGATTGAAGGGAAAACGGTTGAGGAGATTTTTAAATGTTTGTAGCCGTACGTTAAATGCACTTGTTACAAAACCTGCAACAACGCAAGTTCACACCATAACAACAGAATTACTTATTACAGTTCTTTTGCTGACACTCGGGCTGGGGAGTTTATTTGCTAACTTTCTTCACTGGTCTGGGCAGAAAGGCGAAAAGCTTTTCTACTTACCGACGACCGGCGTTTTGCGGGCGATTAACATTTTTTGGAACATCGCCAAGTTTGTCACAGCCATCCTCAGTCTCACTGACCATTTGCCGTTTATCGTATTCTTAGTAATTTTAATTTTTTGGCACGTTGCGGTGACTTGCTATTCAATTTGGTTTCGTCGGACACTACGAAGCAATCAGGAAGCAACGGCTCTGTTTTAACTTAAATAATTTTCCTGAAAAACTGTCCCGCCGTTGCGCAGGTCGCTTCGCTTAATTCTTCCAGCGAACAATTTTTCACCTGCGCGGCGACTTCGGAAATTTCTTTCACGTAAGCTGGCTCGCATCGTTTGCCGCGATACGGAACCGGCGCGAGATAGGGGCAATCGGTTTCCAACATGAATTTATCCAGCGGCGTGGCGGCGAGGGTGTCGCGAATGTTTTGTCCATTCTTGAAAGTCAAAATGCCGGTGAAACTCACAAGCGAACCCATCGCGATGATGCGTTGCATGGCGGCGGCGTCATCCGCGAAACAATGGAACACGCCGCGCACACGTCCGACGAACGGTTGCATTTGCGCGATCGTGTCTTCGAGCGCGCTGCGCTGGTGGACGACGCAGTTCAATCCAAATTCGGCGGCGACTTCCATTTGCTGGCGGAAAATTTCGGCTTGTTTGCGTTTGTAATGTTCGTCTTCGGCAGGTGTAGCGTCGGGCGTGTCGCCCGATTCTTTTTCTGATTCGGCCACAGGCCGAACGCTACAACTTGGCAGTCGGTAGTAATCCAAACCGGTTTCGCCAATCGCGACGACTTTCGGGTGCGACGCCAATTTGCGAAGCGGTTCGCGAATATCCTCCGGCGCTTCGAGCACATTGGTCGGATGCCAGCCCACGACGGCGTAGATGGATTCGTATTTCTCCGCCAACGTGATTGCGCGCGCGCTGCTTTCTAAATCGGTGCCGATGGAGATCATTTTCGTGATTCCAGCAGTGTGAGCGCGTTCCAGGATTTGCGGAAAGTCAGCTGCGAATTCCGGATAATCGAGATGCGCGTGCGTGTCGTAGAAAATTGCCATGTGGCTCCAAGCTTCACGCAAAGCAATAAAGCGCGCCAAGAAAATTCAACGGTTCGCTGCGAGAAAATGCGTTTGCTCTGCGCAATTGAACCCTTCAATCTCGCGAGCGACTGGATAAAACTATGAACACGATGCACGAAATTGATTACAAGATTTATGGCGACGATATGCAGTTCGTCGAAGTGGAACTCGACCCGATGGAAGCCGTCGTCGCTGAAGCGGGTGGAATGATGTACATGGAAGATTCCATCGAAATGGAAACCATTTTCGGTGACGGCTCGCAAAAGAACAGCGGTATCCTCGGGGCATTGATGGGCGCGGGCAAACGGTTGATCACTGGCGAATCAATGTTCATGACCGTTTTTCAAAATCGTGGCATGGGCAAAAAGCGCCTCGCGTTCGGCGCGCCTTACCCGGGAAAAATCATCCCGGTTGATCTCCGGCAAATCGGCGGCGAATTGCTTGCGCAAAAGGATTCGTTCTTGTGCGCGGCCAAAGGAGTAAGTCTCGGCATCGCATTTACCAAACGGCTCGGCGCGGGATTGTTCGGCGGTGAAGGGTTTATTTTGCAACGCTTGCAAGGTGATGGTCTCGCGTTCATTCATGCTGGCGGAACCTTGCTGCAACGCGATCTTGCTCCCGGTGAAGTTCTCCGAGTCGATACCGGATGCATCGTGGCGTTCCAACCCAGCGTCGAATACGACATTCAATTTGTCGGAAAAATCAAAACGGCATTGTTCGGCGGTGAAGGATTATTTTTTGCAACCCTACGCGGACCGGGTCGCATTTGGCTGCAATCTTTACCGTTGAGCCGGTTGGCTGGACGAATCATGGCTGCTGCACCCGGCGGACTTCGCGGCGGCAAGGAAGAAGGTTCCGTGCTTGGCGGACTGGGGAGAATACTCGACGGTGATTGATTTCTCATTTGCATTCAATTTCCAACCTCGTTAAAGCTCATCGCACAAAATTTAACCCGATAAACTATTATGGCTAAACCTCTCTTCCATCCCAGCATCGAAGGCGCGCAACACGGCGCAAAGTCTCTCGCGGACTTTTTGACATACGCAAAGAAATCCGGCGCAACCGGCGCGCAACCCTCGAACTTCATGGTGAATGGCGACAAAGGTTTGAAGAGTGCGAAGGAAATTAAACAAATTTTCTCCAAAGCAAAAATGAAGCTGGATGGTATTTCGGCGCATTGCCCGTTCTGGGTCCACACCACGGCCTGGACCGGCAGTCCGACCATTCGGCCCTTTATCTCGCCCGATGTCGCAAAGAAATCGCCCGAGCAAATCGAAAAATGGGCGGAGGATTATATTCTTAACCTCCTGGATCTTTGCGCGGAACTCGGCGTGAAAATTGTCCCGATGTTTTGGGGCGTCGCGTTTGGCTGGGAATTGGCGACGGGTTATCCGTGGGGATTTTGGCAAACCGGAGATTACGATTTGATTGCGGAAGGCAAAGAACGATTCGTCAACAAGACGGCGAAAATCCGCAAGCATGCGAACAAGCTGGGCATTTACCTCGCGCACGAAATTCACGGCGGCACCGCAGCGATGACCGCCGATGATTTTAACCTGCTGGTCACCATTTGCGATGGTGACAAGGTTCTTGGCGTCAACGCTGATCCGTCACACTGCTGGGAAGGTGAAGATTTTGAGACACGCTTTTTGAAAGTTGCGCCGCGCATCTACGGTTGCCACGTGAAGAATTTCACCATCCGCAAACACATGCCCGTGCGCATGATGGAACCGAACTGGCAGAAACGCGGCATGCAATTCTGCGATATTTCTTCCGGCGATTTGAACATGACGCGCTACGCCGAGTTAATGATTCAATGCGGTTATCCGCAGCGGTATCGTCAGGTGATGGGAACGAAAACCGCGCCACTCGTCGTCGAAGCTGAAAGCGCTTATCGCGATCTTGATGCGACCAGCGCCAACGGAATTCAATTCGTGCGCGACAATCTTTGTTTCCCAATTGCGGCAGGGTCGTTTGAAGATGGAATGGGAGCGTAAAAGATAAGTTGCAACGTCTGCTGCTTAATTTTTTTAGGCCGCCTAGCCGTGCCACTCTTCGACACAGATGACGGATTGACGGTTGCGCGGGAAGGACGAAACGCCCGTGCCACTGCTGGGCGTCTCAATTACCTTTTCGTCGATTCAAACAGAGCCACTGTTATCGCTACCTATACGAGGTTTGTTGCACTTGCGCGCGAGGCTGCGGAATTCAGCGACCTCACACAGAAGGTATATTCCTCAAATGATTTTCCAGAGGTAAATTCCTGAATGGCATCGCACGAAGTCAGAACATCCAGCAGGAATTTCTGGCCTCAAGCTGCATAAACCGTTTCGCGCGTCTCGTCGATGGACTGACGGAAATAGGGATTGCGCACGGATCGTTCCGTCACCAGATCAACGTGGCGTTGGAAAAGTTTTTCGAGCGAGTCCGCCAGATCAAAATAGCAGCGAGAGTATTCAGCCGGTTCTTTTTCATCAAATGACACGAGAAAATCCAAGTCGCTGGAATCGGGTCGAAAACTCTTCTTCGTGGCCGAGCCAAATAAATCAAGCCGATGCACTTTGAATTTTTTGCAAAGCGCGGCCACTTCGTTTTTCTTTTGTTCAACCAATGCGATCATAGGTCTTTAATTCCGCCTAAACACTATCACGAAATTTTCAAAAGCAGCAACAAGCCAAAATCAATGGCAAACCTTTATTCCTTCTCACTCGCCTTCGCCGCAGCCTCCGCCGTATTCGCCACATATTTTTCCAGACGCACTTTTTCCATCGGCGTCACTTCGAGGTTCAGGGCGTCTTTGTAGGACTGATTCGCGGCGGCGGGTTTGCCTTGTGCGAAATAGAGGTCGCCAAGTTTCTCCGTCAGGATGGCACTGGTTTTTGTGATGGGCTGCGATTCGAGATAGCTCACGACATCGGCCATTGGAAAGCCTTTCGCGATGTTCAAATCAACCACGCGCAAATGCGACCATTCAAGCAGCTTACTTTTTCGCGCGACCAAATCTTCGTGCATGTCCTGCGGCTTGCGCAGAAATGGCCGATACAACGGATCGCCAATCACGGTGATTTGCCAGGACAACATGGCCTGCGACGCGTAGGCAGCTTCTCCAAAACTGAATCCTTGGAACATGAAACGCGCAAAAAAGACGCCCATGTCCGGCGTGCCAGCCAGATACGGCTCATCCACCGCGCCCATTGTGGCGGTAACACCGCTGGCCAAAAGCGGGCCGACCCAATTTTGGTTGGTGCTGCGCAGTTGGTTTGCGGAATAGGAATGCAAATGATACCCGAACGCGCCCGGCATCCACTCCACCTTTGGCTGCGTAAATGGACCGGAAACATTCGCGTCGTACCACCCGGCATAGAACGCGATGCGGCTCATCGGAAAATCCGCGAGAAACGACTCCGGCTTCTCATCCACAATCGTTTCGAAACCAAAATTGTAGTTGGCTTGCGCCGCAGTGCGGATGGAGTCGTCGCCAGGCTTGTATTCATTCGTGATGCTTCGCAGATCAAAGTAAGAACGTCCCCAAAGTCCGTCGGTCTCTGCCTGGATGGCCTTGTCCACCAATCCATTTGCGATTTCAAAGCTTGGGCCATCCAGTCGAGCGACCATCAAAATGCCATTGGTCGGATGAAGGAGCGATGCATTGGTCGTGGCGATTGCAGGATTCACGGTTGGTCCGGCCAACATCCGCTTGGGATTGTTCAGAGGCAACAGCGCCAATTCTGAATCCACCGCCGCTTCGTTTCGACGCAACTCAACTTTCAACTTTTCCGCATCAGGTTCTGACAAACTCTTGTCAGCAGAAATCCGTGTGGGCACTCCAAAGCAAAGAACGGCGTAACGAATCTTCGATTTTGCGAGCTTCCATTGCACTCCGCTCTCCTTCTGCTTGTCGCCGTCCAAATTGGCGCGAAACTCGAACAACTTTTTCCCTTCAAGGAATTTCAACAACGGCTTCTCCAACTGTGTTCTAAATTCAGCCCGAGTCATCGACTCGCTCGTCGGCAGATCAAAGCCGACAATCTGGCTTTGCGGAACCTTGCGGCGTTCAGCGTAGTGCAGCGCCACTTTCTTGGAATCTGGCACGCTTGAATTGTAAACCACGACCACGGCGTCTCCCGTTTCTTTCACTTGGGCAAAGCAAATTCCTGTCGCGAGAACGCTGAGGAGAATTAAAAGCATTTTCATAATATTTTCGTCGGGAGCTCAGCCGCCAGCGCTACGTTCGATTTTTAAACCATCATAGGCAAATTCAACGCCGGGCGGCAACTCGGCCTGAGCGATGTCGTGATCATAATCATGCGTGAGATGCGTGAGAAATGTTTTCTCCGCGCCGATTCTCCTGGCCGTGGTAAGCGCTTCGTCGAGACACATGTGCGTCGGATGCGGATCACGTCTCAGTGCATCGAGCACCGCGATTTCCACGCCTCGAATTGCTTCGATCGCTTCCATCGGAACTTCTTTGCAATCACTCATGTAAGCCAAACGTTTCTTCCCGTTCTGCGTAAACAGGTAGCCATTGGTTGGCGTGGTGCCGTGAGGCAAAATCAATGGAGTCACGGTTAGGTCGCCGAGTTCAAACGGACCGCAAATGATTCTGGGATCAGGAATGAAGTAACCTTTCGGGATTTTTCCTCCATGAAACGCATAAGCGTAAACGCGCTTCAAATCGTTCATCGTCGCCGCATTCGCATAAATCGGCAGCGGCTCTCCGCCACGCAAATCGCAAAACCTACGGCAATCATCCAGCCCCATGATGTGGTCCGCGTGGGAATGCGTAAAAATGACAGCGTCGAGCCAACGGATATTTTCCCGCAAAATCTGGAGCCGGAATTCAGGAGTGGTATCAACCGCTAACTTGACCTTATCAGTCGCGACGTAGATCGACGCGCGCGTCCGATGATTTTTGGGGTTGGCCAAAAATTCGGGCGGATATTCTTTGCCAATAATGGGAACGCCTTGCGAAGTGCCGGAACCGAGGAAAGTGAATGAAAACGACATGGTTAGTTAGACGGAATTAACGAAAAGACGGAGGGGAAAAGATTGGGAGCGATTTTCTCTGCATCACTTAATTCAGTTAATTTTCTTAATTCTGTCAAAAAATCTTTTGCCGAACGTTAACACAGCCTCCAAAATTGGCGAACGAACTATAAATGTTAACCACGTTGCGCATCAAAAATCTGGCCCTGGTTGCCGACCTCACGCTTGAGCTGCAACCGGGCTTCAACGCCATTACCGGCGAAACCGGCGCGGGCAAATCCATCATTATTGGCGCCCTCAATCTCGTTTTAGGCGAACGCGCGGATCGCACGTTGATCCGAACCGGCAGTGATAGTTGCTCGGTCGAAGCAGTCTTCGACACCAAAAAACTTCGGGTGCCGCTCAAGGATTTCCTCGAAGAAAATGGTCTCGAACCGTGTGACGAAAACCAACTCGTCTTGAAACGAACGTTCTCGGCGAATGGGACGAATCGCCAATTCATCAACGGTTCGCCGACCACGCTGAATATTTTAAATGTGCTCGGCGAATGGCTCGTGGACATGCACGGCCCACACGATCACCAGTCCTTGCTCCATCCCGCCAAACAGCTTCTGATCCTCGACGCGTTCGGTGGATTGGAAGAACTTCGCGACACATTTTCCAAACTGATTGGGCATCGATCCGTCCTTGAAACGGAGAAAGCCGCCTTGATCGTGGATGAGAAAACCTATGCGCAACAACTCGATTTGCTTCGCTTTCAGGTGCGGGAAATAGCGTCGGCAAAGTTGCAGGCGGATGAGGAAATCGAATTGCAACAAGAGCACACGCGCGCCAGCAATTCCGCAAAATTGGTGGAACTGAGCCAGAACGCTTTGGGCTTATTGAGCGAGGATGAAAATTCTTTAATCGCTCAGGCCGGAAGGCTGGGTCGCACGATCCATGAATTGCAGCGCGTCGATTCGAGCGCGGGTTGTTTGCTTTCGCTACACGAACAAGCCGTCTCTGCCTTGCGCGATGTGCAAAGTGATTTGTCGCATTACGCGGATCGACTCGAACTGAACCCGGAACGACTCGCGCAACTGGAGGAGCGTCTGAATTTAATCCAGTCCTTGAAACGCAAGTATGGCGGGACAATCGACGACGTCATTGCGTTCGGTGACGAGGCGCAGAGCAAATTACAAAGTCTGGAACAGCGTGATGCGGAATTGCAGCGGCTGAATTCCGAGTTAACCAAACTGGAAACGGAGCTACAGAAAACAGGGAAGGAACTTTCTGAGGCGCGTCGAAAAACGATTCCAAAATTGTCGAAGGCGGCGGTGAAACACCTAAACGATCTCGGTTTCAACCAGTGTCATTTCGATGTCTCGCTCGTCGCGCAGGAAATCTCCGCCGCCACCTCGAGCGGTTTGGATGCAATTGAATTTCAGTTCGCGCCTAACGTGGGCGAACCGGCTCGTCCGCTCCGCGCGATTGCGTCCTCGGGCGAAATGTCGCGCGTGATGCTGGCCTTGAAAACGGCGCTCGCTTTGCAGGATGAAATTCCCGTTCTCATCTTTGATGAAATTGATGCGAATGTTGGTGGCGAAACCGCCGGTGTCGTCGGCGAGAAGATGGCGCAAATTGCCAAGCAACATCAGGTCCTTTGCATCACGCACTTGCCTGCGGTAGCCGCGAGCGCGGCGGCTCATTATCTCGTGCGCAAGGAAGTATCCGATGGCCGGACGATTTCCAAAATTGATTTGTTGGAATCGTCCGAACGCGTCGCGGAAATTGCGCGAATGTTCGGCGGACAAAGCGAAGTAGCGCGCCAACACGCCAAAGCGTTGCTGGGATTATCTCGAACTTCGAAATAGGAATGTAAGTTTGGACGGACCGCGGCTGTGTTCGCGGAGAACCAGCCGCAGCGCTTGGCCAGGAGAGAGCGATGAAACTATTTGGAGCGTGCCTCTTTGGCAACGCGCTGCGGCTGGTCGAGGACGACACAGCCGCGGTCCAGTCCGTGAATTATTTTGTTCCGGCAGATTTCTTGCGGCCCACAAAAGCCAACGCAATTGCACCAAAGACACAACCCCAGCCAAACCAATCTCCGTGTTGACGATAAAAAGTGGGCGCTCGTTTCTCGCCCGATAACAACAGCGGGATTTCTGCAATCATAAATCCTGCGTTGTAAACGTTCCCTGTTTCATCCTGGAAAAATTTTCGCAATCGTCCGTGTTGATCGATCCAGCAGGTTAAGCCGTTGTTCGTGCAGCGGATGAGGGGCAATCCGTTTTCGATGGCACGAAAGAGCGCGTTCGCCGCCTGTTGCCATTGCGCCGCGCTCTCGCCAAACCAGCCATCGTTCGTGAGGTTCAACAGAAAGTCGGTATCGGTATCGACATGCTCGCGGGCGTAATGTGGAAACGCATCTTCAAAACAAATCAGCACCGCAGTTTTGGCGCGGGGTGAATCGAGCTGAAATTGCACCGGCGCTTCGCCAGAAGTAAAACCGCCATCGATCGGCGTCAGCCATTTCATGAATGGCAACCAGCGCACGAGGGGAATGTATTCGCCGAAAATGACGAGACGACGTTTGCGATAGGTTGCGACGGCATCTCCTTCCGGCGAAAAGTGAAAACTGCTGTTGTAATAATTCGTCACCCAACCGCCTTTGGGCGTGGAGCTGGTTCCGGCGTCATCCGCGCCCACAATCATCTGGACCTGGTGAGTCACGATCAAGTTGGTGAGAGCGCGATACTGTGATTGATCCAGCGGCGGCATCGAGGCCTCCGGCCAGATCAGCACATCCGGTTTCTCCACCAGCGCGCGTTCTGAAAGTTCCATAATTTTTTCAAAACGCGTGTCGCCCTGGCTGGGATCAAAAATTAATGTTTGCGGAATGCTGGGTTGAATCAATGCGACCTTCAGCTTTGATTGGTCTGAACGTTCGACTGACAATTGCTTTGCGCCGAAAGCAAAAATGGAGGCTGCGACGAGCGCCGGGAGAAGAATTTCTCCGGACCAGGCGCGGCGTTGAGGTCGCTGCACGAGCAACATTCCGGCGTTGGCGAGCGACACCGCGAACCATACCAGCACAAACGAGATGCCGTAAACTCCGGTGATCGAAGCGATCTGAAGCAAAGGAACCATTTTGTATTGGCTCACGCCGAGGAAGTTCCATGGAAATCCGGTGAACATGCGGGCGAAGGTCATTTCCAGCGCAACCCAAATGACGGCGCAGGAAATGGCCCAGAGGGCGCGTTGTCTCCACGTCGTTTCAAGAAATGTTTTCGATTCGTTGCCGCCCGCAATTCTGCCGAATAATCTCCAACACAGCCAAACCCAGATTGCCGGATACAACGCCAAATAGGTGCTGAGCGCGAGCCATCCCGCGATTGCGCCAGCGGGAAATGGAATGAACAACAGCCAATAGAGTGACGTGAGGTAATGCGCGAGTCCCGCCACGTAACCGATCCAGAATTGTTGCCGGCTGGATTTGCCCACGCCGCAAAACAAAATCAATCCATGCGCAATCCACGCGAAACCGGCGACGCTGAATTTCGGGAAAGAAGCCGCCAGCATTAAACCGGCGATCGCCGCCAGGAAATAGCGACTTTGTAAGAATTTTTTTGCAGTGACAATATTCATTCAAGAAACCAGGAGCGCGGACATCTTTTAAGCCTCAAAGGAATTGCGGACAGGATGTCCGCGCTCCTACGCGTGCAGCCCTTTACGTCCGAGAAATTTATGTTCTTCATCCGGGGGCGCGTTCTTCCGCCTTCGTTGTATCAAACCTTTTTCCCACTTCCCTAAAGTTTTTTCTGCATCTAAGTTCTTACAAGTATGGAAACTGTTTCGCTTGGCACAAGCCTATTGCAGACCAGCCGCCTCGCCTACGGTTGTTGGCGAATTGCCGGTGGTTCAACCCCATCAGAAGTGACGCCTGAAAAGGAAGACATTGGCCGTCGTGCCGTCGCAACCGCGATGGAACATGGCTACACGATGTTCGATCACGCGGATATTTATTGTCGAGGCCATGCGGAAACCATTTTCGGCCAGGTGATGAAAGCAAACCGCTCGATCCGTGACGAAATTACGATCGCCACAAAATGCGGGATTCGTTCCGCAGGCGAGCCGTGGTCGGATTCACCGCATCGCTATGATTTTTCTGCGGAACATATTGTTCAATGCTGCGAAGCGTCATTGAAACGTTTGCATGTCGAGACGATTGATTTGTTTCAACTTCATCGCCCTGATTTTTTGATGAACCCGGAAGAAGTCGCCGATGCGTTCAACCGGTTGATGCGCTCGGGAAAAGTTCGGGAATTTGGGGTGAGTAATTTCCGTCCTTCACTCCTGACTGTTTTGCAAAAAATTTGCCCGATGCCACTCGTGACGCATCAAGTGGAAATCAGCCTCGCGAAACTGGATTCTTTTGCCGACGGAATTCTCGACCAATGCATGATTGAAAAACTCACCCCGCTGGCGTGGAGTCCATTGGGCGGCGGCGTGCTGGGTTCGCCCGAAATTACTGGCGCGAGAACTCAACATCCGGTTCCAGCACATTTGCAGGAAGTGCTTTCGGCCATTGCTGACGCACGCGGAGTGAGCCGTGCCGTCGTCGCTCTCGCGTGGTTGCTCAAACATCCGAGCAAAATCGTGCCGCTCGTTGGCTCCACGGATCCGCTCCGAATTCGCGACGCCATTAAAGCCACCGAAGTTGATCTGACCCGCGACGAATGGTATCGGCTGCTGGTTGCGGCGCGCGGGGAAAAACTTCCTTGAAAATCTACGACCAAATTTTCAATTCCTGGTTGAGCTTGAAATCAATTTCCATTAATCGAACCCACTCTTGAACAATTCAAAACTCGAAATTCAAAACTCAGAACTTCCTTCGCAGCTTGGCTACCGAATGCCGGCCGAATGGGAACCACATCTTTCAACCTGGTTCACTTGGCCGCGTCGGGAGGGAATTAGTTTTCCGGATAGATACGACACCGTTCCGCTGGTTTATGCGAATCTCATTCGCGAACTGGTCAAGGTCGAAGAAGTGAACATTAACGTCTGGAACGCGGAGATGGAGGAATGGGTTCGCGAACTGTTGCGCAACGAAACAACTCCACTCGAACGCGTCCGCTTTCATCATTTTCCAGCTTACGAACCGTGGTGCCGTGATCACGGGCCCATTTTTCTGGTGCGCGGAAATCAGTCGAGTGCGGTTCCGAGTTCCGCACTCCCCGTTCCGCGTTCAGATCGCGCCATCGTGGATTGGGGTTACAACGCGTGGGGCGGGAAATATCTGCCGTTCGATCTGGACGACGCCATTCCGCAACACGTGGCAAAACTTCGCGAACTTCCTCTGTTCTCTCCCGGAATTGTCATGGAAGGCGGCTCCATTGAAGTGAACGGCTGCGGAACATTGCTGACGACGGAGAGTTGTTTGCTGAATCCGAATCGCAATCCGCATTTGAGCAAAACCGAGATCGAAAAATATCTCTGCGATTATCTCGGTGTCACCAATGTTCTGTGGCTCGGTGATGGAATTGTCGGCGATGACACCGATGGCCACATCGATGACATGAGCCGTTTCGTGAACCCGACGACGATTGTCACGATTGTCGAAGAAGATCCCAGCGACGCAAATTACGATATCTTGCAGGAAAATTTGAAACGGTTGAAAACGATGCGGGATGAAAAGAATCGTCCGTTGCGCATTGTGGAACTCCCGATGTGCGGCGTGATCGAATGCGAAGGGCAACGTCTCCCTGCCAGTTACGCCAATTTCTATATCGCGAATAAAATGGTTCTCGTACCGACCTATCGCCACAAAAATGACGCGAAAGCTTTGGAGATTTTGCAGAAAGAATTTCCTGATCGTCGCGTCATTGGAATTGATTCGACGGAATTGATCTGGGGACTGGGGTCATTTCATTGCATCAGTCAGCAGGAACCAGCGTGACATTTCCGAACAGGAATCAAGTTCCTGTTGCGATTCGCGGATTTCGATACGTCACGCACCGACGTTAAAATATTTTTATCCAGATTTAGACTGACCTCATTTTTGTCATTATTTACCGCCCGTGCCAATGTCGGCTGAGCGATAAACCAATTGGCGGTCATATTATTGCAAAATTTGGTTAGCGACAGTCATCTCTCAAAGGGGATAAATGAGCGGAACAAAACCGTATGCATTATCGAAGACCCTGGCCCAAAACATTAGAAGCACGCTTTTTATTTCAAGATTCCCGTAATAAGGCTCTCGCCAAAATGAACCACCAGGAACAGATTTTATGTTAAGCAAATCGCAAGCGCGCACTTTCTTTGTGGGTGGAACGGGAGTTTTCAGCCTCATTTTTCTCGCTCTCAGCTACGACACAACGAAGCAAATTCCAGCGCGGACTAACCAGCACAAGATCACGGCGGAAGTCTCTGCGGGTAAAAAAATCTGGGAACATAATAATTGCATGGGGTGTCACACGCTTTTTGGCGAAGGCGCCTACTACGCTCCAGAGTTGACCAAGGTGGTCGAGCGACGTGGCATACCATGGATTCAACTTTTTCTAAAAGACCCGGAAAAAATGTTCCCCGGCGAACGCAAGATGGTTAATTACCATTTTACCGATGAACAGATCGCGCACGTCATCGCCTTTCTCGATTGGTGCGGCAAGGTGGATTTGAATGGTTTCCCGACGCCTCCGCCTCTCCGAGCTTTGACCAAACCAGTTGTGCCCAGCGGCGCAACTGCCGCCAATGAACCCGCCATGTTCACCGGTCTTTGCAAAGCCTGCCATTCTGTCAGCGGTGTGGGCGGAGTGATCGGTCCAGCGCTGGACGACGTGAAAAATCGTAAATCCCGCGATGAAATGATCGCCTGGATCCACGACCCGCAGAAGATCAAGCCCGGAACGGCCATGCCGCAGTTGCCGCTGACGGACGAGCAAATCACGGAAATTGTTGATTACCTATTAAGTTTAACGGGAGGTCCCGCACCCGCATCCGCACCAAAAACACCTGTTCCACAAATTGACTTCGAATGAAATTTCAATCCCAAAAAGTTGCCTACTGGTTCTTCGCTTCGGCGTTGATATTATTTTCCCTGCAGATTGTTTACGGATTCATTATGGGTTTCGCTCATATTGGGTACGACGTTCTGCACGCATGGATTCCCTTCAACGCCGCGCGGGCAGTACACACCAATCTTTTGGTCATGTGGCTTCTGCTCGGATTCATGGGCGCCGCCTATTTTATTATTCCTGAAGAGGCCGATCGTGAGTTGGCCTCGGTGCCGCTGGCCTACATCCAACTGGTCAGCTTTCTGGCGGTTGGGGTTGTTGCACTAA
>JBBQAX010000078.1:0-15187 GCA_038316905.1 Verrucomicrobiota bacterium | reverse complement strand
CCTGGCGCAACGTGGAATCGGCGGATTACAAGGATTACATCGCTAATTTACGAGCGATCCAATGTCCCGAGGAAACGGTGCGCGACATCATTATTGCTGACGTGAGTAAATTTTACGCGGAACGCTTGAAGCCGTTTCGCAAATCGGTGGCTGAATTCCAGTTTTGGAAGAATGAACAGAACTGGGGCGGGCGCAACGAGAGCGATGAATATCGCATTATGCAACGCGAGGTTGAGAAGGAGAGGCTGGCGCTTCTACGCGAATTGCTGGGCAGCGATTACGAAAAAGAAATGGCCAAACAGTATGGATTTTGGAACCGCGGTGACGATCCCTTCAACGAAAAATTGTCGCGGGAAACAAAAGACAGAATTTTTGAGATCACATCTAAGCTCGGCGACGAACGAAACGAAATCTATCGAAATGCCAAAGGTCATCACGACGAGGAAACGCAGGAGGACTTGAGAAAAATTGAAAAAAAACAACGGGAAGAAATGGCAAAGATTTTTTCGCCTGAAGATTTGTTCGAGTGGGAACTGCGCAACTCCATCCTTGCCCAAAGCATGAGGTGGAACGAGTTGGCTGGATTTGATGCGACGGAGGAGGAATTTCGCGCAGTGTTCAAAGCGAAGCAAATGTCGGAAGAGGCGCGAGTTGATAGCAGCCTGAATAGTGACACCGCTGCTTTGGAGGCTCAAAACAAAGCCCAGAAAGAAGCTGAAGACGCCCTGAAAAACACGTTAGGCGAGGATCGTTACAAGGAATATCAAATGGCGCAAAATTGGGAGTTCAAGGAAGTGGCGCGCATCACGGATCGCCAAGGTTTGCCAAAGGAATCAGCCATTAAAGTTTACGAAATGAAAGAGAGTGTCGAGAAGGCCGCACGCGAGATCAAAGCCGATAAATCATTCACCACGGAACAGCGCCGCGCGAAACTGCTGGAAGTTCAGAAGGCAACCAAAGCAGAAGTGACGACGCTGTTGGGTGAACGCGGATACAAATCTTGGAATCGGAATGCCTGGTGGGTGCGGAATCTGGTGCCGCCTGAACCCACGCCCGGCAGAACGTCGCCGTAATTTTCAAAAACCTTGGTGTCCGAGAATCTTGTTGGTTAATTTCCCGCGATGACCAGCACGGAAGCCAAAGCGCGCCACGCCGAACTCGCGGCGCAGATTCGCCAGCATGATTATTCCTATTACGTCCTGGCGCTGTCGCCGGTGAGTGATCAGGAATACGATCGGCTCTATCGCGAATTGGCGGATCTCGAAACGCAATTTCCTGAACTCTGCACGCCGGATTCTCCCACGCAACGAGTCGGTGGCGAACCGCTCAAAGCCTTCCAGCAGGTTCAACATTTGTCGCCGATGCTCAGCCTCGATAACACTTATTCGCAGAATGAAGTCCGCGAATTCGTCGCGCGCGTGCAGCGAATTATTCCGAACGAAAAACTGGAATGGACGGTGGAGCCGAAGGTCGATGGCGTGGCGGTGAACCTCCGTTACGATGACGGCATTTTAACCATCGGCGCAACGCGCGGTGATGGAACGACCGGCGACGACATCACGGCGAATTTAAAAACAATTCGTTCCGTGCCGATGAGTTTTCAACGCAAGGACGCCGAGACGCAGAGGCGCGAAGAGTTGCTCTCAGACTCCGCGTCTTTGCGCCTTTACGTTGAAGTTCCTAAAATAGTGGAGATTCGTGGCGAAGCGTTCATGTCGCGCGAAAGATTCAAAAAACTAAACGCTGAAAAAGTGGCGGCAGGCGAAGAGCCGTTTGCCAATGCGCGCAATTCCACTGCCGGATCACTCAAACAACTGGATCCCAGGCTCGTCGCCAAGCGGCCGATTGATGTTTCGTTTTACGGTGTTGGAAGGGTCGAGGGTGAAGATTTGCCAGAGACGCATCACGATTGGTTGGAGTGGTTGAAAAAGGCTGGATTCAAGACGCCGGAGAAAGTTTGGCTTTGCCAATCCGAAGAGGAATTGATCGCCGCCATCGAAGAACTCGACGCGCTCCGCAAAAATTTGAAATACGAAACCGACGGCGCGGTCATTAAGCTGAATCAATTCTCTCTGCGCGAAAAAGTCGGTTACACCGCGAAAGCGCCGCGTTGGGCGATGGCTTACAAGTACGCTGCCGAACAAGCCGAAACCAAATTGAAAGCGATTACGATTCAAGTTGGACGCACCGGTGCGCTCACGCCGGTTGCGGAATTGGAACCCGTTTTTCTCGCTGGCAGCACGATCAGTCGCGCGACGCTGCACAATGAAGACGAGTTGAAGCGAAAAGACATTCGCGTCGGTGATCATGTGATTATCGAGAAAGCTGGCGAAGTGATTCCAGCGGTCGTCAAAGTCGTTTTCGAAAAACGAACGGGACAGGAAACAATTTTTCATTTTCCGAAAACGTGCCCGGAATGCGGCTCCAGGGTTTCGCGAGGAGAAAGTGTTTCTGACATCCTGTCGGAAGAATCCGTCAGCGCGCCATCGGCCGTTCAATCCGGCGAGAACGTTGTCTGGCGTTGCACCAATCCTGATTGCACCGCGCAAGTCCGCGGGCGCATCACGCATTGGTGTTCCCGTGGGGCGATGGACATCGAAGGCGGCGGCGAAGTGTTGGTGAACCAACTGGTCAATCGCGGTTTGGTTCGCGACGTGGCCGAACTCTACAAACTGAAACTGGAGGAAGTCGCCAGTCTCGAACGAATGGCCGTGAAGTCCGCGCAGAATTTTCTCGATGGAGTTGAAGCCAGCAAATCACGCGATCTCTGGCGATTGATTTTTGGTTTGGGAATTTTGCACGTCGGCACTGGCGTCGCTAAATCGCTGGGGCGCAGCTTCGCCACCTTGGATGATCTGATGCAGGAATCGCAGCAACGCCTTGAAGAAATTGAAGATGTCGGCGGCGTGATTGCGCAGAGTCTGACCGAATGGTTTAGCGAATCGCGAAACCGCGAATTGATTGAGCGATTGCGCAAAGCTGGATTGAATTCTAATTCATCATTTTATCAAAACGCATCCGCTCTCGGCCCATTCGCCGGGAAAACTTTTGTGCTGACGGGAACGCTACCAAACATGACACGCGAAGAGGCCGCCGCGAAAATCGAATCGCTCGGCGGAAAAGTCAGCAGCAGCGTCAGCAAGAAAACCGACTACGTTCTCGCTGGAAACGATGCTGGTTCCAAGCTGGAGAAAGCGCAAAAGCTGGGCCTTAGAATTATCGGTGAAGACGACTTCGTGAAGCTGTGTTCTTAGCGCGAAAAGAAGGAGAAGGAGGAAACCGCGGATGAACACAGATAAACACAGATAAAGACAACTTGTTCAAACGGTAGCCGCGCTCGCCAAAGCGTGGAGTGAGCTTGGACGCCACGCTCTGGCGAGCGCGGCCACGGCAATTGTCCCCCGCAGACATTTTACTTTGTCAGAGAATGCAATCTTCTGACGAAGGATTCCTGTTTGGTTCACTCGCGGAACGGCGCTTTCGCGTTGACCAGCTTGGCTTTCTGGGCAGGCGGGCGATGAATCTCCTGCTTCAACGAAGGACGACGACGTTTCTCCGCCGGAGAAATCTTGACTGGTCGATTGCTGCGCGCCGACTTGTAAAGCGCCTCAACAATCTGCACGTCGATTAGACCTTCCTTGCCGGATGGCTCCGGTTCTTTGTTGCGTAGAATGCAGTCGGAAAAATAAACCAGTTCCGGCCCGAATTGATCGCGCTTGGAGGTGGTGCTCTTCTTCGTTTTACCTTCCACAGTCCATTGCATCTCCATCTCGCCAGAATATTCGTAAGCCATGTTGACCTTCAAATTTCCTTTCGTTCCCAGAACGGTGTAGAGACCGATGTCGGATGTCGCAAAACTGGTCGTGAACGTGGCGATACGATTTTTCGGGAAGCGCATGATCACACTGCTGATCGCGTCCACATCTTTCGAGCGGGCGTCGAGGCCGCTGATGCTGCTGGCAAAAACTTCGCTAGGTTCATCGCGAAAGAGATAACGCGCGGCGTTGATGCAGTAAACGCCGATGTCGTAAAGTGTTCCGCCGCCGGTTTCGCGTTTCGTGCGAATATTTCCTTCACGCGATTGAAACGAAAAGAGCGAGTTAAAAATTTGCGGCTCACCAATTTTTCCCGAGCGCAAAAGTTGGATGGCTTCCAGGTTTGTTTCTTCAAAGTGGAGTCGATACGCGGTCATGAGTTTCACGTCGTTTTTTTTGCAGGCCCGAATCATTTCCTCGCATTGTCGGGAAGTAACAGCGAGTGGTTTTTCGCACAAAACGTGAATGCCCGCTTCGGCGGCGCGAATGGTGTATTCGTGATGCAAATGATTCGGCAACGCGATGTAAACGGCGTCTATCTCGCCATTGTTCAAACATTCGTCGTAGCGCGCGTAGGAATAATGTTGTTGGACGCCGTATTTTTTTCCGAGCTTTTGGTGCTTGAGCGGATCGCCGGAAACGAACGCGACCAGTTGAGAGTTTTTCTTTGCGTTGGCGAACGCGGGCAGAACAGCTTCCTGCGCGATATGTCCCAATCCGACGACTGCGTAACGAATGGGTTTTGATGAAATAGCCATGAAAAATTCGTTTCTCCTTTGCTGATAAAAACTCGCACGCCTGAAGATTACGGCGTCAAAACGACTTTGATGCAGTTGTCTTTTTTCTCGCAGAAGATTTCGTAAGCTTTCGGAGCGTCGCTCAGGTTCATTCGATGCGTGATGACGAAGGATGGATCAATTTCCTTTTTCTCGATTCGTTCCAGCAATGGCCGCATATATTTCTGCGTGTGCGTTTGGCCCATCTTCAGCGTCAGTCCTTTTGCGAACGCCGCGCCAAACGGAACTTTGTCGATGATCCCGGCATAAACTCCCGGGATGGAAAGCGTCCCGCCTTTGCGACATGCGCGCATCGCCTGGCGCAACACGTAGGGCCGATCCGTCTCCAGTTTTAATTTTTGTTTCACCACGTCGTAAGCGGAGCCGTGCGCTTCCATGCCGACCGCGTCAATGCATGAATCGGGGCCGCGCCCGCCCGTCAGCTCTTTTAACAGTTCGAGCACATCGTCCTCAGAAGAGATGACCATCGCGCCGCCTTCCTCGGCCATCCGCATGCGCTCGGGAACTTTGTCGATCGCAATCACTTTTTCAGCGCCGAGCAAATACGCGCTGCGAATCGCCATTTGCCCGACCGGTCCGCAGCCCCAGACCGCGACGATATCGCCACCTTGAATATTACAATTCTCCGCCGCCATGTAGCCCGTGGGGAAAATATCTGAGAGGAACAAAACCTGATCGTCGCGCAGGTTCGATTCGATTTTGATGGGGTTCACGTTGGCGAAAGGAATACGCACATACTCTGCTTGTCCGCCCGCATAGCCGCCATAAAGGTGCGAGTAACCAAAAAGTCCGGCGCCAGAGAATCCATTCAACGCCGCATTCTTTGCCGCGTCTGGATTCGTGTTGTCGCATAGAGACCATTGTTGTTTTTCGCAGAAGAAACAGCGACCGCAGCCGATGTCGAAAGGAACCACCACGCGATCGCCGATGCTTAAATTTTTTACCTCTTTGCCGACCTCAACGATTTCGCCCATGAACTCGTGGCCAAGAATGTCGCCTTCCTCCATGGTTGGGATGTAGCCGTCGTAAAGGTGCAGATCCGAACCGCAAATCGCCGTCGCCGTGACGCGGACAATCGCGTCATGAGGATTGAGAATTTTAGGATCTGGCACGTTGCCGATCCGCACGTCTTTCACTCCGTGATAACATAATGCTCTCATAAGTTCCTTTCAGTTTTGATGTAGGGACGTCACTCCGTGCGCGCGGCTCCATTCCGCACGGCGCGCAGGGATTTGAATTTACTCTTCACGACAAGATGGTTGACCTTCCGTGGTTGGAATCTCGCCGGTTTCCATCACGGATTTAAAACGCATCAAATCTTTTTCCACGAGCTGTCCCGGTTCTTTGCCGAAAAGTTTCGAGAGAAAAGCAATCGCCTTTCCCGTGGGCGGCTCGTATTCGAACGAAATCGTTACTTCCGTTCCACGATTACCGGGAGCGGGCTTGAATCGAACGGTACCGGCGTGGGCAATATCCGATCCCTCGCGCGTTCGCCACGCGATCAGTTCATTTGGATGTTCATTGAAAATAACCGCATCCCATTCCGTTGTTTTCTTCCCTACCTGCGCGACCCAATGCGATTCGGTGTCAGAGGTTTCCGTGACCGAAACCAAATGTTTCATAAACTGCGGGAGATTTGCGAAGCGCCGCCAGAATTGGAAAAGCTCTTCGCACGTTCGGTTGATCGTGCAGCTTTTGACGACCTTGATTCCTTTGTTGTCGGGAACGGTGACTTTGGAATCGAACTGTTTCGGACGATCAAGCGTGTTGGGTTCAGTGAATCGCGTTTCCATAAAATTCCTTTTCGCTGCCAACTTACGGCGGAGATTTTGCGCCGCTATTGGGCGAAAGGCTGATTATGCAATGGGGAGCAGGTGTAAACCGTAGCCGCGCTCGCCAGAGCGTGGCGTTGGAAATTCGGAAGCGAACGCCACGCTCTGGCGAGCGCGGCTACGGGACTACGCCAGAAGCTTTTTCACAATTTCGCCGTGGACATCGGTGAGGCGGAAATCGCGGCCTTGAAAGCGGTAAGTCAATTTCGTGTGATCGAAACCGAGGAGTTGAAGAAGCGTCGCGTGCAGATCGTGGACATGAACTTTATCGCGCGTGGCGTTGAAGCCAAATTCATCCGTCTCGCCGAGCGTGATGCCCGGTTTAATTCCGCCCCCGGCCATCCACATCGTGAACGCGTTGGGATGATGATCGCGACCATCGTTGCCGCCTTCCACCATCGGAGTGCGACCGAATTCTCCGCCCCAGATCACCAGCGTGTCTTCGAGCATTCCGCGTTGTTTCAAATCTTTGATGAGCGCGGCGCAAGCCTGGTCGGTGTCGCGGCAATTCTTTTTTAGGTCAGCGACGAGGTTTCCATGTTGATCCCAGGCTTCGTGAAAAAGTTGCACAAAACGAACACCGCGTTCCACGAGCCGCCGCGCGAGCAGACAATTATTCGCGAAGGAAGATTTCCCCGGCTCCGCGCCATACATCTCCAAGGTCGCCTTGGATTCCTTGGAAAGATCCATCAACTCCGGCGCGCTTGATTGCATGCGATACGCCATTTCAAACGAATTGATGCGTGTCGTGATTTCAGGATCGCCAACAACATCGAGATGTTTTTGGTTAAGCGACTTGATCGAATCGAGAGAATCCCGCTGCATCTCGGAATCAACGCCTTTCGGATTGGAAAGATAAAGAATCGGCTCGCCTTGATTGCGGAACAAAACGCCTTGGTAAAGCGATGGCAAAAAGCCACAGCCCCAGTTTGACGATCCACCGCTCGTCCCTTTGCTGCCGGAACTGAACACGACATAGGACGGAAGATTTTGTGATTCACTGCCGAGTCCGTAAGTCGTCCATGCGCCGAAACTCGGACGCCCGAATTGTTGCGCGCCGGTGTTCATGAAAATCTGCGCAGGCGCGTGATTGAAGGCGTCCGTGTGCATCGACTTCACAATGGCGATGTCATCCACGACTTCTGCGAGCTTCGGCAAAAGTTCAGAAAGTTCCGCGCCATTCTTGCCGTATTTCGCAAACGTAAATTTCGGCCCAAGCAATTTCGACGAAGGATTGATGAATGCCGCGCGATAGCCTTTCAGCAAATCGGCAGGGGGAAGTTTTCCATCCCATTTGGCGAGTTCCGGTTTGTAATCGAACAAATCCAAATGGCTCGGCGCTCCGGCCATGAAAAGATAAATGACGCGTTTAGCTTTAGCAGGGATGTGTGCCGCTTTGGGCGAAAGCGGATTGCTTTGCAGCGGCGTGACTGATTTCCCGAACAAACTTTCGGCGAGCAAGGAGTTGAGCGCCATCGCGCCGACGCCCACGCCGCATTGCTTGAAGAACCAGCGGCGCGTGATGGCTTTGCGCTGTTCCTCCAGAAGTTCAATTTGTTTTGGAAGGTTCATTCAACAAAAATCCGATCGCGATTGACGCCATTTTTTACGCTTACGGATGCAATCTAAAAACGGTTAAGCCCAGAATCGCCACGAAAACTCCGAACGCCATCCGCAATGTGCTCCCGATGCGCACCCGTTTTTCGTTGGCCGTGCTCCAGTTCAAAATGTCACGCAGACGCCAAGGTGAAACCGTGAACCAGATTCCCAACACCACAAAAGCGTACGCCCAAAATTGGATCACCAAAATCCACGGCGATTCTCCCAGACGCGGGCGACCGGCATCAACCATCGTTTTGGCCATCAGGAGGAAAATAACGGCGAGTCCGCGCACAGCGATAAAATCTTTCACGAAAATGCAGGTTCCCACGCCGACGGCGATGAACAGCCCGTAAAGGATCGGCTTCAACGATTCGAAATCTGCGATCGATTCCTGTTTCAGATTCCAGACAAACCAAAACGTGCCGAGCAGCACGAGGAAATAACCGATGTTCGTCGCGCGCGGAAACTTGCGCAGGGCTTCTCCGAATTGCACCGGCTTGATCACGCCGAAAAGGTTGATGAGCGCGAGGAGCGAGCCTAGAAGAATTGCCACGGTGGAAAGTTGCATCTGCATAATTTAGTCGAGATTGACGATGGCAGGGTCGCCGTAAAGTGTAAATGAGCCGGTGCGTTGAATTTTTAAATCCATAATCTGCCCGCGATGCCGCTCGCCGCCGTCGAATAAAACGATCTTGTTGCAACGCGTCCGGCCCGCCATGCGCGCTGGATTCTTTTTGCTCGGACCTTCCACCAGGATCTCGGTTTTGTGTCCGACAAATTTTTCGTATTTCGCGGCGGCAATTTCGTTGATCAGCGTGAGCAACCGATTATGACGATCTTCGATCAACGATTCGGGAATCTGGTCCGGCATGGCCGCAGCCGGGGTGTCTTTGCGCTGGGAATATTTGAAGACGAAGGCGTTGTCGAATTGGATTTCGCGCGCGAGAGAAAGTGTTTCTTCAAAGTCAGCTTCGGTTTCGCCGGGAAAACCAACGATGATATCCGTCGTGATTCCAATACTCGGTTTGGCCGCGCGCAGATTGGCAATAATTTTGGAAAACCGTTCTCGCGTGTAACCGCGATGCATCAGTTTCAGCAATCGATCACTTCCACTTTGCAATGGGAGATGCGCACTTTCCACGAGTTTTGGCAGACGCGCGTAGGCTTCAATCAAATCGTCGCCGTAACCTTTTGGATGCGGTGAGGTGAAACGGATTCGTTCCAGCCCTTCAATTTCATGGACCGCTTCGAGCAACTGGACGAAAGGAGTCGAGAGCCGAGGGTCGAGGGTCGAGGGCAGAAAACTTTTTGGCACGTGATTCTCAACTTTCGGCTCTCGGCTGTTCCCTCCGCGCTTGCCGTAACTCGTGACGATCTGGCCGAGTAACGTGATCTCTTTTACCCCGCGCGACACGAGTTCGCGACACTCGGCCACGATGTCAGGAATGGTGCGGCTGCGCTCTTCGCCGCGCGTGTAGGGAACGATGCAGAAAGTACAATACTGATTGCAGCCTTGCATGATGCTGACGAAGGCGGTGATGGATTTCTCCTGCGCGTTGCCGGAAAGAATGTGTTCTTTGATCGTCGCTTCACTGCCTTTTTCGTTGGCAACATCGACAATTTTTTCGCGTTTACCGGAGAGAAGTTCGTCGAGGTATTCGGCGGCGCGATGAAATTTTTGCGTGCCGAGAACCAGATCCACATCCGGCAATTGATCGATGAGTTGTTGGCCACGGCTTTGCGCCATGCAACCCATGAAACCGAGAACAACCTCGGGGCGCGACTTGCGAAATTGCCCGGCAAGGTTCTCCATTTTGTTGATCGCCTTTTGCTCCGCCATGTCGCGGACGCTGCAAGTATTCAACAAAATGACGTCGGCCACGGTCTCCGTCGGCGCGAGCGAATAGCCTTTCGAAACGAGCTGGGCCGCGACGGCTTCGGAGTCGCGCTCGTTCATCTGGCAACCATACGTTTTGATGTAAACACTCGGCATGAAAAGAGACGGGGAAAATAGGCCACGCAAGCAGGCTTGGAAAGCGGCAAAGTTGCAGAGATGGGCATCTTTGACCTAAATAATTTCATTTTTTCCGCAAATCAGGTGGCCCAATTAGCTCATGCATCAATCGTGTTTTACCCGCATTGAAACCCTTTGGGCCAAACCTAAGTTGAAATCAAAGGAAGGAGGCGCTCGGTTGAAACGGGTTGTCTCTCAGTAAACAAAAACCCAAAGGAATCATGAAAATCAAAAAAGTAATTGGAATAATCGTCGCGGCAAATTTTGTCGCAGGCATTGGTGCTTTCGCGCAAGACGCCGATAAATCAGAAGCAGGGCAATCAGGGCAGGCGGAAACGCTAGATTCATCGGTGCAAACACCGCCCACGTTGCCAGCAATTGAGGATCCCGCTGGCGCAGCCACTGAAACTTTTGACAAAAAGGAGTTTCTCAAGGAAGCCGCTCAAAGCGGAGTGGCAGAAGTGAACATGGCGCAGATCGGAACCCAAAAAGCACAGGATCCGGCTCTGAAAGAAGTGGCCCAAAAATTGGTGACCGATCATTCCCAACTGAATGATCAACTCAAAGAACTCGCCCAAAAAGAGGGTGTGACGCTCTCCACTGAAGTGGACTCAAAGCATCAGAAGATGATCGATCATCTGTCAGGGCTATCTGGATCGGAATTCGACAAAGCCTTTGCCTCGCACATGGCGCAAGGTCACAAAAAGAGCATCGCCAAATACAAGAAAGCGGCGGCTAACACCGAAGACACTGAAGTCAGTGACCTGGCTAAAGCGGCGTTGCCAAAATTGCAGGAGCATTTGGCGATGATTCAAAAATGCGCACCAGATGCGACGGCGGGAACGTCTATCGACGAGGCAGCGGGTGCCGATAAAAAATCCGACAAGCACAAGGACGATACAGACAACTCTCGTCCTGATTATCAATCGCCTAGTGATCCAAAATAATTCTGAGCTGCCAAAATAAGGTTTGGCAATTCAAACGGAATAAACCTCAAAGGAGACTTTGAGGTTTATTTTTTGTTCAACTTTTCGGCCATTGGGTTTCCACGCCTTGCGCGCGAAGTCGAATCTGGAAGTCTTCCAGATTCGGTTTGTTTTCGCGAACGCCTCGGGGTTGGATTTTCTTCTGCAAAGAATACGCAACCAGTGCGCCAGCCGCTTCCCCGATGCCCCACTCGACCGGGTGCAATCGGTAACAACCATTCGTAATGTGCGTGGTGCCAATGTTTTTGTTAGCGGGAATCAAGTTTTCCATCCGCTGGGGTAAAAGTGCGCCCAACGGGATTTGAAATGGCAATGAGCCAAAATCAATGTAGTTGTTTCCGCCGCTGCTCGGGTGCAGATCAATGTGATAATTTCCCACGCCTACGCTGTCGTAAAACTCAGCAGCGGTATTGCCGGTTTTCTTCCCAGTAATCATCGCGCGATTGGCCGCTCCAACGTGTTCTTCCAAAACCGTAAACATCGCTTTGATCCGGCGGGACTCGCGAACGTAAGGATATTTCGCCAAGCCATCTTCGGTCCCCATCAAATCACCGCGCAGACGCAAGCCCGGCCAACCCTGGCCGCCGTCCGGGCGAGGCACTTCCGTCTGTAACCAGTGGAAAAGAGAAAGGCTCAATTGTTTGGCGCGATCGACGTGCTTTTTGAATTCCCGTTCGCTAACGCCCATCAGATTGCCGAGCAGATAATCGTTTTGCGGCCAGTTGACGATCGTGACATCGCCCGGGTACGTGCCGGGAAGAAAATTGTTTTTGTTAATGATTCGTCGATAGAGCCAGAGGTTCAGCGTTCCGGGAGTTGCCAATCCTTCTGGGTGAAAGCCTAAGGTTTTCGGCTGTAATGTGGCGGGCTGAGAATAAGCTAAATCGAGCAGTTTTCCGGGCCATGGCGGCGTCATTTTCGGAACGAAATTGCGCCAGAAATCATAGTCGCGCGGCTTGTCCCCGACGTTATTCGCATCGGGAACGTAATCCATCGCAAAGCAAACGGTGAAAGCCTGGTGATTATCAGGATGTGCTTTCTCCGGCGCGTGGAGTTCGCGAGTTTCTTTGCTCGATTCCTGGCCGGTAACGAATTCCGTTCCAGTTAACGGAAGCAAATCGCCGAGTTCCGTTGCATCGATAAAGTAAGGAGCGGACAACGTGAGCTTGTTACCGCCGCGTAAATTTTCAGCTGTGACCGCACTAACTTTTGAGCCGGTGACATCTGCGCTAATGATTTTATGATCGAGCAGCAATGTGAGTTGTTTTGAGCTGATGTAGCGCGCCAGCATGTTGGTCAGAACAGCGACTGCGACTCGCGGTTCGTGACAGAGCCGTGAGACGGAACCATCGCCGGGATTTAGATTTTCGCGGGATTTGGCGGCATCAGTCAGTGGGTAATGGTGAATATAATATTGGCGAACCGCTTTTCGGAAATCGCGATATAATTGAGTGGCTCCGTGGGTTTCGATCGAGCGGTGTTCATCGGGCGGAACGCCTTGTTGCGAGAGTTGCCCACCGATCCAATCCGTTTCTTCTGTAAGAATAACGGTGAGTCCATTGCGAAGCGCGGCTAGTGCTGCTGCGCATCCGCCCAAGCCACCACCTACAATGACGAGATCCGCGCGCAGATCCCGCTTCCCTTTTCGGCTGGTCGCGCGCTCCTGTTGCGCTCGGGCTGATTGGGGAACAAAAAGAGTTGGTCCGGCAGCGAGGACACCGCTGGCGGAGAGAAGGTGAAGAAAGTTTCTACGTTTCATAACGCAGAAATTCTCTTCTGAATCAGCGAACGGAGTCGAGCCGTTTGCAAAAAAAAACGCAGACTGCCGAGGAAGTCTGCGCCGGAACAAAACCACTTAGGGATTTCTGGATGAATTGGGCGAACTGATTACGTCCGTGCGATCGTTGAGTAATTCGTCGCGCTTGTCTTGATTGATTTGCGCCATTGAATCCACCACGTCGCGGCTTACGCCCCGCTGCGTGAGATAGTTTTTCTGCTCCTGAGTCAGCTCAAAAACCTGATCGGTCCCTTCCAAACGATCGACCATTTTTTCGTCGGTGAAGCCCGCATCCTTCATCGCCACCACCTCGTCAAGCGTGACGAAACCGTCGAGGTTTAAATCGGCGGAAGTGGCGGTGCGCGCGTCTTCAGCGGTCGCTGGGTTTTCCTGTGATTTTCGAGTCGCTCGTGAGGCCGAATCCTTATCGTTGCTGCTGATTTTATCTGTT
Organism: Verrucomicrobiota bacterium; assembly: GCA_038316905.1. Taxonomy (GTDB): domain Bacteria; phylum Verrucomicrobiota; class Verrucomicrobiia; order Limisphaerales; family CANJXF01; genus CANJXF01. The sequence goes on along the minus strand of JBBQAX010000078.1, from coordinate 1,913 downwards.
TTCGCAGCGATGACATAGCCACCTCCCGCACCCAGAGCTCCACCGATTAAAGCGCCCAACAACTTGTTGTCCTTTGAGATGGCAGCTCCAGCGGCGGCACCCGCGGCTCCTCCAATAACTGCGCCCTGCGTGTTTCGTTCTCCCGGTAGATTTTCGCACGCGACCAAAGCTAGGATCAGGGGCGCGACGAACATGAATTTGAGTGATTGGATTTTAAGCATGAGGATCTCCTTGTTGTTAATTTTAGAATAGATTTCTCCTGAAATAAAAGTTCCGGCGAAGGAAGAGCCTGTCAACCAAGGTGGAAGCTGCGAAATGGATGGGTAAAAGCCTTAGTGCGTGGTGAGAACGGGATTTTTTTTACTGCTTGCTGGAGGGGCCAGAGGTCTGACCAGCAACTTCAAGCGCGCTCAACATCGCTTGTTCACGGGTGCTGGTTTTCGCTTTTTTCCTCATCTCCGAACGGAGTTTATCCAATGAATCGAGCTGAATCTCAGTCGCTTTTCTCGTTTCAGTTAAATCGTCGCGGGAAAAAATGCGACGAAAGAAGCCAGCCTTTTCGCCGCGTTGCAAATACGTTTCGAGCGTGACCCGGTAGTTATCCAGCAGAGAAGCAAACTCGGGCTGCACTCGCGGTCGTAACACGTGAATTTGACCAACCGCTTTTGAGAGGGCCGCTTTTTGCTGGGCCGGTTCCCATTGCGAGATGATTTCCTGGAAGGGGAGTTCCGTGCGATCCGGCATCGTTTTAGTGGAGTGGACTTTCACGGGAACCCGCAATGCCGCGTCGATCCGCTCCAACGACTGTTCTCGAGACCATCGCTGCGCTGCATCGCGCCCCGTCAAATTGACGATCCGCAGCCCCCACCATTTTTCGACATCCACCAAGGTTTTAAAGTGCGGTTGGTAAGCGCTCAGAAAAGCGACCTGCCAGTTCAAATGCTTTGGCAGCTCAGCGAGGAATTCGCGCAGACAGGCGTCGCCTTTCTTTAAGTTCAACAGCTCACTGGCGAACAAATGGGAGCACGCTTCAAACGCTCCGGTGCGTGATCGAGGCAATTCGTCTGGCCAACTGAGTTCCTCGAATGTCAACGGCTCATAATTCTGTAGGTCCTGCCGAATTTTCGCCATCGGATTGACCCTCTTGATCTCTCCAGAAACATGCAAATCGCGTTGCAGAATGATAGTCTCAGGTGAAACCGATTGCACCTGCGCTGCCAGCCCTTGCGCAAGCCAGCGAGGAATCTGTGTGAAGTTTTCGGGCGATTTGCGATTCACCAGTTCGAGCAATGTTGCCTGCGTCACCGCTTCAATGAGATGGGCCGGATCAATTTCGTTCGGCAGATCAATCCGGTAGTTGAAACTCCGCGACTGGCGAATCGGCGTGATCACCATCGATTGCCGGGCGTTTGGATGGATCACCACATAAATTTTGCCAGCACTATGGTTCTGAGAAATCAGTTGCCCCTGCGAAGCGCTGCCTAACTCGGAGAGCAACGTCTGTTTGATTCGCTCACAGGAAACGGCCAGCAACGCGGGATCAAGCGGAATTCGTTGGCCGCGCTGGAGGGGAGCCGTTTTCGGACCGTAAACGACAAATTGTTTGGACAAACTGTGGGTGGTGACAAATTCCGTATCCGCCCGCAAACTCGAAATCAAACACGAGGCGAAGAGTAATAATATGGTCAGGAACTTTTGCATCTCGGAATCAGGCAACGTCTTATGCCGAATCAGGCGAAAGCGGTCAAGCTTTCGGTTGGCGGGGGATGTGATTTGGGTGTGATTAAAAGTGGGTGAGATTAATTCCAGAAAGATTCCCATTGGTGGTTGGCTCTGAGGACACGGAGGTGAGCGATTTGATCGGCGTGGGGGCGCAGCCAGGCGGTGCCCGCCTTTTTGAGTCTGGCGTGGAG
>JBBQAX010000077.1:0-15286 GCA_038316905.1 Verrucomicrobiota bacterium | reverse complement strand
AAAGCCAATACCGGCATGTTGACTCTGGCGGGCGGGAATGTTTTTACCGGAGGCACGTTGATTACGAATGCCGGACGAATCAGTGTCACCAACTCAACTGGCAGCGGGCTTGGCTCAGGAAATATCAATATTGAAGGCGGCATTCTCTATATCGGTGCGACTGCGGGTGGTGCGGGAGGCGCTTTCGGTCACGTTGCCGCCCCGGCCATCACCAACAATCCGGTGAACTTGGCGGCTGCATCCACATCGATTCTCTACGTCAATCGTTCCGATGATTATGACTTTGACTCCGTCCTTTATGGCTCCGGCCAATTTTATCTGGGATTTGGTTTAGGCCGCGTGATCATCGACCACGCGAACTCGCACAGTGGCCTGTCCGTCTCCAGCTTTGGGCCGGTTCGGATCAGCCATCCCGACGCTTTGGGAACCGGGGCGATGTTGATCGGCGCGAATGCCGGTGCCGCCTTGGAACTCGTGAACGACATTACCGTGACCAACACATTGCAACTGAATTGTAAGGGAGGCGCACTTCTCCAACCCGCCAACATCATCAACGTCAGTGGAACCAATACTCTGGCGGGACGAATCGAATTCCTCAGCGGCGGTTCGGATTGGGTGTTCCGCTCTGATGCAGGCAAGCTCATCCTCTCCGGCCCATTGACGAATGGACTTTCTGCGACGCGCAGTTATTGGTTGCGGGGCGATGCTGATGGCGAAGTCATCAATGGTTTTCCGATGGGATTGCCCTCTGGCGCATCGCAACCCACCAATAATTTAACGAAGAACGGCCTCGGCACCTGGACGTTGTGGGGCAACAACACGCACAACGGACACACCACGATCAGCGATGGAACTTTGCTGGTGAACGGTTCAATCATTCCCGCAGGTGTTTCCGCGAATAACAAAGTTCAAGTCAATGGCGGCACTCTCGGTGGAACGGGTCAGATTGCCACCGCCGTCATCGTGTCATCGGGCGCAACCCTTTCGCCGGGTGCTTCCGTTGGTTCCATCGGCACACTGACGCTCAACAGCAACCTGACCTTGAACGCAGGCAGCATCGCGCTATTCGACGCGACCGCAACCAACGGCGCGGTGACCTCGGACAAAGTGCAAGGAGTCGTGGACCAGATAAATGCCGGAACTCTCAAGGTAACGCTGGCCGGGTCGGTCGTTGGCGGAGAAATTTTCCAACTGTTCAGCGCGGCGACTTACGCTGGCGTATTTGACGCATTTGATCTCCCGGTTCTGGCGGGCGGTTTAACGTGGGACACAACCCAACTCCAAATTGACGGGACGTTGCGCGTCGTGGGCGGCACCAGCATTCAAGTCAGCACCTTCAGTTATAATCCTGACGGAACGTTTCAATTGAGCGGCACATCCACGGCAACGAACGCAACCTATCGTATCGATGCGACCACCGATCTGGGCAATCCGTTGGGCTGGATGGAAGTGGCCAGCGGAACTTTTGTCGAAGGATCTTTCTCATTTACGGATTTGAACTCGACGAACTTTCCGATCCGGTTTTATCGAGTTGTGACACCATAACAAAATGACAATGCCGGGGCTGGGTCAGGGTTCGAGAAACGTTGACTCAGAAGTTTTGAACAATTGAGAGGAACCAAATGAAAACGTATTTTTCTAAAGCGCGTGGAAATGTTTCCAAGGCATTTACGTTGATCGAACTTTTGGTGGTCATCGCGATCATCGCCATCCTCGCGGGATTGCTCCTGCCCGCGTTAGCCAAAGCGAAAGCAAAAGCCCACACCGTCACGTGCGCGAACAACATGAAAAACTGGGCCTACGCCACTGTCATGTATTCGTCGGATTACAAAGATCGCTTCCCGCTTTTCAGTCAGGACAATAGTTTAACCAAACCGTTTTGGTTCCAGCTCCTCGCGCCGTTCGTGGCCAAGAAGGATTACACGGGTGGAATATTTAACACAGACCCTCTTTTTCTGGATGCGCTTCGCCGCTGCCCGGGTGGGCGTTCCGGGCCGGCTGATTTTTCTTCAGGCCCCAGCGGAACAAATTGGAATACATATATTGGCTGCAATTTCGGTGCATTCGGGGTGCCGGTCCAATACGGAACTTATAAAGGAGTTCCAGCGCCATTTTATTATGGAAACTCGGTTCCAGCCATGCCGTATTCACGTTTTAAACGACCTGCGCAATCCATGATCTATATGGATACAATTTCCCACTACGTTTACTCGCCGATCTATTCTGGTTACAAATTCACACTGAATCTCGATGGCGTCAGCCCAGATGACTCCATGGATAATTATGGTTATGCCTACAATTGGGGACGCCCCACCGTTCATAGCAAAGGAGCCAATGTCACTGCGGCAGACGGGCACGTAGAACGAGTCAACTTCAAAACGCTCTGGGCATTAACTCCAGCAGGTCAGATGAAAAGTTCTTGGTGGTTTGTGGAATAAAATTCCTTGTTTCTGGAACATCAACTTCAATCCTTTCCCTAAAAAAAAAAATCCCCCGAACCGGTTAAATAAATATTTTTCCAACGCTCCCCGGGCGAGGGAAGATTTGACTTCAGGGCGGAGTCTCGGATTTTGAGTCATGCCGTTTTACGAATACGAATTGTGCGAAGGCGATTGCAGAGCGTGCGGGGGAAAATTCACGCTGCGCCGTCCGATTACCGCCCCGGAATTGACTAAATGTCCGGCGTGCAAAAAGCCGGTGCGCAAACTTCTTTCCAGTTTCACTTCGCCGATAAAGTTAAAACCGCTTTCCATTTCCGACGCAAAAAAAGCCGGGTTTACCGTCATGAAACGCGTGAACAAAGGCGAATACGAAAAGCAATAGTTGTGACTTGTAGCCGCGCTCGCCTGAGGGTCGCGTGAGTTTTAATTTCGGCTTCACGCCACGCTCTGGCGAGCGCGGCTACGTTCAATTTTCCAAAATCCTCTTTCTCAATGGCGGTGTCTGCCTCATCTTAGCGGCATGTCTTTAATCGCGATTGTGGGTCGGCCGAATGTCGGCAAGTCAGCTTTGTTCAACCGAATTGTCGGGAAACGAATTGCGATTGTTCACGATGAACCGGGTGTCACGCGCGACCGTATCAGCGTGGAAGCCGAATGGCATGGCCGCCCTTTTACGCTAGTGGACACTGGCGGAATCGGATTGCTCCGCGGCGAGAAAGCGCACGACATCATCACGCAAGCCGCCTTGGAACAGGTCGAACTCGCCATCGAAGCCGCCAGCGCAATTATTCTCGTCGTCAACGTGCAGGAGGGAGTGGTGCCACTCGACCGCGAAGTTTCCGAACGTTTACGCAAATCCAAAAAACCCATTCTGGTTGCGGTCAATAAGGTGGACACGTTTCGCGCGGAAGCAGGAGCCGACGAGTTTACGCAGCTCGGTTTTGAGAAAATTTTTCCAGTCACGGCAATTCATGGCGAAGGAATTGAAGCATTGATGGATGCAGCCGTCGCATTCCTGCCGCCGATGGAAGTTCAAAAAGAGGATGCCGGAAAGGAGTCGGGGGAAGAAAAACCGGAACGCGGAATTTTGAAACTCGCGATTGTCGGTCGTCCGAATGTTGGAAAATCTTCCATCATCAATGCGCTGACCAAGTCTGAGCGCGTGATTGTCAGCGCTATCCCAGGAACGACGCGTGACGCGGTGGATGTGCCCTTTGAAGTTGAAACGGAAGGCGTGCGACAGAAGTTCGTTTTGATCGATACGGCGGGCGTCCGGCATCAACGGCACGTCAGTGATTCGGTCGAATTCTATAGCGTCAACCGGACGGATGAATCTATCGGGCGCAGCGACATCGTCGTGTTTGTCGTGGACGCCGAGGCGGGAATTACCGCGCAGGATAAAAAAGTCGCCGGAAAGATTATCGAAGAAAAGAAGGCGTGCATCGTCGTCGTCAACAAATGGGATTTGGTTGCAGAAAAAGTTGCCGAACGCCGCGAAGAAGAAATTGAGCGACGCGGAAAAAAGAAAGTTCGTGACGACACTACCAAGCGTTTAACCACGCTGACGGAATTTGCGGAGTGGGTGCAGGGACAATTGTTTTTTCTCGATTACGCGCCAGTGATTTTCACGTCAGCGAAATCGGGATTTCATCTCGAACGTTTGCTTGAATCGATTCGTTATGTCGCTGCTCAGCTCGAACAGAAAGTTCCCACAGGCATTTTAAATCGCACGTTGAACGATGCCGTCATTCGCAAACAACCGATCAGCGCGGGTGGACATCGTTTGAAATTTTTCTACGCAACCCAGGTTCGGCAAGCGCCGCCGACGTTTCTGCTATTCGTGAATCGCGACGACGTTTTCTCCGATCAATACGCAAAATATTTAGCCGGGGAAATGCGCAAGGCATTCGGTTACGAAGGCTGCTTTATTCAACTTGTTCCCAAACCGCGTCCAAAAACCATTGAGCCGAAGCGCAAATGGAGTTCAGCTCCCCGCAGCGCGGATAAAAACCGCAAATAAGTTGTTCACATCACAAACTTTCGCGGAAAATATTTCTGCGGAAGTTCCGTGCTTTTTGGGGCTTTTTTGAGGTTTTCTTCAGTGAATTTCGAGTCGATAACTTTTTTAGGAAAAAAATCTTGAAACCACTATATGTGGTTCTAGGGTTCTGTCCGCTCCCAATCTATGGGGTATTTGGATTAATACCAAAAAGTCTAACTGCTGCCGAAAAAGGGGTGAAATCGTGTTCCGGTCCAAGGTGGTCCCGGTCAGTGTAAAAACCGCAAATTCCTAATCTTTATCGAACAAAACTATGATTGACGCTCGCGATCAAGTCGTCTCCTCCGCCAAGTCCAACATGCGCCGTGGCGCAACTGTTTCCGGCCGCAAGTCCGGCTCAAATCGCTCTAGCTCTTCCAAAAAAACAGTGAAATTGGAACGTATTTTTAGCGACGCGAAAGTTAAACCGTTTGATCAGATCGAATGGGAGAAAAGAACGGCGGAAATTACTGACGATTCCGGCAAAGTTATTTTCAAACAGGAAAATGTCGAAGTGCCGAAATCCTGGTCGGTGCTTGCGACGAAGGTTGTCGTCTCCAAATATTTTTACGGCGAACAGAATACGCCCGAGCGCGAAACTTCCGTGAAGCAACTCATTCATCGCGTTTGCCGGACAATTGCGGATTGGGGCATCGCGGACGGCTATTTCAGCAAGGAAGACGGCGAAGTTTTCTACGACGAGATGACGTGGCTTTGCGTGAATCAATGTGGCGCATTCAATTCGCCGGTTTGGTTTAACATCGGACTTTTTCATCAATACGGTGTCGGCAAAAATTCCGCAAAAGGAAATTGGTTCTACAATCGCAAGACCAAACAAGCCGAACGCGCGCCGACGCAATACGAATATCCGCAGGGCAGCGCGTGCTTCATTCAATCGGTGCAGGACAACATGGAAGACATCATGCGCCTGGCTTACAGCGAAGCGATGCTCTTCAAGTATGGTTCTGGCACCGGCACTGATTTGTCTCCGATTCGTTCCAGCAGGGAAAAATTGAGCGGTGGCGGACGTCCGAGTGGACCGATGAGTTTTCTGAAAGTTTACGATCAGGTTGCGAACGTGGTGAAGTCAGGCGGCAAAACCCGTCGAGCAGCGAAGATGAATACGCTTCGCGATCATCACGGTGATATTGAAGAATTTATCGACGCGAAGCAGAAAGAAGAAAAGAAGGCATGGGCGTTGATCGAGCAGGGATACGACGGTTCCTACAACGGCGATGCTTACGGCAGCGTGATGTACCAGAATGAAAATCTTTCGGTGCGCGCGAGTGACGAATTCATGAACGCCGCGCTTAGTGGCAAAGAATGGTGGACTCGCACCGTGACCGGCAATAAACCGCTGGAGAAAAAAGATGCAAGCACGTTGCTGGATAAAATTGCCCAAGGAACGTGGATCTGCGGCGATCCTGGAATGCAATACGACGGGGCGATTCAGAAATGGCACACGTGCAAAGGGACCGAACCGATTCACTCCACGAATCCGTGCAGCGAGTATGTTTTCTTGAACAATACGGCGTGCAATCTTGCGTCGCTGAATTTGATGAAGTTCAAACGCGAAGATGGCGTGTTTGACATTGAACGATTCAAGGCTGCGGTGCGTGTGTTTATTACCGCTCAGGAAATTGTTGTGGATCAGGCAAGTTATCCGACCAAGGAAATTGCGGAAAACTCTCACGTTTTTCGCACGCTCGGACTTGGGTTTGCAAACCTCGGTTCGCTCATCATGAGCTACGGTTTCCCTTACGATTCGGATGAAGGTCGTGCGCTGGCCGGTGCGATTACTTCCGTGATGACGGGGCATTCCTACGAGCAATCGTCGGCGATCGCGAAGGTCATGGGCGCATTCGCCGGTTATGAAGATTCCCGTTGTTCGGGCGTCGAGAAAACCGTCGCGAAGAATAACATCGAATCGATGCTTGGCGTCATCAAATTGCATCGTGAAGCGGTTGAACAAATCCAGCCGAGCAAAGAATTTACCTATCTCAAAGACGAAGCGCGTCAGTGTTGGGATCGCGCTCTGGCCCGCGGCAAAGAAGCGGGCTATCGCAATGCGCAAGTCACTGTGCTCGCGCCGACCGGAACCATTGCGTTCCTCATGGACTGCGACACGACTGGTGTTGAACCCGACATTGCCCTGGTGAAATACAAACTGCTCGCGGGCGGCGGCATGTTGAAAATGGTAAATCGCGGAGTAGGGGACGCATTGCGCCGTCTCAATTATTCCGAGAATCAAATTGCAGCGATCCTGGCGCACATCGAGAAACACGACACGATTGAAGACGTCAACGAAAATGGCGCAACGATCGCGAGCGGATTGAAGCCGGAACATCTCGCCACGTTTGATTGCGCATTTAAAGCCGCCAAAGGTAAACGCAGCATTGGTTACATGGCGCATTTGAAAATGATGGGCGCAACTCAACCGTTCATCAGCGGTGCGATTTCCAAAACCGTCAATCTTCCGAACGAAGCAACCGTAGCCGACATTCGCAACACTTACATTGAAGCGTGGAAAATGGGCTTGAAATGCGTGGCGATTTATCGCGACGGATCGAAACGTTCACAACCGCTCAACACTAAGCGAACCAACGAACGCGGCGGAAACACCGAACCAGAAAATGCCCGCGTCAAAGAACTCGAAAGTGAGATCGCGAAATTGCGGGAAGTGGCGGGTCAACCGTTGCGTCGTCGTTTGCCCGACACTCGCTCAGCTGTGACTCACAAATTCGATATTGCCGGTCACGAAGGTTATCTGACCGTCGGCTTGTTTGAAGATGGCCAACCCGGCGAATTATTCATCACGATGGCGAAGGAAGGTTCCACCATTGGCGGTTTGATGGACAGCATCGGGACGTTGACGAGCATGGCGTTTCAGTACGGCGTGCCGCTTGAAGCGCTCCTCAGGAAATTTGCGCATCAACGTTTCGAACCATCCGGCTTCACCAAGAATCCGGAAATTCGGAATGCAGCATCGATCATTGATTACGTGTTCCGCTGGCTGGCGTTTAACTTTATTCCTGGCTATCGCGAAGCGAATTCGATGCTGACGAACCAGCCTGAACTGGTCATGCCGGGTCTCGTCGAAGAGATGAAGAAGAAGATCAATCGTCCAGTGCCGGATCTTCCTTTGTCCGAAGAAACCGAGATCATTCCATTGCCATCGCTCAAAAGTCTCGCGAACGGAAACGGTCATGGAAAAGCCACTTCGACCGGTTTCGTCAATCAACTGGATGCGCCCACGTGCCCGAGCTGCGGCCACGTCGCGGTTCGCAATGGAGCGTGTTACAAATGCTTGAATTGCGGCGAAAGCCTCGGTTGTTCGTAAGTTAAATTAAATGCACACGAGGCCGGAGAATTTTTCTCCGGCCTTTTTTACGTAGGCAATGACTCGCGCCATATTACGCGAAGTTAAAATCCCCGTGTAAATAAAAGAGGGTGAGACAAGGTATAGTGGAATCTATGGAGTGCGACGGCATGGCGTCGCTTTTCCTGCACGGTCGCAAAAAGAAAAGATTCCGGCACTTTCCCACCGTGCAGCCAAAGCGGAGACATGTCTCCGCAGTCGAAAATTCCCGATGCCTGATTACTTTTCAATCATGCCCAAAAGCGCGTTCGATTCACGTAATTGTTGCGACCGATTCTGACCACGATTACGCTCCTTCCATGATCGATGTGACCGAAATTCAGCCCCGCAGTGATTACGATTTCGTGACGCGCAAACCGTTGCCGCCCGAAAGACTTGATGCGCTTTCCCGCGATATTCTGGCGCGGAAAAAGGAGCTGAACGCCATCATTCTGGCTCATAATTATCAGGTTCCAGAGATTCAAGACGTGGCTGATTTCGTCGGCGATTCCCTTGGGCTTTCCCAACAAGCGGCCAAAACTAGCGCGGACGTGATTGTGTTTTGTGGCGTTCATTTCATGGCAGAGACGGCGAAAATCCTGAACCCAAACAAGATTGTTATTCTGCCGGACAAGGATGCTGGTTGTTCACTGGAGGAAAGCTGTCCTGCTCCAAAACTCAAAGCGTTGCAGGATACCAATCCAAATTTTTACACCGTCACTTACATCAATTGCAGCGCGGAGGTGAAAGCGTTGAGTGATGTGATTTGCACCAGCGGCAACGCGGTGAAGATCGTGAATGCCGCGCCGAAAGATCGGGATTTATTATTCGTCCCTGATGAAAATCTGGGTGCGTGGGTCATGGAACAAACCGGTCGCCCGATGACGCTTTGGCGGGGTAGTTGTTATGCTCACGTCGAATTCACGCACGCCGGAATTGTCCGCATACGCCAGCAATATCCAGACGCGCCGCTCGTCGCGCATCCTGAATGTTTGAAAGCCGTTCGAATGCTCGCTGACGAAGTTTGTTCCACGGAAAAGATGGTCGATTACTGCAAACGCAGTCCCGCAAAAGCGATCATCATTGCGACGGAGGCTGGGATGATTCATCGGTTGAAAAAAGAATGTCCCGACAAGAAGTTTATTCCGGCACCGGTCGGAAATTGCCGCTGCAACGAGTGTAAATTCATGAAGATGAATACACTCGAAAAACTTTACGACTGCATGATGGATCTGAATCCGCGCATCGAATTGAGCGAAGAAATCATTCGCCGTGCGCGGTTGCCGATCGAACGCATGTTGGAAATTTCCGCCATGCCGCTGGAGAATGCTGGTTAGATTTAGTAGAGAACTTTGTCGGGCTTTTCGCGCCATTCGTCAAAGGTGAGCAATGCCTTCTTGTGCAATAACTGCTTTATCGGAATCTTCCGCTTCTTCAACGGCAACGGAATTTCCTGATAAATAAAATCGTCATCGAAACCGATTCGAGCGGCGTCCTCGCGAGTGTTGGCAAAATAAATTCGTTTGAGGCGGGACCAGTAAATGGCGGAGAGACACATCGGACACGGTTCGCAGCTCGTGTACAATTCGCAATCGTCCAATTGAAACGTCTTCAGCTTTTTGCAGGCTTCACGAATGGCGACAATCTCAGCATGTGCGGTGGGATCATTCGTCGAGGTCACCTGGTTATTTCCTGTTGCGATAATTTTTCCTTTACGAACGATCACGGCACCGAACGGACCGCCTTTTCCAGCGCGCATCGTTTGTTGCGAAATGCGAATCGCTTTTTCCATGAATTTCGAATGCATAAGAAGTGCGCGACGGGATAGAGGCGGATTATATCTTCAGACCAAACAAGCGATGATGTTCCTGAATGGTATAACGATCGGTCATCCCGGAGAGATAATCGCAGATGGCGCGATGCCAGCCTTCTTTGCGTGCACGTTTTTTGGCGCGTTCGCCCATTTGTTCCGGGTGCTTAAGGAAATAACGAAAGACTTCTTCCAGCATTCTCACGGCGCGCAAATTTGGTTCGTGGACGACGGGATTGTAATAAAGATTTTGATACAAATAATCGCGCAATTCCAAATTCAGTTCCTTGCGCCTGGCGCTGTAGCGAACCAAAGGCCGCGATTGAAGTCGCACCTCATCGGCGGATTTGACGCCAGCAGCCAGAATCAATTTCTCGGTGGTTTCCACAACATCTTTGACATGTCCATCGATCAAGACACGAATGATAAAATAGCGTCGGGATTCATCCGGTAAATCGCCATATTCCTTTTTCACGGCACGATCCGCTTGGTTCCACAAACGAATGTCTTTCCGCAACTGTTTCTCCGACAACAAACCGGAATCGAGACCGTCATCCAGGTCGTGGCTGTAATACGTGATTTCGTCCGCAAGGTTTGCGACTTGCGCTTCGAGTGAAGAGGATTTTGCGTCGAAGTCGGCGCGTTTGCTCGGGTGATCGTAGGTTGTGTAGTGCTTGACCAAGCCTTCGCGAACTTCCCACGAAAGATTCAACCCTTGAAAGCGCGGGTACTTTTGTTCGAGTTGTTCGACGATACGCAAACTCTGACGGTTGTGTTCAAAGCCGCCGTGCACCTTCATCAACTTGTTCAGAACAACTTCGCCTTTATGGCCGAAAGGTGAGTGACCCAAATCGTGGGCGAGGGCGATGGTCTCGCACAAATCTTCATTCAACTGGAGCGCGCGGGAAATGTTCCGGGAAATCGCAGCGACTTCCATGGTGTGCGTCAAGCGAGTGCGAAGATGATCGCCGCTGCCATTGAGGAAAACTTGGGTTTTATATTCGAGACGGCGAAACGCACGGGAATGAATGACCCGATCACGGTCGCGCTGATATTGCGTGCGCCATTCGGGAGGTTCTTCCTTATAAATGCGGCCGCGAGTGTCGGCGCTGAATTGCGCGTAAGGTGCAAGAGTCTGGCGTTCGCGCTCTTCAAGCTGAATGCGTGTGATAGGCATATTGGTGCTGAGTTAACAGGGGGAGTTGGATCAATTCGCCAAAAGTTCCTTGACGGAAACTCCGCGCAAATCAAACAACCGTCGGATCGCGTCCTCAATTAAATTGTTCGGGCAGGAAGCGCCTGCGGTGATGCCGACAGTGATTTTCCCGGGCGGCAGCCAATTTGCGGTTTCGACTTCTTCAAGCGTGTGCTGGTTCCAATGACGAATCACTGTGTCAGAAACCATCATCGCCGCGTTCTTGATGAAATACGTAGGCAATTTCGCTTCGCCCATTTCCGCGAGATGAGAGGTGTTTGAAGAATTGTACCCGCCAATGACGACCAGAAAATCCATCGGCTCGCGTAGCAACTTTTCCAAAGCGTCCTGACGATCCTGGGTGGCGCCGCAAATCGTATCGAAGAAACGAAAATGTTTGTCCACTTCCGCTTCGCCATACTTGGTGATCATGGCGTTTTTGAAACGACGTTGAACCTCTTCCGTTTCCCCGCGCAACATCGTGGTTTGATTGGCAACCCCCACCGCGACCAAGTGCAAGTCAGGATCAAAACCTTCAGAACAGGCGCCCTTAAATTTGGCTAAAAATTCCTGTTTATCGCCGCCGTTCAGAATGTAATCACACACCGCATCAGTCTCAGCCAACGTGAATACCACCAGATAATGCCCAGTTCCGTAGGCGGTGGCTTGCGAGGTGGTGGCTTTCGTTTCTTCGTGACGCGCTTTCCCGTGAATGATGCTCGTCACCGCTTCCTTGGAATATTGGCGCACCCGTTTCCAAACACTCATCACGTCGCCGCAAGTGGTGTCCACGAACCGACACCCTTTTTCTTCAAGTTTGCGACGCATGGCGACTTCGGTCCCGAAGGCAGGAATGATGACGACGTCGTCTTTTTTTAAGTCCTCGATGTCCGCATTCTTTTCTTTTCCGGACAAAAACTTGATTCCCATCGCCTGGATTTGATCGTTGACCTCCGGGTTGTGGATGATTTCGCCGAGAATATAAATGGGTTGATCGACAAAAACTTTTCGTGCTGCGTAAGCGAGATCAATGGCCCGTTCGACGCCGTAACAAAAGCCGAATTCCTTCGCGAGTTTGACGGTAAGCAGCCCGTCTGCAGAAAGCACATGACCCTTGGCGCGAATGCGATCGACGAGTTCGCTGCGGTAATGGGAGAGCACTTGCGCTTGCACTGCTTCCATGACGTCGGGTCGGCGTAGATTAATCTTCTGTGGCGCGCTGGGCGCGTGCGATGACATAGGGCGATAGACTAACACGGCGTCGTAAAGCGTCTAGGTGGAAATCTGACTGTTCTCCACACCTGCCCTTTTGACCTGGATTGCCAAATTTTGGAAACAGGTGTCCCGGTCTGGGGCAATTTTGGAAGGCGAGGTTTGGGAAAACGAACCGTGTCAGATGAAACTTTTGGGAATCTGAACGACAACAACGTGAGCCATCGCAGCGAGTTGAAGTTTTTGAAATTCATTTCAAAGATCAACTGTCACTGGCACAGAGAATGATGCCTTTTGGGCGCAAGGAAGAGGTGTTTGGCTTTAGGAGGCAGAATACCATTTTTCATTTCGCTTTAGCAGAGACGGCAATTTTACCATGTCAAAAAACTCACGATTAATCCTCGGCATTTCACTAACCCTTCTGGGCGTGATGGCTATTTTATTTTACTCATTTTCGATTCCGTCGAAGGAGATTACCCGCGCGAAGCTCCACTCTTTGATGAAAGGCGACGCGATCGTTTCTGCCAAAGTTTTACCCACACCGTACGCGGGAATATTTCTGGTTGAAGGTGCTGAGAATTCAGGAGCCAAGGTTTCGAAATTTAAAATCACTACCCATCTCGATGAAGCGCAAACCACCGCGTTGCTGGAGAAGTCCGATGTGAAAATTCAAATTCCCGGCAAAGGCGCTTCCACGATTTTCTTGAACGTGCTGCCGCCAATCTTAATTGGTGGGCTTGTCATTGGAATGCTCGTTTACCAAACCAATATTGGTAAAAGCAAAAAAGGTCATCGCATCAAACATCGGCCTGACACTCGGTTCATTGACGTCGCGGGCGTGGAGGAAGCCAAAAGCGAAGTTCAGGAAATTGTCGATTTTCTTAAATGCCCGAAGAAATATAAAAAGCTTGGCGGCACTTTGCCGAAAGGTGTCCTGCTGATTGGGCCCCCGGGAACTGGCAAAACCATGTTGGCCAAAGCAATCGCGGGCGAAGCAGAAGCAAATTTCTTCAGCGCGCATGGAAGTGATTTTAACGAAGTGTTTGTGGGTGTTGGCGCAAAACGAATCCGCGAAATTTTCAAACAAGCCGCGAAACACAAACCCGCGATCATCTTTATTGACGAAATCGATTGTCTCGCGAAGAAGCGCAAGATGGATGGACACGGCGAGATGCAGCAAACGAACAACGCTTTGCTCGCAGCGATGGATGGTTTTGAGGCGAGTGACGGAATTGTGGTGCTCGGCGCGACGAATCGACCGGAAGATTTGGACGATGCACTCGTTCGTCCTGGCCGTTTCGATCGCAAAGTTCATGTGCCATTGCCGGATCGAAAGGGACGTCGCGCCATTCTCGCGAGCCACACAAAAACGAAACCGATTCAGGACAAGGAAAAAACTTTAGATCTCATTGCGCAGACAACGCCTGACCTGTCTGGGGCTGATCTGGCGAGCATCATCAACGAAGCAGCAATTCTTTGCGCGCAAAAGAACCGCGACGACATTGGGCTTTCTGAACTGGAAGAATCGCGCGACAAGGTGCGTTGGGGCAAAGAACGCAAATCGATGGTGCTGAAAAAGGAAGAGCGCGAAATGGTGGCTTATCATGAAGCGGGTCACACGATTATCAATCTGCACAAAGCTCTTTTACCACCGCTTTACAAAGTCAGTATTATTCCACGCGGCCAGGCGCTGGGCGTGACGACGTTGCTTCCGATTGAGGATCAGAACATTCACAGTAAAACCTTTTTGCTGGAACAAATGGTGGTGCTGATGGGCGGTCGCGCGGCGGAGAAAGTTTTCTACGGCGCAACCACAAACGGAGCGCACGGCGATTTGGATACCGCCAAGAAAGTTGCGCGACAAATGATTCATGACTGGGGAATGGGAGAAAAACTTTATTATCAATCCGAACAGCAGGACGCCGAAGTGGAAATTAATCGGTTGTTGGAGTCTGCTGACAAGGAGGCGTTGTCGCTGGTGCAACGGGAGAAAGACAACACCCACAAGCTCGCGCAGGCTTTGCTCCTACACGAAACTTTGACCCGCGAACAGGTGCTCGATTTGTTGTATGAAGGCAAAATGCCCTCGTCCCAGACTAATCTGATCTTGAATTAAACACGGCCAAGCATCCCCCGTTGAAAGGTTTCAACGGGGGATTTTTAATTTCCAACTGCAGCCTGGAGGAGGTTGACCGCAAAAAAGCTTTCCGATTGCAACCGCTTTTTCTTAAGGTGCAACAGAACATTGACTGTGTCTGATGAGAATATTGATTCTGGAAAATAACGAAACTGATGTTGGATTGCTGCAGGACGCCTTCGCTCGTTGTGGTGTGACGGCTCCGCTTCATTTTGTCCCTGATGCCGAGACTGCGATTGATTATTTTACCGGAAAAGGCGTTTACGCGAATCGCATTGAGCACCCTCTCCCCACGCTTTTGATCATTGACCTGAACCTTCCGAAGACCACCGGTATCGGCTTTTTAGAATGGTTTAAAAAGAATCCTGAGCATCGTGTGGTGCCAACGTTGGTTTTGACTTCCTCAGTGAACGAGCGGGAGATTGCCCGCGCTTATGAGCTTGCTGCCAACACCTATTTTGTTAAACCCACTTTGCACGCCAATCTCTGTGGGTTGGTCAAAGTAATCTGCGAATATTGGTCCATTGCAAAAGTCCCGGCTCGCAAGCCTGCGGTTTGAAAGCACAAGTGTTCGTGATTGTTGAGTGCCATTACTCCCTTGCAAACTTGTCGTAGTATTTTTGCACCTCACCTTGTTTCTCGTCTCCTTCCTGCAATAGCAGCCGATAACGGAATGTGACGCTCTTTCCAGCGGGAACCACTAGGTCACCTTTGTCTTTGGATTTTTTCTCGAAATCGTGCAGCCCAAAAGGATTCGCCGCGAATAATACATAATCACGCACGCGCCACCAGGTTGGATGCCGCGGATTTTTGCGGTCGGACATGATTTCCTTTGATTGCCAAGATTGGGTCGAAGTAGCTTTCTTGGAAAATGAGTCGTTTCTTTAAAAAAGTGCTACACGGCATTCGGTCTTTGCCGACAAAAAGCAAGGTTTGCTGGACAGTGTTAAGGTCTCCCTATTTCAGGTGGGTTCCGCCAGGTCATTATTATTGGTTCTTCGACGTTTTCAGTGGATAGCACTGGGGAGGTTTAATTTTCCGGCGACGAAGTAGAGCATGGTGATGAGGTATTGGGTGGACTTGTAGCCTCGGGCT
>JBBQAX010000076.1:0-15450 GCA_038316905.1 Verrucomicrobiota bacterium | reverse complement strand
GGGAACGGAAGAAATGCGGGTGAAAGGTCCGCCAACCGCTGGAGCACGGGAGATATAATATCCCTTAAGATTCTCTTCACTTTGAATATCCCAGTGCAGAGCGACGCTGCGGTCGCCCGTGCGAACCACGAGATTTCGCGGGGTCGTCGGCGGGTTTGTGTTTCCGACACGATTGGTGGAAACGACGCATAAGTGATCAAAAAGTAAAACGTGCGGTTGGTTGTCCGACGCACCCTGGCTGAAGACAACAGCTTTGAATTGCGAAAGTGTGAAACTTCCATACGGCTGGAACGCGCTTAGTGGAATTCGTATTTTCTGTTCCTTCTCGGCATCTGCATCCACGCCATTCGTGAGAAATTTCCCCAATTCCACGGTCGCGGAAGTGAAGTTCAAGCTGCTTTCCAAATGGACTTTTGGGAGGTTCATTGCCGGAATCGGCGTGGGCGCATTCACAGAGAATTCGAGATGGTGCAAAAGGCTGATGTCTCTTCGACCCCAACCGGGACTGGCGATCAGTAATTTCCAATCGCCGCCTTGAGCAGAATTCCATTCCAAAAGTCCGCCGCGTCTTTCCGGCTCGGAGATCACCGTCAGTTTGCTTGCAAACGGACCGCTCAAAGTCAGCGCGCTCGGAGCTTTGGCGAAACCGGAAGAGGCATCGTAGAACGAAGTTCCATGAAGATCGGCGGCTTCAAAAACCTGGATCGGAAGGTTCGACTCTGCCAAGACGCGGAACGAAGTCAGTGCCAGAACCAACGTGTAAAAAAAATTATTCGTAAACGGGTGAATGAAGCTTCTGTAACCGAAAAGGAAAGGCGCGGTCAAGTGAGCTGACGGTGACGAAAACCTTAGACGCGATTATAAGGTAGCCGCGCTCGCCAGAGCGTGGTGTGGCAAAACCTAATGCGAGCGCCACGCTCTGGCGAGCGCGGCTACGTAAGATTAAGAACGTTTGTGTTCCCCACGATACTTGCCAGGCGTCGTTCCGATTTCGCGTTTGAACGCCACGCTCAGGTAATTGGGATTCTCGAATCCGGCCATCTCGGCGATTTTTTTTAACGGCAAGTCGGTTTGTGCCAGCAGGTTCTTCACGCGTTCCAATTGCACGCGGAGAATTTCATAGTGCGGGGAGCGTCCGAGGGCGTTGTAAAATCGTTGGTAAAAAACGCTGCGCGATGTGCCGAACTGTTTGAGCAAGTCGTCCACCGACAATCCTTGCGCGGCTTTGGCGCGGATGACTCGAGTGGCATTAGCGATCAACGGATCATTGATCGCAGTAACGTCAGTGGAGCGGCGTGTCACAATGCCAAGCGGCGCGATCAGAAATGGTTTTTGTTTGGTGGCGGAAACTCGCTTTTGCATCAATTTATCGAGCAAGGCGGCGCCTTCGTGGCCGACGCGTTCAGAGTTGAGCACAACGCTGGTCAAAGGCGGATTGGAGAGGCGACACGTTTCCTCATCGTTATCCACACCGATGACGGCAACTTCTTCCGGCACGACGACCCGCGCGCGTTGGCAGGCGTCGAGGATTCTTTGGGCGTGATGATCACTGCACGCCATCAACCCGACCGGTTTTGGCAGATTCAAGAGCCAGTCATTCAATTGTTGTTGGACGGTTTCCCATTGCGCCAATGTTTCCGGCTTTTGAATACGAAGAACCCGAGGCGGAACGCATCCGGAGACATGCAGGAACTTTTCGAACCCTTTTTGCCGCACATCGGACCAGAGCGAATCCGAGTAGCCGCAAAATGCGAAATGCCGAAAGTGCCGCTCAATCAAATGTTCAGCGGCAGCTTTGCCCACCGCGCCATCATCGTGAGCCACCACCGGCAAAATGCCATCGTCGCGATAACCGAACAGTTCAACGGTAGGAATTCCGCGATCACGCAAACGCGCGGCTCGTTTTCGCTCTTCGATGTAAGTAAGAATGCCATGTCCATTCCAGTTTTCGGATCGACCCAGTGCAAAGCGGCTATCAGCCATTGGGTCGAGAAACAGCGACCACGGCCCGTAGGTTTCTACGTATTTTGCAATGCCACGCATGACCCCTCGACCGTGGCTGCGGAATTGATCCACGCAAATGGCGACGTGCGGATAATTATTGCTGTCAAAGGCGCGACGCTTCATGGCTGAAATAGATGGTAGCAAATGAAGTTCGCCCTTCAAGGTTAAGCCATGCTGGGTATGATTTGAAATGATTGTCGTAGCCGCGCTCGTCAGAGGGTGGAGTTCCTTAAAGGCGAGACTCACGCCACCCTCTGACGAGCGCGGCTACGACCGCCACCCCCCCCCGGCGCGCATTATGGAGTAACTTTTCATGCGGACAAAATCGAAGTTTATTCAGGACAAGTGCGTATTGAATAAAAAAGGTGCGCTAACTATCATTTGCCAATCCCAAACAAAAGTTTCCAAAGCGTCACGCCTCGGACATGAAAATGCCAAATTATCTGTCCATCTTACTTTTGTTGGCAAAAAAACTGGCAACCAAACCTCTATGAAACACACACACACCCTCGGTCGCGCGGTCAGGACATTCGTATCATCGGTCATCGTTCTTGCCTCATGTTCATGGCTGGAGGCAGCGCCAGCGCCGGTAATTTTTCAAGACGATTTTAACACCGGAATTCCCGGCTGGACCGCGATACAACCGGCCGGCGGCACTTACCTCGATGGCCCGATGCTCTGGATTTACGACAAATCGAATGATGCGTTTTCCGAACAGAGCAATCTCTACACAGACAGTGCGAATTTTTCCCTCAGCCGATTCGCGACCATGTTGATTAACGACACCGTCGCTCCGGCCAACTTCACTTACACAGCGAGGCTCTCGGATGGCGACAATGACGGCTTCGGTCTGATATGGGGTTACGAAAACGAATTTACTTTTTACCGCGCCTACTTCGGGCGGCAAACAGCGAACCGAACGGGTTGGCCCTTCTCAAACTGGGGTGTGGATAGGATGAACAACGGGCAAATCACGGATCTGTTTGGTGCGGGCGCAGGTGGAGGGGGAGAATTCGTGAGGACACAGAGCCGACCTTTCGATGTGACCATTACCGTCGCAAATGGGCTCCTTACCTTGACAGTAGTAGATGATCCGCTCGGAGCCGCGACGGTTTACAATCTGGTGACGAGTCAGCCGCTTCCGACATCGCCAAGCGCACAAGTGGGAATGTTTAGCTGGGGGATGGCAGGCATTGATCCAGCGGGCGGCAGCACGTTCCGGGCATTTCGAATCCAGAATCCAGCCCTGACTCCAACTCCGCTCGCAGGAAACCCATTCGCCACGGTGCTCACGAATTGGTCGTTCCTGATTACTCCACGCGGAAGCGATGGGACAGTGCCGGTGATCGCCAATACGCCGATTTGGGGAAATGGACTCGGGGTTAATGGAAATCGCGGAACGATGATCGAAAACAGTGATTGGACCGCTGATAACACCACTGCTTTCACGACAAACTTTGCCGCTCCCTCCGCCGTTGCCGGAGACGTCAATTGGTCTAACTACGTTTATACGGCCCGGATTATTTCCAGTGACGATGATGGCTTCGGAATGCTTTTACGTTATCAAAATGAAACAAACTTCTATCGAATCGCTTTTCGTTTTCAGAACAGCCAATCGGGTATTAAGCGGGGCATTTCGATTCAGAAAAATGTAAACCTCACCTTCGAACAGATTTTCGCCAGCGCCGCGTTTCTTCCTCCCATCGGTGTTCCAATCGATGTCAACGCCTCCATCCGCGATAATCGATTGCAGATCGTCATCATCTCCAATCCGTTGAGTTCGGCTGCACAAAGTTTCTTTTTCGGGCCGTTCGACATCACCGGGAACACGGTGGATACAGGAAAAATCGGCATCTTCAGTTGGGCCCAAAACACGGGAGGCACTCCGAGCGACGCCGGAACGGAAGTGGATTTCGTCAAAGTGCAGGAATTAACGGGAGAAGGACTTTTAGTGTCCTCAGCCTATGGCGCACCCACTCCGCCGAACGGCCTGAACGATTTTCCGGCAAGTACCGTGGTTACTTCAACCGTTCCTTCGCTGGTGCAAACCGAACCCGGTGTCCGCCAAATTTCGACGGGTTGGACAGGTGTTGGAGCAGTTCCGACGAGCGGTTCCGCCAGTGAAATCTCATTCACGCTTAGCACCTTCTCCTCCATCATCTGGAATTGGCGTACGGAATATCTGTTGTCTGCGGTCTCCTCGGTGGGCGGCACCGTCACATCGGCCCAAGGCCCATGGATTTCCCAAGGCACCAATGTCACGGTTACAGCGCAGGCCGACCCTGGGTATATATTCATCGCCTGGTCAGGAGACAGTTTATCGTCCAATACCAACCTGGTGTTTGCGATGAACCGACCGGTCTCGGTAACGGCGACTTTTGCTGCGGATTCGGATGGCGACAAGCTCGCCGATACTTGGGAGGTCGCGTATTTCACCAACCTCACCCAAACCGCCGAGGGCGATCTGGACAACGACGGAACATCGAACCTGCTCGAATTTCAACGGGGCAGCGATCCGAGAACTGCGGAAGCGATCGTGGCGACCGATGGTTTAGGATCACAGTGGGTGAACACGCAGCGCGATCCGATTTTGCCGGGGCAATTGTTCGTCATGGATTTTGGACCCGGCTACCGTGGTGCCTGGGACAACAGCAACGATAATCGCCTGGGGACTGATACTAACTTCATTGGGGATCCCACCTTTGTCGCGGCGGGAGCGAGTTTCCAGACTCCAATCGTGGTCGTGCGCAGCAATCTTTGGAGTGAATCCTGGGGATCTAATTTCGTATCGCAAATCGAACTGACGGTCGGCGATAACGACGGAAACAGTTTCTACTTCCGTTACAAAGACGAACTCAATTGGTATCGCGCTACGCTCTGCGGAGAAGAAAGTGCGGATACTGGCCGTCCACGTTTGGGATTGAGTATTCAGCGGCGGGTCAACGGAAAATACGCAGATGTGCCGCTAACAGTTGTTTCTGGAAACTCGTTTGTTTCTTTTACTGATCCGTTGGACGGAACGGGAACTCCCGGGCCTGGGTACGCAGCGGGATTCAAACGTGTGCGTCTGACCATCACGGCCACCAACTCCGACTTCGAAGCGAAAGTGATTGGCTGGAATGCGCTTCTGCCCCAGCCGGATTTTGATCCAGGTTTTGAGTATATCACCACGTTCTCAGATACGAACCACGCCAGCGGACGAATTGGATTCGGCTTTTGGGGGCAAGGCGGTTTCGGCGCGCCCAACGCGACGAACGGAATTCCGGTCAGCAGCGGTGCCATGGCAGACAACATTTTGGTCAAGGTTGGCGGTTCAGATGTGTTCACAGAAACGTGGGAGACTGCGCCTTTGACCAATCAATTTCCTTTGGGCTGGTCCAATCCTTTGGCGGGGACGGGTGCGGAAGGCAATTGGCAAGTCACAGCGCATGGGACTATTGTGCAGCTCTCAAATTTTTCGACACCAACGACTGGAACCACAGCGGAGCCGAAGGCGGATGGAGAAGGATTGATTCTCCTGGCTCCCGCACCGTCCACCACCAATTACCTTCTCCAGATTGGTTTTCATCCGTTCGATGACGACGGCATCGGTTTTGTTTATAACTACAAAGACATCAGCAACTATTCGCGTGTGCTCTTTGTCACTGAAGCGAGCGCTGACGGGCGAGTCCCACAAGGCATCAGTATCAGCCGGAAGTCGGCCGGTGTTTGGAGCGATATTGTTGCAGGCGATTCGTCATTCCGCTATGTGACCGGTCGGCCTTTTACGATCGAGTTCGCCAACAACAACGGCGCGTTCACGCTGATTGCCCGGGACAGTGATAATCCCGCGATCACGTCGCAGTCGAAATGGAGCGAGCCAGCCGCGAATTCCCTGAACCGATTTGGATTGGCATGCTGGTCAATGCAGGAAGGCCACTTCCTCTACGCTCGGGCGTTGAGTCTGCCCAATCAGGCGGCGCTTCCTTCATTGCGGATCAGCGGAGTTTCAATCGTCGAGGGCAATGTCGTAATCGATGTCCTGAAAGAAAACGTCGCGAGCTATAACGTGCAGCGCAAAGCTAATTTGAACGATGCCTGGATGACCGTCGCGACAGGACAGACGGCAGCGCAATACAGTGAACCGTTCTCACCACAGGGCGCGTTTTACCAACTCGTGACACCCTGATCCCAGTCTTATGAACCAAACCGAATCACGCTTCAGCTCGCCTGCGGAAAGAAATCCCGGGCGAGCCGCCTTTACTTTGATCGAGCTTTTGGTCGTCATTGCCATCATCGCAATTCTGGCAGGCTTGCTCCTGCCGGCATTGGCCAAAGCGAAAGAGAAGGCTAATCGCATTTCCTGTCTCAGTAATCAGAAGCAGATTCTTCTGTGCGCGGAGATGTACTCGCAGGAATATTCTACCGCGTACTACTACACGACCAACATTGGTTCAGATGAGGCCGCACTCTCCTATTACCCAAGCTACAATAAGAATCTAAGGCTCTATTCGTGTCCTAGTACGAAGAATGTCATTCGCCCTGACACAGACAGGCAGGGATTCATTTTAGATCTGAAAAATCATTGCGGAGGCGACCGAGAATCCCTGGTGAACAAAAATGGAACCAGTTACGAGTTTTTTGGCTGGTTTCAACAAACCCCTCCAACGGGAGGCCCTCTACCTCCGCAAGGTATTCGCAAAAACCCTCAGACTGTCGCATTCGGGCCTCATCGGGTCGTGCTTGTCTTGGATGCGGATGAGCCGCTTGGTCCACCGTACCCGGCGAAGGGTGGTCCTTTAAATCGAAACAACCGCCCGGATGCAATCAACAATCATGGCGCAAAAGGTTGGAACTGGGGCTTTGCTGACGGCCACGCGGAATGGATTACTGCATCCAAAACGTACTACGCCCTGACAAACAGCTTCATGACGGCGGGCACCGAATTCGGCCCAGGACCATAGACGGCACGCTGCACCGCCATAGCCTGTGAAGCAGCCTTGAGATTCTTCCTCGACCGTGGTTACATAAAGCCATGAAACATCGCTCCACTTTCCTCATGGCTATCTCGAGTCTGATTATGGCTATGTCAACTTCCGCCACGTCTGCCGTGGAAATCATCGCACATCGCGGCGCGTCGTATGACGCGCCTGAGAATACGATCGCAGCTTTCAAACTTGGCTATAAACAAAAAGCTGACGCGGTTGAGATCGACGTTCACCTGACCAAGGATGGACAAGTTTATACGATCCACGATTACGACACACTGCGGGTGAACGGAGTCAGTAATAAAATTGATCAAACGAATTTCGAAGATTTACGGAAGCTTGAGGTCGGCCAATGGGGACAATGGAAAGGCAAAAGCTTTTCCGAAAAAGGGCCCGGGATTGATGAAGTTCTCGCCTTGATTCCCAATGGCAAAAAGATGTTTGTCGAAATCAAAGTTCATCCCGAAATCCTGCCAGCCCTGGATGCAGCGTTCAAACGGTCGGGCAAAAAGGACAAGCAACTCACGATCATCACCTTCCATTACGACACGGCCGAAGCTTCCAAAAAATTGTGGCCGAAGAAAGAAGTGTATTGGCTGGTCGGCTGGAAAAAAGACAAGCAAACCGGTGAGTTTCCGAACATCGATGATCTGATTGCAAAGACGAAAGCGGCGAAATTGGATGGACTGAATTTAAACTCCGGATTCCCAATCGACAAAGCGTTCACGAAAAAAGTTCATGACGCGGGTTTGAAACTTTACACGTGGACGGTCGATGACGTGGCTGTCGCGAAAGCAGAAATCGAAGCGGGCGTGGATGGGATCACGACCAATCGACCGGAATGGTTGCGCAAGCAGTTGAAGAAGTAATTTTATTCGGGTAGCACCTGCCTCCGGCGGGTGCGCATCCAAAATGTGAATCGAGCCGCACCCGCCGGAGGCAGGTGCTACCCAGCCCAACGCGGTTCCTAATGACGCCTTTTCTTTGCTTTCAAAAAATCACGAAACGTTTCCCGGGCGTGCTCGCGCTGGATGGCGTGAGTTTTGAGATCGAGAAGGGGAGTTGCCACGCGTTAATCGGCGAGAACGGTGCGGGGAAGAGCACGTTGGGAAAAATTCTCGCCGGTGTTTACAGCTCGGACGAAGGCGCCATTCTCCTCGAAGGAAAAGAAATTCACCCCACCAATCCGCTCGCCGCGCGCAACCTCGGTATCGCGATGGTTCATCAGGAATTGGCGTTCTGTCCGAATCTCAGCGTCGCGGAAAATCTTTGCCTCGGCGATCTGCCGCGTCGTGCCGGTTTTGTGAATCGCAGAAAGATGCGCGAAAAAGCGGGTGCGATGCTCTCGGAAATCGGCGCGGAAATAAATTTGGACGAACCGATTTCCCAATTATCCACCGGCCAGGAGCAGATGGTGCAAATCGCCGCCGCGCTTGGAGTTCACGCAAAAATTATTGTCATGGACGAGCCGACGAGCTCGCTCTCGGCGGGCGAATGCGAACACTTTTTTGAGCTGCTGGAAAAATTGAAAGAGCGGGGCATTACGGTGATTTATGTTTCGCATCGGATGGATGAAATCTTTCGTCTCTGCGACTCCATCACGGTTCTGCGAGATGGAAAGCACGTGGTCACCGAAAGAATTGCGGACACAAATTCAGACCGCGTGATTCATCAAATGGTCGGGCGTGAAGTGATCTTCCAGGAACCGAAACATTTGGTTAATGATCTCGGTAAGGAAATTTTGCGCGTTGAGAACCTTTCTTCGCCGGGGAAATTTTCGAACGTGAGTTTCACACTGCGCACGGGCGAAGTTCTTGGAATCGCCGGACTAGTTGGCGCAGGTCGAAGCGAAGTCGCCCAAGCAATCTTCGGGCTTGATGCGCACGCGACTGGAACCATTTTCGCGCACGGCAAAAATCTTCAACCTGGCTCGGTGGACGACGCACTGGCCGCCGGAATTGGTTTGCTCCCCGAAGACCGCAAACGTCTTGGCCTCGTGCTAACGATGAATTGCCGTGAAAATACATCGCTCGCAACACTGCGCCGATTAAGTCGCTTTGGCTTCATGAAACGAGCTGAAGAAAGAACTCTCGCGCGAAAATACGCCGATCGTTTACGGGTGAAAGCGCCCTCGATCGAATCATTGGTGGCCGCGCTGAGCGGTGGCAACCAACAAAAAATTGCGCTCGCAAAATGGCTGGCGCGCGACTGTGAGATTTTAATTGTCGATGAACCGACGCGCGGCGTGGATGTCGGCGCGAAAGCGGAAATTCATCAATTGCTCGACGAGTTGGCCGGCCAGGGTTTGGCAATCTTGATCATCTCGTCGGAATTGCCGGAAGTGATGAATCTCTCGCGCCGTATTCTGGTGATGCGCCAAGGCGAAATTACGGGGGAACTTCCGCGCGAGAATTTTTCCCAAACAAATTTGATGCGGCTGATGGCTGGCGTTCGGGAGTAGCTTCTACTCACTTCAAACTTGCGAGGTGCATTGCGGGCAGCGGGTTGCTTTCAAGGAAATCATCGAAACGCAGAACGGACATTCCTTCATCATCGGAGCAGGCGCCGGTATCGGCTTTGGATGCAGACGGTTGATAAATCGCACGAGGAGAAAAATGACGAAAGCGATAATGACAAATTCGACGACCATTTGAACGAAGTTACCGTATGTGACGACCGATGTTTGCTTTTTCGCTTCTTCAATCGTCTGATATGTTCCGCCATTCATCGCGAAGAACCGATCTTTAAAGTTTATCTTACCGGTCAGCGGCCCGATTGCGGGCATGATCAGATCATTGACGATGGACGAAATAATTTTCCCAAAGGCCGCGCCGATGACGACACCAACGGCGAGGTCAATGACGTTTCCACGCACGGCAAACGCTTTAAATTCCTTTAAAAAGCTCATCTTTTTAAACAGCGTTCCAGATCTTCCAGTTTCTCGTTCATGCCTCCTTCAGGTCTTTGAGAAAATTCTGCACATCCTCGTCACTCGTGTCCCAACTGCACATTAAACGACAATCGCCCGCGCTGACGTGCGTGTAAAATTGCCACCCGCGCTCACGCAGTTTTGTAATTGCCGCCTCCGGTATCCGCGCAAAAACGGTGTTGGTCTGGCACGGAAAAGTAATCTCGACGCTCGAGATTTTATGAAGTCCTTCCTCGAGCTTTTTCGCCATGCTGTTGGCGTGCGCAGCGTGCCGAAGCCAGGCGCCATCCTGCAACAGTCCAACCCACGGCGCAGATAGAAACCTCATTTTCGAGGCGAGTTGCCCAGCTTGTTTACAGCGGTAATCAAATTCTTTGGCGAGTTCGGAATTAAAAAACACGACCGCTTCTCCGATCGGCATTCCATTTTTTGTCCCTCCAAAACAGAGGACATCGACGCCGGATTTCCAGGTAATTTCTTTCGGCGCAACTTTCAATTCCGCGACGGCGTTCGCGAAACGCGCGCCATCCATGTGGACGCGAAGCCCCAGGTTTGCGGCCATTGCGGTTAACGTTTTCAATTCGTCCAGCGAATAGAGTGTTCCCGCCTCGGTCGCTTGCGTGACGCTGAGCACTTTGGGTTTGGGGTAATGAATGTCCGTGCGTTTGTTCACGGCACCTTCAATCGCCAACGGATCGATTTTGCCATTCGCACCACCAAGCAACAAAACTTTGGAACCGTTCGAAAAAAATTCCGGGGCGCCACATTCTGCCGTTTCAATATGTGCCGCCTCGTGACACAAGATGCTGTTGTATGATTGGCAGAGTGAAGCCAGGGCAAGGGAATTGGCAGAGGTGCCGTTGAAAACGAAAAAAACTTCGCATTCGGTTTCAAACGTCTCGCGAATCAAGTTCGCCGCTTTTTCTGTCCACGGATCATTCCCGTAACTTTTGGCGTGGCCTTGATTGGCTTCGGTCAAAGCCGCAAAAGCTTCAGGACAGATTCCGGCGTAGTTGTCACTGGCGAATTGTCGGCGGGTGTCGGGAGAATTTTCCATAAATATCTCGGCGCACTATCCGCCAAAGATTCGGAACAATCCACGCGATTTGTAAGGGCTGTCCGCATCGAAATACTGCCCGCGCCGTGCTTCCAAATCGTATTGAAGAATGAGGCCAATACTTTGTCCACCCCGACCGCCGTCTCGAATGGCTTGAAAGCCGTAAGAATATCCAAGGCTGATTTCCCACGTTTCATTTTTGGCTCGGTAACCAATGCCCAGCCCTGCGCCGGAGTGGATGCTCCCGGGCTGATCCAAACCGGAGATGTAATCCACGCTGGCGATCGTCCCGACCGCAGTTAAATTCCAGCGTTTCGCCTGATCGATGGGCAGCGAATATTGGCCGCTCAACAATGCGAAACGGCGCGCGCTAATTTCTTGAAAATAATATCCCGGAAGCGAGAGCGGGAATTCTGCCAC
This sequence comes from Verrucomicrobiota bacterium, assembly GCA_038316905.1. Lineage (GTDB taxonomy): Bacteria > Verrucomicrobiota > Verrucomicrobiia > Limisphaerales > CANJXF01 > CANJXF01. The sequence goes on along the minus strand of JBBQAX010000076.1, from coordinate 4,073 downwards.
CAGCGGCAACGATCCACCCAGGCGGTAAGAACTAAAACGATCTGCGGCGAGACTCGTGCCTGCCGTCAGACTTAGGCCGAAATTATGTTTCAATTCCGGGAGCGTATAAATTAAGAGCGCGCGTGCCCAAAATAGATGCGAGGAGGGACGAACCTCGCGGTCGTCGTTGAAACCGTATTTACCATGCTCAGTTCGAAATTGGCCTTCGTACCAGGCGGAAACTTCCATCCCGAGGTCTGGACTCATCACGGGTTCTTTCCCTCCCCAACGCAGCCCAGCGCGGACATTTATCGAGGTGCGATCATTCGGAATCTCAAACAAATCGCTGGTGTCAGAATCTTCATCATAGGTCGAATAATGAGCGCCAACCCGGAAAATGGCGCTGAGCGGAATCATCTGCCCGGGATTAAAAAGATGATAAAGGCTCGCCGAAACTTCGCCGCCATTGCCGCTGAATGATTCTTCGTCGATCAATTTTCCCAGGCGTACCTCGGAATAACTGTCGGCAAAACCGCCGCCCGCCAGACCAATGGCGAGATCCGTGCGCTCGCCCAAGGCATTTCGGAATCCGAGTTCCGAATCCAGGTAAACCGGCGCGATCGCCAGACGAAGAGTGATGTTGGTTCGGAAAAATCCAGGCTCGTTATGATAATAAAAAGCGTATCCGGAAACCGGGCCGCGGCCTTCCAGCGGCTGGTTGTAACCGAGTTGAAACAGTTGGCGTTTTTCTGGATCAATCTGGGCAAAAGCGCTGGAAAAAGCGGTTAGGAAAAAAATGCCCGACCAAATCGTTTTGCGCACAAACAAGTCCTACCGAAGAACGGTTGATGCGAGCAAGCGGATTTCAGTTGAACAGTAATTACGGAAAACCCTTAGAGCGTGTTTTAAAAATCGTAGCCGCGCTCGCCAGAGCGTGGAGTGGCTTCAAATTCCCACTACGCCACGCTCCGGCGAGCGCGGCTACGGGCGCGAAAAGGATTTTTAAAACACGCTCTTTGAGCTGAGAGTTCGGATTAGTCCGCAAACGAAAACCGGCTTTAGTGTCTAATGCGGAAATCCGGCATGTTTGAAAACTGCTGGTGCTCGAACTGGATGCTGACAGCGCCATCTCTCCCGTTTATGTTTTTTTCATGAAAGCCAAAAAGCTCCTGCACACGCGCTATCGCCTTAACGATCTCGAACGCTCGGTAAAATTTTATAAAGAGGTTCTCGGACTGAACGAAGTGCGCCGACACAAATCACCGCGTGGGTCGGAGCTGGTATTTTTAAAAGCGCCTGAAAGCGCCGAGCTCATCGAGCTTTGCCATTTCCCGAACGCCGGACCGGTCGAAGTCCAACCCGACCTGACGCATCTGGCCTTCGAGGTAGATAGCCTTGAAGAATTCGAAAAGCATTTGGCGACCTTCGGCCTGAAATACTCCGACGGCCCCACCATGCGACCGGATGGCAGTGGCGGGTTTGCGTTCATTGACGCGCCCGAAGGTTATGAAATTGAGCTGATCCAAATTTCCAAACAGGTTTTGATTGCTGAAACGTATTGATGAATGAAATGTCGGTTTGGTTCAGCAAGCTCGACAGCGTTTCTCCCTTGCGCGATTGTTCGCAACCATGCGTCTGAGCGCCCGACATTTTGAATTCCTCTTTCCACGCCCGGCGTTGGTAATGGGAATTGTGAACGTCACGCCAGATTCTTTTTCGGATGGCGGCAAATTTTTTGATTCAGGCCGTGCGATCGAACACGCGTTGGAACTGGCAGAACAAGGCGCGGATATTATCGACATCGGTGGGGAATCGACTCGGCCGCGCGCGACGCCAGTTAATGAAGCGGAAGAATTACGGCGCGTTATTCCTGTTCTCGAAAAGATTGTTGGAAGAATCAAAGTTCCCATTTCCATCGACACGATGAAGCCGTCCGTTGCGCGCGCCGCAATCCAGGCTGGAGCGAGCATCATCAACGATATCGCCGCCAACCGCAGTGATGATGAGATGGGAAAGATCGCCGCGGAAACCGGAGCCGGATATGTCTTGATGCACATGCAGGGCACGCCACAAACCATGCAGCAGAACCCGACCTACACGGACGTGGTCGCTGAGGTGAATAAATTTTTCGAAGAACGTTTGAGTCGTTTGGCCGCCGTCGGTGTCAGTCCAGAGCAAATCATTCTCGATGTCGGAATTGGTTTTGGAAAATCGGCCGAAGATAATTTACAGTTGCTCGCGGGGCTGGGCGGGTTCAGCAACTTGCGCCGACCATTGTTGGTGGGGGTTTCTCGAAAATCTTTCATGGGCCAATTGTTGGGGATGAAAGTCGCGGAAAGACTGCCTGCCTCTCTGGCATGCGAGTGCTGGGCGATCCAAACTGGGGCCCAAATTATCCGCACGCACGATGTGGCGGCTACGCGGCAGGCAATTCGGATGACGGAAATTTTATCAAGTCATGTGGGATCTGTGGAAAATTCTTAACGAGAGCTGGCGGCCCGTGCTCGAGGTGATCATTCTCACCGTCACGATTTATCACGCATTTAATTTCGTGCGCGGGACTCGTGGCGCGCCGGTTGTCTATGGATTCGTGGTCGTATTGGTGACGCTGACCATTCTCACCTACCTGCTCAAACTTGAAGTTCTCACCTGGCTCTTGCGTTCTTTCGTGGCGTTCTCCGCCGTGGCTGTTCTCATTATTTTTCAACCGGAATTGCGCCGGATTCTCGCTGAACTGGGAACGCAGCCGCTCTTTAACACCACCCGCGAACAGCGCGAAAACATCGAAGTCATCGTCCAAACCGCCGAACGCCTTTCCGAAGTTCGCATCGGCGCGCTGATCGCGATTGAGCAATCCATTCAACTCCAGGAAGCCGTGGAATCTGGTGTCCCCGTCGATTGCGAGGCGACTCCGGAAATGTTGGAAACGATCTTTTTCCCGAACAACGCGCTGCACGATGGCGGCGTCATTATCAAAGGCGACCGGATTGCTTACGCAGCGTGTATTTTTCCACTCACGCAACGGCAGGATTTGAATCCGTCGCTCGGCACACGGCATCGCGCCGCCATTGGCTTAAGTGAAGAGACAGATGCCGTCGTAGTAATTATCGCCGAAGAAACCAGCGCCATTTCCTACGCCTACAAAGGGCAATTGGTTCGCGGGATTTCCCTGGAACAATTGCGCGCGTTCCTGACCTCGGTTTTGGTTTCGAAAAACAAATCGCGAAATCTCTTCGAATGGATTCGGTCCAGGAACGCCAGCCGGGCAGCGGCCACAGCGAAAAAGGAGTCTGACTGATTATGTCTTTGCGCGCCTTTATTCAGCACAATTTCTGGCTCAAGCTGTTTTCGCTTTTGCTCGCGACCCTCATCTGGTTCGCCATTAATTTTGGGATCGAGAGAATCGAGAACGAACTTCAATTGCCGCAAAATCCAATCACCAATCCGGCAACCAAGGAAAACCTTAATATCCCCGTCCGGGTTTTGACACGGCCCGGCGACCCGCGGATCTTCAAAGTCGAACCCGAGGAAGTCATCGTTTCCATCACGGGGGAAGCCGCCATTTTGAAAAACGTTTCCTCCAAAACGATCGCTGTATTTGTGGATCTCACCAACGTCCGTTCCCAACGCGAAACCAACCAACAAGTTAGATTGGACATTCCGGTCGGAGTCACCGTCATTAACGTCTCTCCGCGCGCCGTCAACGTGGAAGAAGAGATTTCACCTGAATAAATTTTTGAAATAGCTTTTATCGCTTATGACCTCGGCAAAAAAAATCTTCGGAACGGACGGCGTGCGTGGGACCGCCAATGTCGAACCCGTCACCGCCGAAACAGCCTTGAAACTTGGACGCGCCGCCGCTCACGTTTTTAAACATTTAGAAACTCAACCGCGTGGTCGAGGTCGTCACCAGATCGTCATTGGAAAAGACACCCGACTTTCCGGTTACATGCTGGAAAACGCGCTCTCCTCAGGAATTCTTTCCATGGGCGTTGACGTCTTATTCATCGGGCCACTTCCTACACCCGGCGTAGCTTACGTCACCCGCAGTTTGCGAGCTGATGCCGGAATTGTCGTCACCGCTTCCCACAATC
>JBBQAX010000075.1:0-15472 GCA_038316905.1 Verrucomicrobiota bacterium | reverse complement strand
GAACGTCCGTAGCCGCGCTCGCCAGAGCGTGGTGTTCGCTGAAGGGGAAGATTCCCGCCACCCTCTGACGAGTGCGGCTACGACAATCGTTCCATGGGTGGCACCCGCCGGAGGCAGGTGCTACCCGCGTCGTGTGGATTTTCTCACATACCCACTTTCCCACTCACTCACTTTCTCCTATCTTCAACCTGTGCGAATTGCTTTCAAAGAATGGGCGGTCATCGTGGATGCGCTGGGCCGTGGCGATCAGATCTTGATTCTGCGCAAAGGCGGCATCAGCGAAGGTCGCGGTGGATTTCAAGTGGAGCATCCCGAGTTGTTGTTATTCCCAACCTTGTTCCATCAACAACGCGAATCTGTTCTGCCCTCAGCGCAAACGCGCTTCGACGAAATCGCCCCACAATTTCCTCCGCCTGATCTCTTGCGCCTCGAGTTTTTTGCCAAAGTGGTTGAATGGAGAAAACTGGATTCGCTCGCCGACGCACAACGTTTGTGCGGCCAACACGTCTGGCGCGAGGAAGTGGTTGCCGAACGATTCGACTGGGGCAAAAGTAAAAATATTTTCGCCATGGCCATGCGCGTCTTTCGTTTGCCAGAACCAATCGAGCTGCCGAATTTGTCGAGCTATGGCGGTTGCAAATCGTGGATTAATCTTGAGCAGGAGATTACGACTGACCACGCGAAACCAGTGTTGACCGAAAAAGACTTTGCAGAAAGATTGGCGAAATTTCAGAAATCGGTTCTTTGACTCACGGCTAAAACTGTGGCACTTATTGATTGAGCAAAGACCGCCCACCGCTCTCGCTCGAAAAAAACCCAATGAAACTGCCAACCCTCATTTTGGCATCCGCGTCACCTCGGCGTTTGGAACTTTTGCGGCAAACCGGCCTGGAATTCGAGGTCATCCCAAGCGACGCCGAAGAAATTCACAACGAACATCTGACCGCCGCCGAGCTTTCGCAAATCAACGCCTACCGCAAGGCGCGCGCGATTTCTAAAAAATTTCCCGACGCACTGGTCATCGGCATGGATACCCTGGTTTCTCTCGGCACAAAATTATATGGCAAGCCGTCGAATCTCCCGGATGCGCGGCGCATGTTGGAAGAATTGCAGGGACACAGCCACGAAGTTGTGACGGGCGTCTGTCTCATTCATCTGCGTTCGCATCGCCAGAAAGTTTTTGCGGAACGGACGAACGTGACTTTTCGTTCGCTGACGTCCACCGAAATTTCCCATTACCACGCGAAAATAAATCCACTCGACAAGGCCGGCGCCTACGCGATTCAGGAACATGGCGACGATTTGGTGCGGCACCTTTCAGGTTCATTCAGCAACGTCGTTGGGTTGCCGCAGGAACGGTTGAGTCAAGAACTGGCTTATTTTGAGTTGCACCCCGAGCCTAAAAATATTCCTGCTGCAAACATTTCTCCGCGCCTGTAAAAAGTTGGGCGGATGAACCTTTTAAGATTTCTTATCGCGCTGGCTTTATTTTCTCGACTGCATTTTCTCCACGGTGAAACCAAAACCAACTCAATCACGCGAGAAGTCGTGGCTGACGCGGAAAGGATGATCGGCCTGAAATTTTCCGACGAAAAACGCGACCTGATGCTCGACGGCTTGAATGGGCGGCTCGATTCCTACGCAGCCATTCGAAAACAAAACATTCCCTACACGACGCCGCCTGCCGTTTTGTTCAATCCGATTCCCGTCGGATTTAAATTTGAAACCGATTTCAGAAAGCCAAAATGGAGTTCGCCTGAGAAAATAAAATTGCCGGCGGATCTCAATGACCTCGCATTTTGTTCCGTCGGCGAATTGGCGTCGCTGATCAAGTCGCGCAAAATCACTTCGGAACAATTGACGAAGATGTACTTGGCGCGGTTGAAGAAATACGGGCCAAAACTCGAATGCGTCATCACGCTCACTGAAGATTTAGCTCTCGAACAAGCGCGCCGCGCTGACCGCGAAATTGCTTCCGGCAAATATCGCGGCCCGCTCCACGGAATTCCCTACGGCGCGAAAGATTTACTCTCGACCAAGGGAATTCCCACGACCTGGGGTTCCGTTCCTTTCAAAGACCAGGTTTTTGATGAAGACGCGACCGTCATTCAACGACTCGAAAAAGCCGGCGCGGTTCTGGTCGCGAAAACAACAATGGGCGAACTCGCGTGGGGGGAGGTGTGGTTTGGCGGCAAGACCCGCAATCCGTGGGCGCCACAGAACGGTTCCAGCGGTTCATCGGCTGGTTCAGCGTCGGGCACGGCGGCGGGCTTATTTGCCTTTTCCATTGGTTCCGAAACGCACGGTTCGATTCTTTCACCTGCTGCGACGTGCGGTGTCACTGGATTGCGCCCGACCTATGGCCGCGTGAGCCGCACCGGAGTCATGTCGCTGAGTTGGTCGATGGACAAGCTTGGCCCCATTTGTCGAACAGTTGAAGATTGCGCGCTGGTGTTTAACGCGATCCACGGTCCCGATGACATCGATCAAACGCTCTACGCTGCGCCCTTTAATTACCGTCCGAAAGTGGATTTGCGGAAATTGCGCATTGGCTATTTGAAAACCGATTTCGAGAAAAAGAAAAATCAGACGAACGACCTGGCAACGTTCGCGAAACTTGAATCGCTCGGCGCAAAATTGGTTCCGATCGAATTGCCAAAGTTTCCGGTGGGAAGCATTTCATTCGTTCTGAGCACGGAAGGCGCGGCGTTTTTCGACGAACTCACCCGCTCCAATCGAGATGATTTGATGGTGAGACAAATTGCCAACGCGTGGCCAAACGTGTTTCGCAGCGCGCGGTTTGTCCCGGCGGTGGAATATCTGCAAGCACAGCGAATTCGTTATTTATTGATCCAGGAAATGGCGAAGCTGATGAACGACATTGATGTTTACGTCGCCCCGTGGGACATCGGCGAAAACGTCTTGCTCACCAATCTGACGGGGCATCCCAGCGTTGGTTTGCCGAATGGTTTTTCGCAATGGGGAACCCCAACTGCGATCACGTTTGTCGGAAAACTTTTCGGCGAAGCAGAAATGCTGGCCGTTGCCAAAGCGTTTCAAGACGCGACCGACTTTCACAAGAAGCATCCCGACCTCAGCAAAGTTCTCGCGCTTGACCCGACCAAACAGAACTGACAGACATAACATCATGATTCGCCACTTCATTCTCCTGACCGCTTTTTGCGCGCCGCTTTGTGTATCGGCAAAAGATTATTCGCTGCACACCTTCAAAAAAATTCAGATCACGGACAAATTCTGGGGCGAGGGCGCGAACTTCGGCGATTTCAATCGCGACGGGAAAATGGACGTTGTTTCCGGGCCATTTTGGTATGAAGGGCCGGATTTTAAAACGCGGCATGAATATTATTCTGCCACGGAAAAGTTCACCCTGAAAAAAGACGATGGCTCCACGGAAACGATCCCAGGATTCGAAGGCGCTTTGGGAGTGAACAACACTTATTCCAGAAATTTCATCGCGTTCTCTTACGATTTCAATCGCGACAAATGGCCTGACATTTTGATTCTCGGTTTTCCCGGCGCGGAATCCTACTGGTATGAAAATCCAAAAGGAAAAGAAGGGCATTGGCCACGCCACACGGCTCTGGATGTGACAGATAATGAATCGCCGACCTTTGGCGATCTCACCGGCGACGGCAAACCGGAGATTATCTGTTCCTCGAATGGCTTTCTCGGCTACGCGGCACCGGACTGGAAGAATCCTTCAGCTCCATGGATGTGGCACAGCATTTCGCCCGACAACAAATATCATCGCTTCACGCATGGACTCGGCGTTGGCGATGTGAATGGCGATGGCCGCAAAGATATTTTGGAAAAAGACGGCTGGTGGGAACAACCGAAATCGCTCGATGGAGATCCACTTTGGAAACAACACAAATTTCCTTTTGCGCCTAATACTGGTTCTGCCCAGATGTATGCCTACGACGTCAATGGTGACAAGTTGGCCGATGTAATCACGAGTCTCGCGGCGCACGGTTACGGCCTCGCGTGGTACGAACAATTGCCAAAAGAAAACAAGAGCGACGAAATCAATTTCAAGCAGCACATCATTTTGAACAAAGATGCGACACCGAATGAATATGGTGTTTCATTTGCGCAGCTTCACGCGGTCGATTTGGTCGATATGAATGGCGACGGCTTGAAAGACATCGTGACTGGAAAGCGTTTCTGGGCGCACGGTTCGCAAGGCGACGCTGAGCCGAACGCGCCAGCGGTTCTTTATTGGTTCGAGCTAGTTCGCAACAAAGATAAGACCGCCCATTTTGTCCCGCATTTGATCGACAATAATTCCGGCGTTGGAACGCAAGTGGTAGGCGCTGATTTCAATGGCGACAAACTTCCGGACATCGTGCTCGGAAATAAAAAAGGAACGTTTGTCCACATTCACGTCAAAAAGACCGCGAGCAAAAAAGAATGGAAAGCGGCGCAGCCTGTGGCCAAGTGAAGCTCCCCATTTCAAAGGCCTAGAATCTCAGCGTTGATTGTAGAACAAAGGCGATTGCATCCCGTGGCGGTCCCGCCAAATCGGTGCGGCCACCCGGATGCAGAACCCATTGAATGCTGGGCTGCAGCGTCCACCAGGCTGTGACTTGCGCTTTGTATGAGAGTTCCAAAACGCTCTCGTGATCGGGCAATTTGAATGAGGTTCCAAAGGTTGCGTTGGCGTCTTTCACGGCGCGGCGAATGTCGTCGCTGATTTGCAGATAGGAGGCGCCGAGTCCGATCGTATCCCAATCCCGTCCCGGGATCAGGCCTTTGAAAACCAAGCCGCCGTCGATTCCAAATTGCGCAAGGTTGCGATCTTTCGGAGCTGCGGCCACGCGAAAGAAGGCGACGGCGCCTTGCATTGCTGGATCGGATTTACCTTCTTCCAACCACAAAAATTGTTCGGCGAGAAAATAACCTCCGTAATTTCCAGAGTGTGAACCGGGTGCAGCAAAGGGAGCGCCCACCGCACTGGAGATCAACGCCGACGCACCTTGATAGACATTAACAAAATCATCGGTGTGATAATAACCGCCAATTTTGAAGCTTCCTGGGAGTCCGACTTCGTTGGTTGCAGCATTTACTCGAAAGCCGGTTTCAAAATAAGCGAGCGCGCCTTCGTCTTTATCCAGTCGAAAATCAGTTCCATGAGTGCTCCGGTCGGGATCGCCGTCGTAAACGGCAGCTTGCGCGTAAAAATTCTCCACTGGATCAACGCGCAGCAGCATTCCAAGCGCTCCATACGGCGTGGAAGGCAGCGCGTGATTGCCGACGGGGAAACCAGTGATGTCGTAGATATTGAAGGCAAGGGTCGGGTAAAAAAACGTCTGATTGACAAAATTAATTGAGGCGATCGAGTTATAATAATCAGGAACAATAAAGTCTCGATCAACGGACATCACGCCTGCTTTAAGAGTCAATTTATCGGAAAGCAGTTTCTGCGAATACCAAAGCTCCCAAAGGCGGAACGCGTTGGGAAAATCAACAAGGTTAACCTTATTCAAATCTCCAATGTGCTCATCAGAAAAATGGTCACGTCCATGCAGCGATAAAGCGCCGATGTGAAAATTGCCGCCGTGATAACCGACTAATTTTTCGGAATGAAGATCGAGCGTCATCAGCAATGCACCTTGATACTCTGTGCCAGTTTTGATTCCGCCCTGCATATTGCGGGGCATGGACCCGACATAAAAGAATTCGAAATCCACGCCGTGTTCAGACAGATCTGACCTCCACCCGCCCCAATCGCCCAAGAGGTAGTCACCTTCCGCCCAACGTAACAAGGCTGATTTTTCCGATACCGTCTCGGCGGTATCACTAAGGACTTTTGTCGGGGCGAGTGTTATTAACAGGAGTAAGCAGTTGAGGATTAGCCTTGGTGTTTTCATGGTTATTTTTTGGATCGGATTTCGTGGATGCTTTTCGGGCGGGTTTTCGTCGAAAACTGGCTTTCACAATTCCCCAAAGCAGCTGCCCCATTGTGGAAAAATAGCTCTGCGTAATGTCCGAGGTGAGATAGGCGAGGTAAATGTCGTTGGAGGGCGACCAACTGTTGGACGCGAAATAAAGTGGCTTTTCCGTTACGCGATATTTCGATTTGTGAAACGCGAGGCCCTTGAAATTGTAAATGTCATTCCCGTATTTCTCGCTCAACTGGAAGAAAAGCTTCGAAATGAAATCATCGTTATATTTTCCGAGTTCCAACCGGACGAACGGCGCGAGGCAAAGATTGAGAGTCTCCTTTCCTTCGGTTTTAAACTTGTCAACAGCTTCCATGTGAATCGCCGTGGCCAACCGCCCGTATTCCGATTCGTTACAACGGGAGGTATTGGCGGCGTAGCCATAAACAGTTCCATCGCGATACATGGGGTCGTAAAAAACGTAGCCGATAATATTCCCGGTCTTATCGTAGGCGATGAACTTCCGGACATCTTCCTCGGTTTCCAAAACCGGGCGTCGGGCGTAAATCCAGATTTCGCGATCGTTGAGAATTTTATTTCCCATCCATTGCGACGAAACAGCGTGAAGTTTTTCTTTATCGACGTCTTCAATCCGCTCTTCGCGAATGACGTAACCCTCACGTTTGGCTTCGTTGCGCGCCCGCTTGATCATGTCGAGATCCTTCCAGTTGCCTTTCGTGTTGTAGGTCTGGATGGGAATTTCTGGTTCAGGACCAATACAATTCACTTTGAAGCGCAGATTTCTCAAAATTTCCGCGCAAGGTTCCGAGATAACAGTGAAAACAGATTGAGGATTTTGCGTTAAAAATTTACCCAGCAATTTGGGAAGATTTTCTCGCGAACAAACCGGATCCGATAAAACGATCCGTTTGGTTTTCCGCGCAAAGACGGGATGAATGACCGAAGTGAAAGCAATGTAGCCCAATTCATCCTCGATAAAATATTCCATCCCCTCCTGAATGGTGGCGTAGGACAATGCTTCTCGACCGTGTTGTTGTAAAAAAGGTGAAAGAACGCTCCATTTTTCGTTTCTTCCCCAGGCTTTCGCCTCCGTTCCCAATACCATTCGTGTAGCCATTTTGTATTCCAGACTTAACCACCAAAAGCATTTCAACGAACAAAAAAATTATTCCTTTAAGAATTGAGTCAAGACGTCGTTGACCAATTTGGGCTTTTCAACTGGAACATAGTGACCAGCTCCGGGGATGACGCAGAGTTGAGCGTTTGTAATGGTCTGGAAAAGTTTCACGGTATGCTCAGGACGGACAATGTCCCGGTCTCCCACCAAAATTAGGGTTGGACACTGGATTTTCTTCAAATCGGCTTCGATATAATTGGGTTGGGCCAGCCACATGGTTTTCAATTTCCCAAAAATGACCGGCCAATGGTCTGGGCCATCGGGGGAAAGTGCCTTGTGAGCATCCACGAGAAAAGGCGGATGATCGGTTGGTCCCGAAGCCTTTAATCCCGCCTTTATTTCTTCCGCCATTCCGTCGGTATTGAAGTTGGCGCCGATGACTACCAGTTTTTTAATTAGTTTTGGACGATTCATGGCCAGATGAAGGCCAATAATTCCGCCATCGCTCCAGCCGACAACCGTCGTGTTGGTAATTTTGAGGTGTTTGAGTAAAGCCGCAAAGTCGGTCGCCATTAATTTGTAACTGAGCGCGTTGGTCGAATCCTGGGTTCGTCCATGGCCGCGGCTGTCGGGCGCTATGACGCGAAAATTCTTCGCAAGTTCCGGGATTTGATTGAACCAGCTTTCAATCGACGCGCTGCCGCCATGAATCAAGAGCAGCGGTTCGCCTTTCCCGAAAATTTCATAGTACATTTTGATTCCGTTGACCGTTGCGTACTCGCCCTTCGGACGATTCGGGATTTCGTGAACAGCATTGGCCTCGTCGGACGGAGCATCTTTGATCGATTTTTGCTCTGCCGCATTCGCGACTGCGGAACCGACGAAAACCAACAGCATCAAAAGAACACGATTCATTTTCATTTTTTATTCCATTCTTAGGTTTGTCTAACAGTTCACGGGACCGTAAGGCGCAAAACCAGCAGGGGTCGTGCCGAGCGACGCAGAACGCAGCTGCAAAACGGGACGGTGGACATGAACGATTTATTGCTAGAAGAGATTGTTTTGCAAAGGAAAATTCAGGGAGTTTGCGTATCTCAGTTGTGTACCGAGTGTACATTCCCAAGACGAAATCAAATCAAATGGGAATTGGCTTTTCAGTTTGTCGGTTTTCTCATAGTTGTCTCGAAGGTTCAAAAACGAAGGCGGGGGTTTTCTGGTCATTGTCCGGCTTCGTGGGATAAGTTTGCGCGAAAGCGATTTTTTAAAATGGACGCATCAACATCTACAAGCACGACGATCGTTTGCAAAAGTAGCCGGGGAATTGAGCTGCACGCCACCATGCTGCGCTTGTCTCGACGGCAAGTCGTCTTAGAATTTTATGATTCGCAAATTGTCCTGCAAATGTCGGAAGTGCTGAACCTGAAAATATCCGCAGGCCAACAGCAAGTCTATTCCGGAAGAGCGGTGATTCACAGCATGGTCAACACCGGGACCACCATGATTTGCGAAGCGACTTTGAACGAGGTCTGGCAGGACGAAAACGGCGCGCTCGCGGTCAAGCCGACAACCGATATTCGACGAGGTTTCGCCGATTTCATCCAGAAATGGCAGAAGGTTTACAAAATTGTTCCCGAATACAAAATCCTGATCGCGGACATGCAGAGTTTTCTGATGGACCTGCGGCTTTGGCTGGAACAAGTGGAATTGGAAATTAGCGCGTCGCCGTCGAACGATCGCTTGCAACTCGAACGCGCCGTCATTCAGGAAATTTCTCCGCGCGTGATTGAAATCGTCAATTCCTTCTTCGACAAATTTGAAGGCATTGCCAACCACCTGGATGAAAAATCGCGTCCCGTGCATCAGTCCTACATGAAACGCCAGTTGCATTCGCTCGTCCTGTGCTCGCCGTTTGCGTATCGCACCTTTCAAAAACCGTTGGGCTACGCGGGCGATTACGAAATGGTGAACATGATGATGCGCGAAACCGAGGGCAATTCGCTTTTCGCAAAAATCGTCAATCTTTGGTTCCTGAAACAACCTCCCGCCGAGGCGCATCGCAATCGCGTGGATTATCTGACGCAAACCCTCGTGCAGGAAACGGCGCGGGTTTTTTCGCAAAAACGTTCCATGCAGGCGTTCAATCTCGGTTGCGGCCCGGCGTGGGAGATCCAAAAATTTTTGACGGAGAAACAAATTTGCAGCCACGCGGATTTTACGTTGCTCGATTTCAATGAGGAAACCATTCAGCACACGCGCGAAACGTTGCAGGAAATCAAAAACAAATACGGACGACCTACGCCGATTAAATTGGTGAAAAAATCCGTCCAACAAATTGTCAAGGATGGCGCACGATCCACTGCCAACGCGCCGCAATACGACTTGGTTTATTGCGCGGGTTTGTTTGATTATCTTTCCGATCAAGTCTGCCTGCGTTTGATGAATATTTTTTACGAAATGATCCGGCCGGGAGGACTTTTGCTGGCGACAAATGTGGATGTCTCAAATCCGCTGCGCAACGGAATGGAACATCTGCTCGATTGGCATTTGATTTATCGCACGTCCCATCAAGCGCGCGGATTGAAGCCGGACAAAGCTGCGCATGACGATTTTTGCGTCAAATCCGACATCACTGGAGTCAACATTTTCATTGAAGTCAGAAAGCCCAACATCAGTTAGCGAATCCATTTTGAATTCGCCGGAATTCCAGGAGGCTCATCATGCCAATGAGCGACTGGAGCGAATCAACACCGGGAAGGTGGCTTCTGCCCTCGTATTTTTCCTCATGCCTGCGGGTGTGACGCTGGATTTTTTTGTTTATCGGGAAAAAGTTTCTCAGTTTCTGATCCTGCGCCTGATGTGTTCCGTGCTGGCTGGAATCGTCTGGTTTCTTCACACCACAAAGTTTGGCCAAAAATATTATCGTTTCATCGGTCCACCCATTCCTCTTTTGCCGGCATTTTTTATCGCTTGGATGATTTTCGCCACGGAAGGGGCCATCTCTCCCTATTACGCCGGGCTGAATTTAATTTTGTTGGCGATCAGCGTCGTCGTGCGCTGGAGCATTTTCGAATCGTTGTTGTCCGTGTGCGGAGTTTTGCTGATGTATTTGGCCGCCTGTTTCTTAAAAGGAAACGTGCTCCTGAATTTTGGAATTTTCTTCAACAACGTTTATTTCCTGATCCTCACCGGAATTATTGTTGTGACCGGAAACTATTTTTTTAACCGCCTGCGCTTCCGCGAATTTGTCCTGCGTTTTGAGTTGGAGAAAAGTCGTGTCATGCTGGAGCAAACCAACCAGAAACTGGTTGAACTAGGCCAGGTCAAAGACCGTTTCTTCGCCAACATCAGCCACGAACTCCGCACACCGTTGACCCTTTTGCTTTCGCCTCTTGAAACCATGCAGAACCGGCGTGACGCGAACTTCGATGATCAAACCAAAACATTGTTCGGCATCATGCACGCCAATGGCATGCGGCTTTTGAAACTGATCAACGATTTGCTCGATCTGGTTCGCTTGGAATCCGGACGTTTGGAAGTAAAACGTGAGCCGATGGAAATGATGACGTTCATCCGGGGCATCGTTAGCGCTGCGCAGCAAATGGCAGACAATAAAGGAATCAAGCTGGTGATTTCTGTGGAGCCGGATTTCGGCGCGGTGATGATGGATCGCGACAAACTCGAAAAAGTTGTTCTGAATCTGGTGTTCAACGCGCTGAAATTTACGCCCAAGGATGGGCAGGTTGAGTTGCAGGTCGCCAGGCAGGGTGAATGGTTTGTGCTCACCGTCACCGACAGTGGGATTGGCATCGCGCAGAAAAACCTCCCGTTTATTTTCGACCGCTTCTGGCAGGCGGACGGCTCTTCCAAACGAAAGTTCCAAGGCGTGGGAATCGGTTTGTCGCTCGTGAAGGAACTGACGGAAGTTCACGGCGGCACTGTTTCGGTGGAAAGTCAGGAAGGCAAGGGAACGAAGTTCACTTTAAAAATTCCCTACTTGCCCGCTGAGATTTCGCAAACGGTTTCGGAAACTGAGTTGCCTGCGGAAAGTTCTGGGTCGGTCTCGGAATCTTCCACGCCGCAATCTGAAGAGTGGCTGGCCAATTTGTATCGGCGAGCAGAACTGTTCCCGACGGCTTCCGCCGAAGGCAGCGCGATCATCCAAGCTGTTCACAACGGCGATCATCCTCGCCTGCTGGTGGCGGACGACGAACCCGACATGTTGCGTTTCCTGAAATTACAGTTGAAAGATAAGTTCCAGGTCAGCGAAGCGATCGACGGAAAGCAAGCCGTCGAAAAAGCTCTGGCAGAGATTCCAGACATCATTCTTGTGGACATGAATATGCCTGAGAAAGATGGATTGCAGGTTTGTCGCGAACTGCGCGAGGCGCCGACGACGCGAAACATTCCCATTGTGATGCTGACGGCGCGCGCGGACGAACAAACGAAACTGGCTGCGCTCTCAGCCGGGGCGAATGATTTTCTGGCGAAACCGTTTTCCACCACCGAACTTCACGTCCGCATCAAAAACCTTTTAGACACGCACGATTACCAGGAAAAGTTGTCACAAAAGAACAAGCTGCTCGAGCAAACCATCGAACAGCTTAAGCAAACGGAAATGCAACTGGTGCAGACGGAGAAGATGGCGTCGATGGGTCGCATGAGCGCCGGGATCATTCACGAAATTAACAACCCGTTAAACTACGCTGCGACGGGCCTCTATACACTGAGGAAAAAAGGAGTGTTCCTTCCGGCAGACCAACAGCCGCAATTCGCTGAAATCCTGAAAGACATCGAGGATGGCGTAGATCGCGTTAAAAACATCGTCCTCGATCTGCGAAAGTTTACTCATCCCGATGGCGGTCATCCTGATCGGGTAGAAGTGTCGCAGGTAGTGAATTCTGCGCTCCGTTTTTTGAGCAGCGAATGGAAAGATCGCATCATCATGGAAATTAATTTGCCGGAGGGCCAAACCGTTTACGCCAGCCAGAACCGGTTGCTCCAGGTTTTGATCAACCTTCTGCAAAACGCGATTGATGCGATGAAAGAGAAGACCTTCGCTGAGGGAGAAAAACCGACCATCAAAATTAGCGGGAGCGTCAACGAGGAGAAAAGCATCATCACCATTTGCGACAACGGAAATGGAATTGCGGCGGAAAACCTGGGTAAGATTTTCGACCCGTTTTTTACTACGAAAGATGTTGGGCAGGGAATGGGATTGGGACTCAGCATCTGTTATCAGATCGTTCAGGAATACGGTGGGCGGATCGTCCCGATCAGCGAAGTAGGAAAGTTCGCGGAATTCTCCCTCGAGTTTCCAGCCAAGCGCTAAAACTCGTTAGAGCTTTCCGCGAATTTTTCTATCTCCGACCCTTTTTCCGTGCAGAGGGTCCGCTTCGCTTTGGTGTAGAAAATTTCTTGTGGCTGGATGGGATGACATTCCGTGAACCGACCCCAAGTTTTCCACGTTCATTACCCGCCGGGGACGATGGATAACGGCGGCGTTCCTCTGGTTGGCTCGGAGTATTTGTCTTCGCCAATTGATAATCGACCTGCTTTTTAAACGAATCCACTTTGTAGATCTGCACCGTGACTTTATCGCCGAGCTTGATGATGCGACGGGTGCGTCTGCCAATCAGATGGTTGCGTGCCGGATCAAAGATAAAGAAATCATCCTGGATCGATGAAAGGTGGACCAAGCCGCTCAACCCGACGCCGGGGACATCCACGAAAAATCCCATGTTGCGAACGTCGGTGACGAGTGCGGGATAGCTTTGCAAATTGCCTGTCCTCAATTGCTCTTTCAAAAACGCGAAAAGTTTGACGTCTTTGCTGTCGCGCTCGGCGTCGGCGGAGTTGCGTTCGGTGTCGGAAATGTGATCGGCGGTTTCGTTCAGTTTTGAATGTGAGATCGCGATGTTGCCAAACAAAACGCGATGGACGATCAAGTCCGCGTAGCGACGAATCGGCGAGGTGAAATGCGTGTATTTGGTTTTGGCTAGTCCGTAATGGCCCAGTGGTTCCACCGCGTAACGTGCGCGCATCAGCGAACGGAGAAAGCCAATCTTCAACGCCTGACCAATCGGCAAGGTGTTCAACTTCGCAAGAAGTTTTTGCACTTCCGGACGATGATTTAAGTTTCCAATCTGGATTCCGTGTTCGCGGACTTCTTCGCGATAATCATTCAAGCGTCGCTCCGCTGGAGATTCGTGGACGCGATAAACGGCGGCTTTGCGCAAACTCATCAGGCGCGTCGCGACCGCTTCGTTCGCGAGCAGCATGTATTCTTCGATCAACTGGTGGGAAACATCGTTTTCAATTCGCTCGATGCGCAAAACTTTTCCCTGTTCATCCAGACGAATTTTGTTTTCGGGAAAATCCAGATCAAGCGAACCATTTTTGAAACGCGCGCGGCGGATGTGCTGCGCCATTTCGTGCGCCTGATGCAACATGCGATCAATCGGGTCTTCGGATGGCGTTTTCTTTTGGAGACTCGCGAAAACTTCTTTGTAAGTGAACCGGCGTTTCGAGCGAATGACGGCTGCGTAAAATTTCGTCTGCAAAACTTTCCCGTCGTTCGACAAAAGGAATTCAACGCATTTCGTCAAACGATTTACGTCGGGTTTGAGTGAACACAACTCGTTGCTCAGCGCTTCGGGCAACATCGGAATCACGCGATCCACGAGGTAAGTCGAGTTGCCGCGTTTGCGCGCTTCGACGTCGAGCGGGCTTTCGGGTTTCACGTAATGCGACACGTCCGCGATGTGAACCCACAGTTTCCATTGATCTGCGCCGCTGCGTTTCAGGCAAATCGCGTCGTCAAAATCTTTTGCGTCATCAGGATCAATCGTCACGACGACGTGTTCGCGACAATCGATGCGGCCTTCAAATTCCGCTTCGGTCGGCTCCTTCAATCTGGCGATGGCGTTCGCTTCGTTCAAAACCGGTTTGGGAAAATGGAGTGGCAATTCGTATTGGCGCAAAACCGAAAGCATATCGACGCCTTCTTCGTCAGGTGAGCCGAGCACTTCGATGATTTCACCTTCGGGACTGGTGTTGCGCGATTCCCAACTGAGCAATTCGACAACAACTTTATCGCCGATGTTCGCAGGTCTGCCGACGTCGCGTGGTTCGGGAACATAAACGTCGTGCGGAATACGGGGATCGTCAGGGATGACATAAAGAAACTGTTTGCCCCGTTGCAATGTACCGACGAGTTGCGCGCGTTTGCGTTCCAGGATGCGGATGACTGAACCGGTGATTTCGCCTTCTTTTTGCGGACGCGGGCCTCGGCCTGGAGGATTGCGGCGCACCAGAACACGATCACCGTGCAGCGCGGTAGAAGTTTCGTTCGATGGAATGACAATCTCCTGCGCGCCTGATTCATCGGGACGAAGGAAACCTTTTCCAGAGCGGTTTATTTGAATCACGCCCGGAATGAGGTCGGCGTCCCGCGACTTGATGTAACGATTGCCTTTGGTGCGGACGATCTGACCGGATTTTTCAAGCCGCGCGAGAACGACTTGAAGTTCCTGCTGTTGGTTGGCGCGCAATCCTAATTGGCGCAGCAACTCAGGAACATTCGACGGCGCGTAATCATTACCCGCGAGCAATTTTAAAATTTTTTCTTCCATAACAAAACCTGAGCGAAGTTTAACGCAAAGGCGCAAAGACGCGAGGACGCAAAGTTTTGGAGATAAAGTTTACGGAGGCTGTTTGCTTTTCTCGAAATCTTCCGCTGACTTTTGATTGCGTCTCCGCGCCTTTGCGTCCTCGCGTTAAATTTTTAAACGCTTCGCTCAACGGTAAACTAAAACTCCGAACGCAAAATTTCCGCCGCTGCGACTTCGTTGCAAATTTTCTGGTAAGCCTCGTCGATGTCCACTTTAGCGCCAGAACCGGGAGCAAAACCGCAATCGGGGTTCAACGTGATGCGTTCGGGCGCGAGAAATTGCGCGGCCTGACGGACTCGCGCCGCAATTGTTTCGGCGGAATCAATCACTCCCGGCGCAACGCTCACGCAACCCAAACCAATTTCAAAATCTTCGCGAAGTTTTTTGAACACCGCCATATCGCCAGCGCCTGGCGCGGTGAATTCCATCGTAAGATGATGCACTTTTAAATTGTTCAACTGCTTGAGAATCGGATCGTAGCCGCCTTGGAATTGCGCTTCGCCGCGAACTCTCGCTCCCGCGCGACGACACAAATGCACGGCCAGTTTCACGTCTTTGATTCCATCGACGAGTTGGTTCACCATCTCGACGGAGAAATCGGCGGCAGCATCGGGGTTCTCGTATTTTGCGCGCACTTCGGGATCGACGAACAAACACAAATGCGGGTCATCAATCTGCACGATGTCTGCGCCAGCTTTTTTGATCAGCTCGAGTTCGCGGCGCAAAATCGGAACGCAATCGCGCACGAAATCTTCAATCTT
>JBBQAX010000074.1:0-15504 GCA_038316905.1 Verrucomicrobiota bacterium | reverse complement strand
GTTCTATGGCGGGAGGTTTTTATCACGTTTTAATGAGAAAGGATGGTTCGCTCTGGGCGTTGGATGCGTCTGAACACCGCCAGGTCAAACCTGTTTCAGAATATAAGCCCATAAAACTCCGGAAAATTGAGCTGCATAAAGACATTGTCGCATTTACGGGCGGTGGCGATGACATCGGTGCGGTATTGACCCGAGATGGCGAAGTCTGGACTTGGGGAAAAGTCATTGGCGAACACTCTCCAAAAGATCATTTCGGGCCAAAAGGCGAAAGTCTTTTTCCAAAATCAAAAACGATTGATAAGCCGTGGCAGCTTTCAAACCTGGACTAAACAAAATGGGTAATTTGATTTTCCATCATTAAAAATCCTGTGTTATTTCATCCGCTCTTCTCGCAAAACACAGCCACGTTTCAACGTTGAAAATAATTTGTCTCCTTTCGATTTCTCCGTCCATGTAATGGGTAGAAGATGACCGATGACATGGATTTGGTGCGAGCGTATGTCCAGGAACACTCCGAGCACGCTTTCGAGACGCTCGTCTCCCGCCACGTGGATTTGGTCTATTCGACAGCGTTACGGCAAGTGCGCGACTCTCATTTGGCCGAGGAAGTTGCCCAAGCTGTTTTTATTGTTTTGGCGCGGAAAGCAGCGGGGTTGCCTGCTGGAACAGCATTGTCAGGCTGGCTTTACCGAACCACGCGCTTTGTTTCCGCTGACGCGCTTAAAATCGCGCGTCGTCGGCAAGCTCGGGAACAGGAGGCGCACATGCAATCGACTTTAATCAGCTCTGAGGCTGAAAATATTTGGGAGAAAATGCTGCCGCTTTTGGATGAAGCGATGGCTCAATTACGCGACAAAGATCGAAACGCAGTGGTGTTGCGGTTTTTTGAAAACAAAAGTTTGCGAGAAGTTGGCGACGTTTTGGGCTTGGAAGAGCGCACCGCCCAAAAACGGATACATCGAGCCGTCGAAAAGCTACGCTCGTATCTAAGCAAAAGGGGCGTCGGAACCACGGCCGCAATTATCACGGGATTGGTTTCGGCGAACTCGATCCAAGCGGCACCGGTCGCTCTGGCTAAAACGATTTCTATCGCTGCGAGGGGTAAGGGCGTGGCGGTAGTATCTTCTACTTCAGTGATCGTAGAGTCCGCGTTGAAAACGATGGCCTGGGCCAAAGCGAAGATAGCGCTTCTGGTGGGTTTAGGGACGGTTATTGCGTCCAGCACAGTCGTGGTTGCAATTAACCAGGTTATTCCCCCGAGCGAAGTCAAGCCCGAGTCCGTCTGGACCTCAAAACGGCTGGATCTATTGCCGCCACTTTTGATTGTGAGGTCCACTGAGCCGGAGTCCGTAGCGGCCTCTGCAAGGGTCGGAGAGTTGTTCAGAAAGCAACGAGCGCCGTTCACCGCCCTTCTGGAAACGGCTTATGGGATCAGCCCGAGAAGAATGGTTTTTTCCACAGCAATGCCCGTTGGCCATTTTGATTTTCTCGCGACTGTGCATAATTCGCGCGCAGCGTTGAGATCAGAAATCGTGAAACAATTTCACCTCGTGGGTCGAGAGGAAACACGGATTGTCGATTGCTTGTTGCTAACCCGTGAAAGCACAGGCGCTCCAGGTATCCGGCCTGCAAAAGGTCTTCCTAATACCTCGGGAATTCTATCTCCAGGTCGCTTTGAGATAATCAACGGAACCCTTCAAAATTGCAGCAGAACGTTGGAAGACGTTCTCAAACAACCCGTGATCGACCGAACCGGAAGCGAGGAGTGGTTTCACATCGAATTGAACTGGAATCCTCATGACCAATCACTTGCCACGGTAAATCTCGCCCTCCACGAGCAACTCGGCTTGAAACTTGTTCCCAGCCGAGAACCGATCCAGATGTTGATTGTAGAAAAAACAAAATAGTCGGTGCCTCTGTTTTTCGCCTGCCGGGGAACATTGCAATTTTTTGCAGGGACAAAAAGCGTCGTCAGCACGAGTGATGCGGACGCGGCCTACCTTCTATTTCTTCAATTCGGTGTTTGGGGTTCATCCGCGGCGGTTGTTCCAGCGCAGCAATAAACCCACGCGCTTTCGCTAATGTTTCCTCATATTCTGCTTCGGAATTGGAATCGGCAACGATGCCTGCGCCGACGTGGAAATAAATTTTGTCCTCTTTGCACACGGCGGTGCGAATCGTGATGCTCAATTGGCTTTCGCGATTGAATCCGAGATAGCCGAGTGCGCCGGTGTAGGGGCCGCGCGTGATCGGTTCGAGCTCGTCGATGATCTCCATCGCGCGGATTTTCGGAGCGCCGGTAATGCTGCCGCCGGGGAAACTGGAGGCGAACGCAGCGAAATGCGTGACGTCATTTCGCAAACGCCCGTCCACGGTGGAAACCAAATGTTGCACTTGCGGGAAACGTTCCAGCCGGACGAGTTCGGGAACTTGAACAGAACCGTATTCGCAAACTTTACCCAAATCGTTTCGCAACAGATCGGTGATCATCACGAGTTCGGCCATTTCTTTGGAGCTCGTTTGAAGTTCGTAAGTGAGTTGCGCATCGCGATTGCTGTCGGCGGAACGAGGTCGCGTTCCTTTGATTGGCCGCGTCTGAATTTGCGAACCGCTCATGCGCAGAAAAGATTCCGGCGACGACGACGCGATTTGAAAATCTCCACAGTCGAGATACGCGGAAAATGGTGCGGGTGAAACGGATGAGAGGCGCTGAAAAAATTCCCAACCGAAAATGGATGGGCCGTTCGGAGTTCCGCCTTCAGGCGGTCCCGACCGGCTAAAGCCGGAACTCCAAACCAATCGTTGCGAAAGATTCACCTGATAAATGTCTCCTGCGCGAATGTAGCGTTGGGCTTGTTCAACTTTGGCAATAAATTCAACGCGCAAAAGATTTGAAGAAACCTCCTCACCCCGGCCCTCTCCTCCCCCGAGGAGGCGAGGGAGAATTCTATTCGACGTCGGATCCAATTGTGCGGCCCCAAAACATTCCCGGCGCGACGCACGTTCCTCCCTCTCTCTTTCGGAAAGGGAAAGGGCCGGGGTGAGGGTTTGCTTCCAATTGCCGGACAATCGCAAGGACCATAAATCTATTTGTTCCTTTGCCCTCTTTTCATTGCGCGAACCATCTGCTTCCAGACCTGTCGAAATAATCCACGCCATATCGAGGCGATGATCGAAAACGACGACGCTGTCGTAAAAGCCGACGCAACAATCTGGCAATTCCAGATCGTTCACTGCGGCGCGCGGTAGTTTTGGTTCCACGAAATTCTTTAAATCGTAACCCCAATAACCGAAGCAACCGCCCAGTGGAAAAGGCGAATCAATTTCTTCGAGCAATTCGTAACGCGCCATCAGACCATCGAGAACGTGCCAGGGATTTCCGAATTGAACGTGATGCGAGTTTTCGGAAAAAATTTCGCACCGCGACCCAAATGAACGCAGCGTTAAAAACGGACGCGCGGTGACGAACGAATAGCGCGCCTGCGATGATTCAAAGAATCCGCTGCGCAAGAGCACGATCCCCTGCTCGCCTCGCAATTGTTCGACCAGTGATTCAGGCGTGTGCGTGGTTTGAATTTGTTCAAGAAGCGGGCGCATTTGTTCGCAAAAGTAGATTCGTCTGTTTCAATCGCAATTTCATCAAAAATATTTTGCATAAAAAAACAAGACCGTGCGTCTGAACATTATGCTTTCGCAGAAAAGTCGCTTTCCGTTCTGGTTCAACATTAAGAAAACAGCCCAAACGAGTACCGCAGTTGGGTTGTTCGTCTTCGGGCTTTTTGCGGCGTTCAATTACGTCCACATTGAGTCTTACGCTGTCGCCGCTGTAAAAAGCGATGCCCAGAAAACTTATCGCAATCCACTCATGCCAGACCTTGAGATGGCCGATCCGCATGTCATTGCCGTGGATGGAAAATATTATCTCTACGCGACGTCTCACGGAAAAGGGTTCGATGTGTTTGTCTCCGACGACCTCGTCAATTGGGAGAACAAGGGATTGGCGTTTGATGATCCGCGACGTGGAGCGTGGGCGCCCGACGTCTTTCACAACAAACGTGGGGATGGAAAATTCTATCTTTATTACACCGACAGCGCGCCCAAACGGGAAGATGGCAAACGACTCAAACAGATTGGAATTGCGGTTGCCACTAGTCCGCTCGGGCCGTTCGTCGATAAAGGTGCGCTCGCGATGGACGCGATTGATGCGCATCTTTTTCAGGATGATGACGGGAAATTCTATCTCTATTACGTGGATCTTTTTGAAGGATTCGATATTCGCGTTCAGCCGATGTCCGATCCTTTGACCAAGAAGGGCGAAGTGAAGGAAGTCATTCGTCCCACAGAACCATGGGAAAAGATCAGCGGCCACGTGACGGAAGGACCATTCATGCTGAAACGAGACGGCACTTACTACTTGATGTTTTCCGGCACCGGCGCGGATTCGCCGAATTACGGAATTGGTTATGCTACCTCAAAATCACCGATGGGACCATTTGTGAAACACCCCGGAAACCCGATTGTGCAACGCCGCGAAAACCTCTTCGGGCCAGGACATCATTGTGTTGTGGCAGGGCCGAACAAGAAACTTTGGATGGTCTATCACCAGAAGCGCGGAACCGAAACGAGTTTTCTCCGTTATCTGGCAATTGATCCGATGTGGTTTGATGACGCTGGCGTGATTCGCGCGAAGGTGTCGAAAGATACTGATGAACCAGCGCCCTGAGTAATTAGCCGAGGCGCCAGACGATGCGCGCTTTGTTCAAATCGTAGGGAGACATTTCCATTTTTACCCGATCGCCGACGGTGAGACGGACGAAGCGCTTGCGCATTTTGCCCGAAATCGTAGCGAGCACCTGATGTTTGTTGTCGAGTTCCACTCGGAACATCGTGCCAGCCAACACCGTAAAAATCCGACCTTCGACTTCAATATGTTCTTCCATGCGCTAATATTTCAATAAGCCGGTCTTCTGAAAAAGGCAACATCGTGAGACCGACCGGCGCGATGCAACCAACAAAAAGCGAGGCCAAGGTAAACCGAGGCCTCGCGCGAATTCAAATCTTAAGATTAATAGCGACCACGTCCGCCGCCACCGCCACCACCACCGCCGCCGTATTCACGACGTCCACCACCGCCACCGCCGCCGGGGGCGCGTTCTTCACGGGGCTTGGCAACATTGACCGTCAATGCGCGACCGTCGAGGTCTTTGCCATTCAAAGCGTCAATCGCTTTTTGTGCTTCATCCGCGTTGCTCATCGTAACGAAGGCGAAACCGCGGGGACGACCACTCATACGATCCATCATCAGGTTTGCTTCCACGACTGTGCCGTAGGCAGCAAAGGTGTCTTGCAACTGATTTTCAGTGATATTGAAGGAAAGATTTCCAACAAATAATTTATTACTCATGTGATAATTGCTCTGTTAAAAAACGTTCTTCTCCAGACTGTTCCCGACTACCGGGTCTAAAATCGTCACTGAACTCAGTTCACTTGAAGATTGCCAGGTCTCGAAGATCGACACGCTCTCTACCAGATGGCGCTAAGATGCCTGTTTCGTCTTGAATTGCAACGGATTAAAGAGGCGGTTTTCCCCTAAATAAAAGGGCGGAAGGTTCACTTCCACCCGTATGAAATCTTTGATTTTTTCGGACTATTTGATTTTGGCCAGGGTAGCCTTTACCGCATTAAAGTTCGGCAAATCCTTTGGCGTCGGCGTCTGTTCGCTGTATTGCACGACGCCTGCTTTATCGATGACAAACGCCGCGCGAGCAGCTGTGTCGCCCACGCCAGCCAACATCGGGAAAACGACGTCGTAATCTTTAATCACTTGTTTGTTCAAATCGCTCGCCAGCGTGATGCTGATTTTTTCTTTCTGCGCCCAGGCTTCTTGCGCAAAAGGTGTATCAATACTGATCGCGATAACATCTGCGTTCATGTCGCTGTAGGAAGTCAATCCGCCGCTGATGTCGCACATTTCCTGCGTGCAAACGCCGGTGAACGCCGCTGGGAAAAAGAGTAAAACCGTATTCTTCTTGCCGAAATTATTACTCAACTTCACGTCCACCAGACCGGTAGCCGTTTTCGATTTGAGCGTGAAATCAGGAGCTTTGGATCCAACTTTAATAGCCATAGTAAATAAACCTTTGAATTAAATGTTAACCGTGAGGGGTTTATAAAGTTCAAGCGTGGGAGTGTCAAACGGCGATTCCAATTACTCAAAAACTTCCAACGCGAAATGCCATAGTTCGATTTAGAAAAACGTTGGCTCGTTCGGACAAAACTTTTACTCTCGCGCCCGTGTCTGTTCAGTTCACGATTCTCGGCAGTGGTTCCAACGGAAATTGCGCTTATCTCGAAACCGGCGAAGTCCGTTTACTCATCGACGCCGGATTCAGCGGCCGACAAATCCGCAATAAACTCGCCGCCATTTCTCGCGCGCCGGAAGGTTTGACCGGCATTCTCATCACACACGAACATTCTGATCACATTACAGGTCTGGTCGGGCTCGCCGCGAAATTGAACATTCCGATTTATTGCAATCGTCAGACCCGCGAAGCGACTGAGGCCGCTCTGCAAATAAAATTGAACGGGCAGATGTTTGAAACCGGGAACTCCTTTGAAATCGGCGATGTTCAAGTCGATACTTTTTCCGTCCCGCACGACGCCATTGATCCCGTTGGATTTCTCCTTCGCACACCGGGAGGCCACATTGGTTTTCTCACCGACCTCGGCCATTGCACGAAACTGATCATGGAACGCGTTCGCACTTCCAACATTTTAGTTTTGGAAACGAACCATGATGTGCAGATGTTGCAGGATGATCCACGTCGCCCGTGGAGTTTGAAGCAACGCATTTTCAGCCGCCACGGGCATCTTTCCAACGAATCGGCCGCAGATGTCGCCGAGCAACTTGCTTCCGCGCACTTGCGCCACATTTATCTCGGGCACTTGAGCCGCGACTGCAACAAACCGGAACTCGCCCATCAAGCCGTGGCGGGCCGTTTGCAAAAGAACGGCGCGACGCACATCGCCGTGGAAGTCACGTCACAGACGATGGCGTGCGTGACGATGCAATTGCAAAAAATTCCGCCGCCACCCGAACTCCAGATTTTGCGCGAATCCTTTATGCCAGGAGTTCCTGTATCTCCTCCCACGTCATCGATTCCGCCAGTTGTTCTTCGCCAGCAAGTGTTGCTTTGACGGCGTTTCCACGGATTGAAAAACAATTCGATTTTGGGCTTTACCGTAGAATCGAAAATGATTGCGGAAAGAGCGGCCAGATTCGCTCTCCGGCCGAACGGTTAATTCCCAATAGCCTAGAAGCGCTTCCTCACGCCACACAGTTCCACCGACTTCGGCAGCGAATGGTTCGCCCAACTTGACCCGCAGTTCTTCCATCGTCGTTGAGCTATCCAATCGCCGCCACGACTTGGGCGGTAATGCGAAACGAGAAAACAACACGGTGGCAAAAAAAATCAGGGCAAGGATTCCCATGATGTGTTCGCGAGGAGAGATCGCTTTAACGGAACTCGAGTGCGCAGATTCTGACATAGTTGGAACAACCTATTGGAAAAGAGCTTACCGAAAGATGACTGGCAGGTGACAGTTTTGTTATCTGGAAAAAAGAAAAGAAACGGAATCGTCACGCCGGCGCGGGTATTTTACGCGTGTAACGATGTCCAATTGCGCGTGAGCGTCGCTCCTGTCAATTGATCCTTCGTTTCGCTCGTCCGCGAATCGAGACTCACATTCAGTCTTTCCTCTCCTCCCGTAAAAGACCCATCTTTTTTGCGTATCTCGCGCTTCCGTATGCAAGAATGACCGCCATCAAAAGGAAAGATAACGTCACGATAATTGTCCGATTGGAATAGTAACCGTAATCAAGCCACACGTTCTTGATTGTCACGGTTATGATTGCCACCAACCAGATGAACGTTGACCCATATTCTTTATTGATCAGCCGCTTCCAACTGAACTCCATTCCTTCCAGCGTTTGGCGGATATTGGATAAATCTGGCACCACCCGGTTGACACCAGCGCAATAAATAATGAATGCCTCGCCAAACTTTTGGCGCAGGAAATTTTCTTCGGCAGCAATAATTGCGGCGTAAGCGAAAAGGAAAAAAGGGATGGCAACCGAAAGGAAGAGCAGCGAGTTGCCAGCAATCCCGACGCCTACAATGGTGATAAAATTTCCTAAATAAAGTGGGTTGCGAGCGTGAGCGAACAGACCTCCCGTCACCAACTGGTCCGCATAAACCTGACGTTTTTTTCCTCCACGGCGGATGTAATCCAGACCAATGGTCACAGCGCGCAAAACTTGTCCAACAAGGGCTATGCCGAAACCCAAAAGCGCAGCTACATAATGATTTGAAAAGAGAGGATACCCTTTAAAATAAACCAGCACATACACCAACGGAAAGAGTCCGTTGCGATAATGAAAAATAAAATTCCCGATTCGTATCATCATTTGACGGCGATAATTCCACAGAAGTTATACCATTTGAAAAACACCTCGCAGTAGCGAAAGCCTGCCCGCAAAAGCATTTCGCGGTTTTCGAGAAGCTTATACGGAACAAGCACATTCTCCAGCGCTTCGCGTTTTTGGGCGATTTCTAATTCGCTGTAGCCGTTCAGCTTTTTCATGTCGTAATAATATTTGATGAAAAGCCGATTGAACATGGAGTCTTCGCCCAAAACTTTTTCCACTAAAATGAGGCAACCATTATCATTCAAGCCGCGCAAAATGGTGTTGATCAATTGCTCGCGATGAAGTGGGCGAATGAACTGCAATGTGAGAACCATCAGCACCATCGAGGCATTGTGAATTTCCACGCCATTGTTTAAATCAGCGCAAATCAACTCATGTTTACGCTCGAAATTCTGTCCCGCGAGTTTTTGACGACACCGATCCAGCATCTCCTCAGAATTATCTATCCCGATGAATCTGGCGCCTGGAGCAACCTTGGGATGCAGGTTCAACATCGTGGTTCCCGTGGAACAACCCAGATCGTAAACGTTGGTTTCATTCACCACGAAGTCCGCCGCCAACTCCGCAATCATCCTCTGAGTTTCCTCATAAAATGGCACGGATCGGATCAGCATATCATCAAAGACAGAAGCGACTTTTTTTCCGAATTTGAAATCTGCGATCGCCTCCATCTGTTCCTTGAAAACGTCATCCCTAATGGAGACGTGGTTTTGAGGCGGCGGTGCAAGCACAGGCATAAAATCCATATCACCCATTACAACTCCCAGACCATGACAACATGCTGACGCCTAAATGACATTTTGGTAATCTTGCCCTGAGATTTTCCGGTTCGCCAAAATCAATCAGCAAAAGGATCTTTTTTTCCACCAGATCGAAAACCAACGCTGGCCGACGAATTGCCAAAAGCCAGTTTGCAAGAAAGGCCAAGGCAACGGCGTTACCTTGCGCCCAAAATTGCGCCGACCAAAATGGTCTGCGGGCTAATGGACGCAATATATCCTGGAAAAACTTTCACCCTTTCCATGCCAGAATCATCGCTCCTGCCACAATGAGTGTTCCTCCAACCCAGTGTTGCCAAACGAGTCGCTCGTGTAAAAATATGGCAGCAAAGACGATGACAAAAACGACGCTGAGTTTATCGATCGGCGCAACTCGGGAAGCATCACCCATCTGCAAAGCTTTGAAGTAGCAGAGCCATGAAATCCCACTGGCTAAACCGGAAAGCACCAGGAAAAGCCAGGCACGCCGGGAAAGAGGTTCATGGAAACTGTTTTTGCTCGTGGCAAAAACAATGGCTCCCGTAAAAATCCAGACGACCGTGGCGCGAATGGCCGTGGCTAGATTGGTGTTGACACCATCAACGCCGATTTTGGCCAAAATAGCAGTGATACCGGCGAAGAGCGCGGAAAGAAGTGCCCATGCAATCCAATTCATAAAAATTAGAATATTTCCGCTTCTATCAGTTGATCCTTCTTAAAAAGCTCGAATCAGATTTTCTTCCTTTAGCTCGCGGTTCGCACGGGGAAACTTAGAACGACAGTCGTTCCTTTTTCTAATTCACTTTGAACAGCCACTTTGCCGCCGTGCAAATCCATGATCGATTTTACAATCGCCAGACCTAAACCAGTTCCTTCTTCGCTATTGCGGGATTTGTCGCCGCGATAGAATCGGTCGAATATTTTCGGGAGATGTTCGGAAGCGACACCACAACCGCTATCCATTACCTGAATCTGAATCTCTCCATTTTCCTGCGGACGAACCGACAGGGTGATTGTTCCTCCGGTTGGCGTATGGCGGATGGCATTTGCCAGAAGGTTACTGATCGCACGTTGGAATAAAACGATGTCGCCTTCCATCAGTCCATCGCCTTCGCTCTGGAGCGTAAGTTTCTTTTCAGCGGCAATGGCTTCATAGAAATCCATCACGGCTTTGATTTCTTGGGCGGGCGCAAACTGAGTGTGGTGGAGGACGGTTTCGGCATTTTCGGATCGTGCCAGAAAAAGTAATTTTTCAACCATTTGGGAAAGACGCTCATAATCTTCGAGACTGGATTCTAAAATTGCCCGGTATTCCTCAACCGTTCTGCTGCGAGTCAGGGCGACTTCTGCTTGCAGTCGCAAGGACGCGATTGGCGTCCGAAATTCATGGGCGACATCGGCTGAAAATTGCGAGAGCCGATTAAACGACGTCTCCAAACGTGCCAACATTCCGTCAAATGCTGCGGCCAAAACGGCCAATTCCCTGGGCCACCGCGCCGGCACAATCCGTTCGTGCAGTTGGGCCACGTTTATTTTTTGGGCAGCGTCGGCGATTTCAGCCAATGGCTTCATTCCCCGTCGCGTAATTAAAATTCCGATGACCGCTGAACAAACAATTCCTAGAACGAGAACCACGAGAAGTTTGTCCCGATAGCGGGCTAAAATCTTTTCCTCGGACGTGATGTCTAACGCCAATTCCAACAGCCGGGGATGTTCGCTGTCGGCCCACGCGGACATGAGAAGGAACCATTTTCCGTCGGGAGATTTCCAACGCGTGCCCAACTCTGGTCTTTCGGAATCAGGAACTGGCGGAGGAAAAACGGAAGGCGTGAGGAAGAGCCGGTTCATATCGGCACTTTCCATCATCACATTGTGATTTTGATCAAGGATTCTCGCATAGTATTGCGCAAAGCGGCGGGCTGCGCCTTCGAGCTCTACTTCTAATTTCAGGGTTTCGATGTCGTCCGGTTTTTCTTTTACGATGACCCGCACCACTTCGACCTGGTCTGCCAGTGATTGATGTTTCTCCAATTCAAGTTCTCGCTCCATTCCCCAATAGAGAAATGCCGTGGCCAGAGATAGAATGATGAAAGCCGAGAAAGTGTAAAACGCTGTGAGCACATAGCTAATCGGCCATCGGCTGGTTCTCAGGGGCATAAATTTATCGCTTTTCCAAAACGTATCCGACTCCTCGAATGGTGTGGATCAGTTTGATTGAAAAGGAGTCATCCACTTTCCTGCGCAGACGGCCAACTGCGACATCAACGACGTTCGTGTCACTATCGAAATTAACGTCCCAAACTTGTTCGGAAATGATCGTTCTGGAGATGACTTCGCCAGTGCGTTGAGCCAGCAGCGTCAACAGGGAAAATTCTTTTGGCGTCAAGTCCATGAAAGTTCCCGCACGACTCGCTCTGTGCCGAAGCAGATCAATTTCCAGATCGGCGATGACAATTTTATCCGGCTGGCGCGAAACACCCCGGCGCAGCAACGAACGGACGCGCGCCAATAATTCGGAGAACGCGAACGGTTTAACGAGATAATCGTCCCCACCCAGTTCCAGACCTTTGACGCGATCCGCCACTTTATCCAGTGCGCTGAGGAAGAGGACGGGCGTTTCTTTGCCGGTTGAGCGCATTTGTTGCACGATAGACCAGCCATCCCGGTGCGGGAGCATGACGTCCATGATGATCAGATCATACATCTCAGTGCAGGCGAGGTGTGCGCCTGTATCTCCGTCCTCCGCGACGTCCACGTTGAATCCATTTTCCGAAAGACCTTTCTTGAGGTATTCGCCGATCTTTTTTTTATCTTCGATGACTAAAATTCGCATGACCAAAAGATTCTCTCCGGATCATTTCAGCAACGTCACTCGCTGTCGAGATGACGTCTGCGAAGGAGCGGCGCGGCGTTCTTTGAGCGTCCAGATTCCCGCTTGAACAAAAGCCTGCATGCGCTCGGAAATTTCGTTTTGGTTTCGGAACGATTCAGGAATGACCGTGGGCGGAAAAGAAAGGTCGTGGTGATAAAGCGAAACCGGTTTTCCACCTTCGCCGACTAATATTTGGTTTCCTTCCACCCAGCCGACAAACGCGCCGCCAGAATCTTTGAAACAAGCGTGGCCTTCGTCTTCGTCGCTCAACCGAAACAGATCGCGTCCAAACGATTGATGGGCGGCTGTGCTACCGAGAATTCCGAGGATTGAAGGAACGATATCAAGCTGGCTCGCGACGGTGTGGCGCGTTTCATGTTGTGTCCCAAGAATTTTTGGCCCGTAAAACAATAGCGGGACATGCATGTGCAAAATGCCGAGTTCGGTAAGCTGCGGTGGAATTCCAAATCCGTGATCGCCCACGAAAACAAACAGCGTGTCATCGAACCAACTCGTTTGTTTGGCGGCTTTGATAAATTCGCCGACCGCCCAATCCGCGTAATGCACTCCGTTGAGCCGTTGATTTTGTTCGCCGCCGCCTTCAATGCGATTGAGTCCAGGAATTTTCGGCAAGTTGAACGGCGAATGATTGGACAACGTCAGCACCACTCCGAGAAACGGTTTCTTGCGCTGCGCGATTTCGGAAAATTCTTCAATCGCACGATTGAAAACGTCGTGATCGGACACGCCCCAATCGGGATCGACGAACGTAGGATTCTTGTAATCGTTACGCCCGATAAAACGTTGCATGCCGTGATTGCGAAAAAAACCTTCCTTGTTGTCCCAGGAGAAAAGTCCGTTGTAGAGAAAGAGAGTTTCGTAACCGGATTCACCGAGGATCGCGGGCAACGAACGGAAAGGTTGTTGCGCGATGGGTTGCTTCATCAACGTTTCGAAATCGGGCAGATGCGGAAAGGAACACAGCGTTCCGTAAACTCCTTGAGCGGTGTGCGTGCCGACGGAAAAGGCGCGGTCAAAAAGAATTCCTTCTTTCGCTAATGCATCATAATTCGGTGTCGCGCCGAAATTTGCGCCGACCGCTCCGCAGAAGCGCGCGGTAAAACTTTCCATCATCACGACGACAACATTTTGCGGGCGCTTGATCGCAATGGAAGAAGGCGGCGAAGTGCGCAGCAAAAGATATTGATCAGGATCAACCAGTTCTTCGCCGGGAAGAAGCGTCACCGCGCGAACGAGTTCCGCCGCTTTTTCCGAAGGCAAGGAATGTTCCCATTGCGCCGCGAGTTTTTGATTACTCTCTGGATGCCGGAGCGCATCGATCAAAGTGAAGATTCCATTTTGTGCCATTTGATTGGCGTAAGGGCTTTGCGAAAAGTAGGCGTCGCCCCAGCGAAGAACCGTTGCTTGAATCCCGCCGCGAAAAGCAATCAGGCTCACACAAATCCAGAGAACCGTAGCGGTAATGCGTGTCGCGTAAGCGCTCTCGATGGGGATTTTTCGGATCAGAAGCGGACGCATCAGCCAAATAAACAATCCCCAAATCACAAAACAGGCGAGCATCCAACGAATCACGGGGTAACCATTCCACACCATGCCGAGAATGATCGAGTTGTGTTCCGATTTCGTGCTGAAATATTCAAAGGCGAGACGGCCAAGGCGTTGCTCAAATTCCTTGTAGAATTCAACTTCTGCAATCAACACAAAGATCGAAAGAAAAGCGACCAACCCAAAAATTGTGAAGACGATTTTCTTTTCTGAGCGACTCGGAAGCGGCCGCCAAATCATCCAGAGGGTGAGCAGCAATCCAAGCTTTGCCGCAATCGAAAGATCGAATCGCGCTCCTCGTAAGAATGATTCCAACAAAAGCGCCGTCGTTGCATCACCGTGGTGTGACCAGGTGGCGACAACCAGAATCAAGCGCATCAATCCAAAAAGGACGGCCCAAGCCAGGATAAAACAGGAAACACGAAATAAGAGTCGTAGCGCCGAACTGCCAAAAAATTCGGAGCGATTTGCAAAAGAAAACATGCGCCACGGAAGCTATCCGCAGCGCTTTGTCTGCAAGATGACCGCACGATGACAAATTTGTCATACTTTGCGCGTTCGTGCTTGTCCGCAAGCCTTACGCCAGGAGTTCTTGTATCTCCTCCCACGTCATCGACTCCGCCAGTTGTTCTTCCCCAGCAAGTGTTGCTTTGATCACCTCGCGTTTGCGCGTTTGCAACGTGAGAATTTTTTCTTCCACCGTGCCGCGCGCGATCAATTTATAACTCGTCACCACGCGCGTTTGGCCAATGCGATGCGCGCGATCAGTCGCTTGATCTTCGACGGCTGGATTCCACCACGGGTCGAAATGAATCACCGTGTCCGCGCCGGTGAGATTCAAACCGACGCCACCCGCTTTGAGGCTGATGAGAAACACTGGAATCTTTTCATTCGATTGAAACCGCGAAACCACTTCGCCGCGATTTTTGGTCGAGCCATCGAGATAACAAAAATCAATTTCCTCCGCGGAAAGTTTTTCTTTGAGCAACGTCAACATCCCGACGAACTGGCTAAACACGAGCACGCGATGTCCGCCATCCAAAACTTCTTCGAGCAATTCGGCGAACGTTTCCATTTTCCCGGAATCTTCATTCGCGAGTTTCTGGGTTCCAGATTCGTTGCTTTCCAATTTCAGCAGACGCAAATCGCAACAAACCTGACGCAACCGCAACAGCGCCGTCAGCACGATCATCCGGCTTTTCTGCAAACCTTGCGCATCGACGGCGTTGCCCACTTCGCGCCGCGTTGCTTCCAAAATTTGTTGGTAAACCGCCGTTTGATCTTTGGTCAAATCGCAGAAGGAAACCTGTTCCAGTTTCTCCGGCAAATCTTTGGCGACATCGCGTTTTAATCGGCGGAGGAGAAACGGTTTTAGTCTTCGCGCCAAACGCGCTTGCGCTTCAACATTTTTTTCGCGCGTGATGGGAATTTCATAACGCTCGCGAAAATCTTTCGCCACGCCCAGATAACCCGGCATCAGAAAATCGAAAATGCTCCACAAATCTAAAACGGAATTTTCCAGCGGTGTTCCCGTCAACACGAGACGGTGTTTTGCGCGAATCGCTTTCACCGCCTGCGCGTTCTGCGTCTGGCGATTTTTGATGTGTTGCGCTTCGTCGAGAATCACAGTGTCGAATTCCAGGTCGCGATATTTTTCCGCGTCACGACGGATCAACGCGTAACTCGTCACGACCAAATCCGATTCCGCAATTTTGTCAAAAAGCGGACGCCGATCCGCGCCATGTAACGCAAGAACTTTTAGTTCCGGCGTGAATTTTCCAACTTCCGCCACCCAATTGAAAACGAGACTCGTCGGACAA
>JBBQAX010000073.1:0-15576 GCA_038316905.1 Verrucomicrobiota bacterium | reverse complement strand
ATCGGGCCATTGATAATGAATGAACCAGCCAGATTTCCGCTAGCCATCTCCACTCTGGTGTTCAACACCGGCGTTCCTTCGAGAAGCATGTTGCCATTGAAGACAACGGTCCCCGTCCCATTGAACACGCTGCCATTGGCACACGAAGAAGCCGCGTCAAAACGCACGGTTCCCGCCTGAACTGTGATCGCCCCTCGATTGGTAAATGTGGCACTGCCAAAACTCATCAATCCATCGCCCGTTGCGCGCAAAAATGTTCCTTCATTCTCAAAGCGCGGCACCGCTCCCACATTGTAATAAAATGGATCGCCGTCCCCATCGAATCGCCACGTCGCCTGGTTTACGATTTTCGCGCCGTAACGGAGATAAACCGCAGAAGCGTTTGTCCAAACCACCGACCCAAGATTGGTGATCGTCGCCGGATTACCATCGCTGCCAGAGGCGAGGTATTTGATGTTGCCTCCCGTCATCAGCATTTGGCCTGTCGTGCTGACACTCAATTTTCCTGCGAGTGTGCCGCCCATCCAATTCATCGTTCCGTGCAATGTCAATACGCCAGCCCCGTTGATTACACCGTTAACAAAGTCGATGTCGCCGCGAAGGTTCGTCGCACTGTTCGTTGCCAAAGTGAGAGTTGTGTTCGCGTTCATTCTCAACGTTTGCAAGGATGCTCCATTGGTCTGGCCGAGCCGCAGGCTGGCGATGCTGGCGTTTACATTGAGATCCACATTCGTTCCCGTGGTGATTTCCACGTGGTCCGTTGCCAATGGGAGACGCACTGGGTTCCAATTAGCGGCAACGCTCCAGAGGTCATTACTCGCGCCGGTCCAGAAGATCGTCGCAGGCGGATCAGCTGCGACACCGGAGATGGTCAGCCCCAACCAAAGGCCAGCGGTGAAAAGAAGACGATAAGTTTTGTTTAACCAAACGAATAAAAAACGACATGGTTCCATAGTCTAGTCAAGATCGCGTAGTTGTTGGGACAGCTACTGGTGGGTATATGCACGCATTGTCTTGAATGAAGACAAGATTGCGCGCGCCTTTTTCTTTAAAAATTGAGACGAAAATAATCTCCAAGCCTGCGATTAAATATTCAAAGGGGATTTTTTTCAATCGTTAATTTGCAAAACAGGCTAAGCGTTTTGGACGCTAATCCTGCCCGCGCTTCCATTTAAAAACGATTATTTGTAAAAATTTATGTGAGTGAGCGCATCCGGAGGAATTGGAACTTCTTCAAGGTTCAAAATCTCTGATGGACCTCTCGCTCATCGATTCAGTTGACCCGAAACAATTGCCCCAGCAACTCGCCGTGTGGACTAGCCGCAAGGGAATGAACGCGTGGTGCAATTACCTTCAACGCTCCCCGCTATTTCAGATGATGTGAAATTGCGATACCATGACAAACGTCGTTTGTGTTATAGCTTTTGGCATGAAATTCGTTCTTGCCGCCGCTTCG
Organism: Verrucomicrobiota bacterium; assembly: GCA_038316905.1. GTDB lineage: Bacteria > Verrucomicrobiota > Verrucomicrobiia > Limisphaerales > CANJXF01 > CANJXF01. The sequence continues at coordinate 14,120 of JBBQAX010000073.1, read as the reverse complement.
TTTTTCCTCGCGTTAACCGCATTTGCTGACGTCACGGTGGAGTGCAATGCGGTCGCTACATTCACTCAACAACCCACCAACGTTGTCAGTTGCGCAGGCGAAACCACGGTTCTCACCGCGAAATTCTTTGGGGCCTACGGTAACACCAGCACTTCGGGCGGCGGACACATATTGTTCGCCCAAACGCACTACATTCAATGGCGGCTGAATCAGACCAATATTCCTGGGGCGACCGATATTATCGCTCCAGTTCCTCAGGCCGAAACAACGATCTCGCTTGTTTTGACCAATGCCACCGCCGACATGAAAGGAAATTATGACGTGGTCATTTCCAACAAATGCAACGTCTTGATTTCAGAGATCGCCCATCTCGCAGTCGGGCCGCTGGTGGTCAACCAACCGCAAACCACCACCGGGCAAGTGGCGCAGGCGGCCACGTTCCAGGTGCAAGCCGAAGGACGCGGAGTCCTATCCTATCAGTGGCGACTCGACGGCACGAATCTCGTGGATGGCGGAAATGTTTCCGGTGTGCAGAGCAATCGACTTACGATCAATCCGCTCCTTTATTCCTTTGAAGGCAACTACGACGTCATTGTCAGGAATGATTGTTCCTCATTCAATTCCACCACCAGTTCAGTGGCGAGACTTCGCATCGCGCCAGGGTTGGAATGGGTTTTTCGGACCACCAATGGACCCGATTCTCGCGCGCAGCACTCCATGGTTTACGACAGCATCCGCGGTGTGAGCATTATGTTCGGCGGCTCCAGGATCGCTTCCGGCCCGGTGCCACTCGGGGACTTGTGGGAATGGGACGGGGCGAGATGGTCCCAACGTTTAAAACACACTCCTACCAATGGCTGGTTGCGCAACAACTTAGGTTTCTATGAATTACCCGATTATCAAACTGTCCCGGTGCCGCGGTACAATTACGGTGCAAGTTTTGACAGCCGACGCAGCCGGATGGTGATCTTCGGCGGACAGACCATTACTCCAGACGGTTTCAATATGGAATTACGAGACACGTGGGAATGGGATGGTTTGCGCTGGTATTTCCGCGGCACGAACGGACCTTCCGCAAGGGCGTATACCTCAATGGCTTTTGACAGTGCGCGTGCGGTAAGTGTGCTTTATGGAGGCACCGCTGGCTCGCCTGAGAACGTCGAAGTGGCCGAATGGGATGGGAACACGTGGACTAAAACCATTCCGACCAATGGTCCCGCTTCGAACTACAGCCACGTTTATGGCCGCAGCGCTTACGATAGTTTTCGCCAGCAACTACTTTACGGGCCCGCAGTGGATTCCGTTCGGTTCTGGAACTGGGACGGACTAAAATGGATAGCGCGTGACAACGGCTTTCCTTTTCCCGGCGGCGTCACGGTCTATCCCGGAATGGCGTTTGATTCGTATCGGCGACGGATAGTTTATTTTGGTGGGGAAATTTCCAGCGGAGTGAACAGCACTTGGAATCGGGAGGGCGACAGTTGGGAACAAGTTTTTCCTCCCATTGCACCAGCAGGACGCTCTCGCATGGGTTTCGCTTTCGACAGCCGCCGCTCTGTCTCGGTTCTGCAGGGCGGACAGCTCGCTACTTTCGTAGCCACCAATGATACCTGGGAATTGCGCGCAGTGGATAAGCCACTGATCAACAATGGACCGGCCAGCCAGTATCGAGTCGTTGGGGAGACTGCCACTTTCACCGTGGATGCCGTCGGGCCGGGCCCGCTGGCATATGAATGGCGACGTGACGGTAATTTAATAAATGACGGCGGACGGATTTCCGGTGCGGCAACGAGTTCACTCACCATAGCGAATGTCACCACGAACGACGCTGCCGCCTACACGGTGCGCGTTTCAAATGTTTGCGGAGTCACAGAGAGTTTCCCCGCCCTACTGGTCTTCGATGTGCGTCTGCAAATTTTCACTTCCACTAACACTTCTACGCTCATTTGGGCCGCACCGAATGTCGTGCTCGAACAAGCCGATAATTTAAACGGCCCGTGGACCGAAGTAGTCGGCGCCAGCAGTCCGTTCAACGTCGGCAAATCACCGGGCAATAAATTTTTCCGCCTTCGCATGGTTTCACCCTAAGACGAATTAAATCCCTCGCAGTGCAAAATTATTTCCCAATACGATCCGAATGAGTTTTTTGGAAACAGACTGAATTCCGCCTTGGGTAAAGAGTCACGACTGCGTTTTGAGTATGTCCAACAAGGTTACGAGAAATTCGATATCTCGCTCTTTTCGCGATGCGACGGCCCACTCAACCGTGACAATTCTCCGGATATACAGAAGATGTCTTACGCTGTTAGAACCACCAACGGATACAAAATCCAGAAAACGTAAAACACAATAAGCGCTTTCACCCGATGGTTTGTGGCGATCCTTCAAACAGGTTCCGAACCTAATTCAACGTTCCGAACGAAAATTATTTTGCCCGCGTCAAAGTAGGCGACAGACAATTCGCAAGAGTCTCACCGCCACGTTTACGACGGCAAAACTTCGTTGGTTAGATTTATAGATTAAAAAAGACATACAACCATCAGGTGGTCGGTAAAAATGGCCTTCAATTCATCGGTAACGTTTCCACCCCTCTTGCCGGGCAGCGGGCCACCGGTGATACGCAAAAAAAATGACACTCAAATTGGCGTTTCAAATGGAAGGCGCGTAACTTGGATTATGCGAGCGATTTGGAAAGGGGCGATTAGTTTCGGTCTTGTCAACATTCCCGTGGGACTTTATTCCGCAACACGGCCCGCCAATGAGGTGAAATTCCGCCTCCTCCGCGACAGCGATCACAGCCCGGTGAAATACAAACGTGTGGCTGAGACCGACGGAAAAGAAGTGCCTTGGGAAAACATCGTCAAAGGTTTCGAACATCAGAAAGACGATTTTGTCGTGATGACTCCGAAAGACTTTGAACGCGTCAATATCAAGTCCAACCAAACCGTTGACATCAAAGAATTTGTTTCGCTGGAGGAGATTGACCCGATGTTTTTCGACCAGCCTTATTTTCTCGCTCCAGAGAAAGGTGGGGAGAAAGCGTATGTGTTACTGCGTGAAGCGTTGAAGAAAACGGGCAAAGTCGGGATCGCAAAAGTAACAATTAAAACCCGCGAACATCTGGCTGCGGTGAAACCGCTGGAGGATGCCTTGGTCTTGGAATTGATGCATTTCGCCGAAGAACTGGCGGACACGAAGCAATTGAATCTTCCGTTCAAAGTGGATACGGGAAAAAAGGAATTAGCGATGGCCGAATCGTTGATCGAAGGGATGACCGATAAATGGAAACCGGAAAATTATCAGGACGAGTACCGCGAAGGGTTGATGAAAGTGATTGAAGAGAAAATCGCAGCTGGCGGGAAAGAACTTCCCGCGCAAAAAGCGAAATCAGGCAAAGCCACGAACGTGGTCGATCTGGTTTCGATTCTTCAACAAAGCCTCGACCAGACCAAAGCGGGCGGGAAATCCAAAAAGCCTGTTAAAACTTCTCCCAAAAAACATCGGAAGGCTGCGTGAGTTATTGCGCGGCTCGTTGGGGCGCCGCCCTAAAATTCACTACCTGAATATTCGGGTGCCGAGCGTGAGCAAACGCTTCCATCTCACTTTGCAGCCGACCGAGATCTTTCACTTTCCGCTCTAAAAGATTGATCGTTTTCTTCGCCTTTGCGTAGTCAAACGATTCGGAGGAAAAGATCAGCGCTTCGACAAGATGTTTGGTTTCAGCAACGCTCCTCAGCGCCGCTGTCAACGGGTCGGATTTCATGCGCGCGAATAATGTTCGTACCGCATTCGAGAGTCAACCTTTCCACCAGATTTTTGCGCCGGAAAACTTTGTCGCTTTCGATTGTCGGTTTTCGCAAGATTGCGCCATGAAAATTTGGCTGACACTTGCGCTTCTTGGAACATCTCTTTCTCTTCACGCAAAAAGTTACGATCTGGTTTTGCGCAATGGACGAATCGCGGACGGCACGGGAAACCCTGCCTACCTCGCAGATGTCGCAATCAAGAAAGGCCGGATCAAAGCGATCGGAAAAATCACGGAAAGCGGGAAGAAAGAAATCGATGTGGGCGGAATGATTCTAGCACCGGGCTTCGTCGATGTTCACACGCACGCAGAGGGAATCGACGACGAACCACGCGCGGAAAATTTCGTCCGCATGGGAGTGACTACTTTGGTCTTAGGGAATTGCGGCAGTTCCAAACTGGAGGTTGGGAAATTTTTCGAACAACTGGAACAAACAAACACTTCCGCAAACGTTGCGACGTTAATTGGACACGGCACGGTTCGCGGCAAAGCGATGGGCGGTTCCTTCATGCGCCCGCCCACCGATGCTGAATTGGATCAAATGAAGTCGCTCGTGGAACAAGCGATGAAAGATGGCGCGGTCGGAATGTCCACGGGCCTGATTTATCTGCCGGGAACTTTTGCCAAGGTTGAGGAGATTATTGAATTGGCGAAGGTCGTTTCGAAATACGACGGAATCTACGCCACACATCAAAGAAGCGAAGGCGAGGAGATTTTCGAATCGTTGGACGAAATTTTTCGCATCGCACGTGAGGCGAATATTCCCGCCGAGATTTCGCATATTAAACTTTCCGGCAAAGCAAACTGGGGACAGACCGACAAAGTAATCGCTGCCATCGAGAAAGTGCGCGCTGAAGGTTTGGATATTACCCAGGATCAATATTCTTACACCGCTTCAAGCACAGGCATCAGCCAACTCGTGCCGGAAAGCGCGCGCGAAGCAAAAAAGTTCGACGAGCGAATTGCTGATCCAGCCCAAAAAGCGAAAATTGTCACCGCGATGAAGGAAGGGTTAGCGCGACGCGGTAATGAGGATTATTCGTACGCCGTCATCGCATCCTACCGGGACGACAAATCGCTGAATGGATTGAATATCGTCGAAGCGGCTAAGAAAAAACGCGGCAGCGATTCTCTGGACGACCAGATTGAAATGATTTTGGAGATCGAAAAAAATGGCGGTGCATCCGCTGTTTTTCACGGGATGAGCGAAGACGATGTTCGGGCTTTTATGCGTCATCCGAATACAATGATTGCGTCGGACAGTGGCATTCGAACTTTAGGATCAGGGGTGCCGCATCCACGGGGTTACGGGAATAACGCGCGCGTATTGGGACAGTATGTTCGTGAGGAAAAAGTTCTTCGGCTCGAAGATGCGGTTCGCAAAATGAGCTCCCTTCCAGCGCGCACGTTCCAATTGAAAGATCGAGGCGAACTGCGCAAAGGCAATTGGGCTGACATCGTTGTGTTCGATCCTAAAACGGTGGCCGACAGCGCGACCTACAAAGACCCGCATCATTACTCTACGGGTTTTAAATACGTTTTTGTGAACGGAGTCAGCGTGGTGGAAAACGACGAGCACACCGGAAAATTTCCCGGAATGGCGCTTCGTCACGGACACAACTAAATGCGTCCGTGGAGCGTGGCGGGTTCCAGAGAAATAACAAATTCAGCCGGGCAAGGTTATCCGGCCGATACGTTACGCATCTTTCTTTTTGTTTTTCTTCTTCTTAACAGGTGAAGGAGCTTCCGCTGAAACCTTATTAGGCGTCGGCATTGGCGCTCTGAGGTCTTTTCTCCATGCGACGAGCTTGGCGTGAAGCTCCTTTGTTTTCGCCGGATTCTTCGCGGCGAGATTATTTTTTTCGCTGAGATCGTCTTTCAGATTGTAAAGTTCGAGACGACCGTCTTCAAAGAACTCCATTAATTTCCAATCACCGGAACGAATTACGCCAACCGGGGTGGTGCGCCACGTGTTGTCCCCCGCGCCGAGATAACCCGGAAAATGCCAATACATTGCATCCCGCTTGATCTTGGATTTGCCGCCACTGGTCAAAACATTCAAATAACTGACACCATCCAGCGGATAATTTTTTGCAGGTTTCGCGCCGGCGATCTCAAGCAATGTGGGATAAAGATCAATGCTGATGATGGTTTCATCGGATGTTTTGCCTTCCGGAATTTTTCCGGGCCAGCGAAAAATGTAAGGCACTCGATGGCCGCCTTCGTAAAGCATTCCTTTACCGCCGCGCAACGGAAGGTTGTCGGTTGTGTCGCCTGCTTTTTTAATTCCTTCACGCTCGTAGCCGCCGACGCCGCCGTTGTCGCTTGAAAAAATTACGATGGTGTTCTCCGACAATTTCAATTCGTCGAGTAACGTCAGAATCCGACCAACACTTTCATCCACGCTGGCAATCATCGCCGCGTAAGTCGGATTGCGATGCCCTCCAACCGGAGCCTTGGCTTTGAATTTTTCGATTAATTCTTTTTTTGCCTGAATCGGTGCATGCACGCCGAAGTGCGGGAGGTATAGAAAAAATGGCTCGCTCTTGTGACGGCGGATAAAATCTTCGGCTTTGCCCGTCAGAAAATCTGCGAGGTATTCGCCTTTTGGATAATCGGTTTTAGGATCAGTTTCGAAATCGAAGTGAACGCCAGATGTCTCAATGGCTTCATCGAACCCGCGTTTAGAAGGATGTTGATCATTCTTTCCAAGATGCCATTTGCCAAACATTCCAGTCGCGTAACCAGCCTTCTTCAGCGCTTCCGCAATGGTGATTTTATCTTTTGAAAGCTCCGAAACATTATCCACCGGCCGCAACGGACGACTTTGCCAATTGAATCGGTCAATACCACCGACGGTATAAACACCCGTTCGCGGCATATATTGTCCGCTCATCAAAGCGGCGCGGGTGGGCTGGCAATTTGGGCTGCTGGTATGGCCATCCGTGAAACGAATCCCCTGCTTTGCCATGCGGTCTAGATGCGGCGTCTCGTAATATTTACTCCCGTAGCTCGCCAGATCTGTGTAGCCAAGGTCATCTGCCAGAATAAACACGATGTTTGGTTTTGTTTCCGCTGAGACAACGAAGACAGTGGCGAGAAGACAGAGAAAAGAAATTATTTTTTGCACGGGAAAACAGACGTTGGTCTTCCCCGAAAGGTATCAAAAAACTTTCCGACTGAAGAAACGAGCGGATGCGGATCGATTTAAGCGCCGAGGTTGCCCGTCATGAATTCCATTTCCCCTCATTCCCCAATCCCTTTAGCCCCTTTCCCCGTCCATTCAGAGCAGACCCCAGCGCTTAAACCGATCCGCATAGTGATGTTCTATCGCGGAAAATCTATTCGACGTCCGTCAATCGCCCGAACCCAAGTGATGTCGCAGGCAACACTGAATCCCTCCAGCCCTACCACCCATTGGTCGTAACCCGTCTGCCACGGATAGCTTGTGACCCTGGTTTCAATTTCGTCGCCATCATCTTTCTGAATCCGCACTCGCTGGCCGACCATGAGTTGTTCCGCAAGCATTTCTGCTAATGCCTGTTTCGCAGCGATCTCTTTCTTAGTCGCCTGCTGCTTCTTCAATTTTTTCCCCGCCATAATGAATCCTTCAGTGCCACTCAGCGCCCTGGACAAACAGCCCCCGATTACCACCCAGACCGCAAAATACGCGCAGCAATTACAATGGAGACGACGAGTAGGAACCCGACCATCAACAATGCATTCTGCTCGCCGTTCGGCTTGGGGGAAATCACGGGTGCCACATTATTGGGGCAGGAACCAAAAATCTGTAGGAGCCAGCAATGTTTATCGTGTGGCGCGAAAACGCCAGATGGCTGTGGCGGCAAACCGCGACACAGCGAATAGTCACCAGTTACAGCGTTAATCAAACTTTGAAGCTGCTGTTCCAACGTATCGCGCATTGAAGTAATTCCTGCGAAGCGTTGATGTTTAGCTTTTCTTTGATGCGGGCTCGATAAGTTTCAATGGTGCTGACGTCGAGATTCAATTGCTCGGCGATTTGGCGTGTGCTGTGACCTCGACCAATCAATTCAAATACTTGTAATTCGCGGTCTGTTAAGCCGTCCACGGTAAGCCCGCTGCCGGAACGCGGGCGACCTGCCACTTTCGCGGCGATCTGGGCAGCGGCCCGTTCGCTCAGGTAAATATCTCCTCGCAGCACTCGCCGGACTGCTTCCAGAATTTTCGTGGTGGCTTCCTGTTTGGTGATGTAACCGCTGGCACCGGCCCTGAGAACCCGCTCTGCATTCACAAATTCATCGTGCATCGAGACCACGAGGATGCGCAATTTTGGATAAAGGACGGCAATGTCTTTGATCAATTCCAGCCCATGGGAATTTTTCAACGCAAGATCTACAATCACTAAATCAGGCTTTGTGGCTTTGATGACGACCAACGCTTGATCGCGATCCTCCGCTTCACCGCATACGTGGAAATCCGGTTCGCGGCGCAACACTTCTGCAAGGCCTTCGCGCATGAGAGGATGATCGTCCACCATGATGATGTGAACTGCTTTAGGGGGAATATCAGCTGTGGCCATTGGATGGTTGGGTGACAGGGTTTTCTATGCCGTGTTTATGTTCAAAAATGCAAGTGACAATTGTGCCTTCATGAGGGTGCGGTTCGATTTTTAAGGATGCGCCAATCATTCCGGCGCGATAACTCATAATCTGTAAACCCATTCCGTCCGAAGTTATTCTGGACGTGGAAATCCCCTCCCCATCGTCGCTGATGGTAAGTTGAATTTTATCACCGATCGGTTGAAGTCTGATTTGAATTCGGGTGGACTTCGCATGCTTGACCGCGTTAATCGTGGCTTCTTGAGCGATCCGGTAAAGATGCGTCGCTACCGCATGATCGGTTATTGCTACCGAATCGGCCGCTTGAAAATCGCACTCGAGATGGTAGGCCGTTTGAATATTCGCCGCTAATTCCTGCATGGCAGAATGGAACCCTTCCATTTCAAGTTTCACGGGGTAGAGTCCGCGCGCGAGATTCCGTGATTGCGTGATGGCATCATCCACCAGTTTTGAGACTTTCTTAACTTGCTCGGTGGGAATGTCCGTTTCGGCTAAATCTTTTTCCAGGAGGTTCATCGCGAATGCCGTGCGGACCAGATGTTGGCAGAGGCCATCGTGCAGATCCTGCCCCATGCGACTTTGTTCCCGATCGCTGATTTCAATCAATTGTTTTTCGAGACGGCGACGAGCTGTGATGTCGAGGTTAGTGCCTTCATAAAATAGAATCTCGCCTTTGGAATTGCGCACCGCCCGGGCAATAATGCGAATCCAGAATTTGCTGCCATCTCTGCGGATTCGCTCAGCCTCAAAACCGTCAATGGAGCCTTGTGATTCTAAGAGCCATTTTAATTCGCGGCGTTTTTCGGGCAACACGTAGGTCTCGTTTTCGAGATCTTTTACATTGGCAATCATCTCCTCCGCTGAGCCATAACCGAACATCGCCACAAGCGCTGGATTGACGCTCAAATAACGTCCAGCAGGAGTGCTTTGAAAAATACCCGAGGTTGAATCCTCGAAAATCCCGCGATATTTAGCTTCCGCTTCGCGCAATTGCTCAGTCATCTGGATGCGCTGGAGCGTGCCACTGCAATGGTCCGCCAGCGCCTGGAGAAGATCGAGGTCTTCCTTGCCATAGTCGGATGAACCGTAGCGTTGGATCGAAAGAACTCCAATGGTCACGTCGCCTTGCCGAATGGGCACATAGATCATGGATGTCGATGAGCGGCTTTTGTTCCCAAATGGAACCAATTTGAAAGGTATCGAAGGACGGTTTTTTTGATCAATCAACAAAGCTCCTTTTTCCACGATCCACCGTGTCATGGGACTCGGGTCGCGAGGAAAACTCAGCACAGGGACGGCCTGTTGTTCTCCCTCGACCCTGTCGAACGTTAAAATCGGGAGAATGCGATCGTGGTTGCGATCGTACAGGTGAACAAAGGCAGAGTCCCAGCCGATGAGTTTTGCCGCGGTATCGAGGATATTTGAGGCAGCTTCTTTTGGGGTCGTTGCTGCACTCAAGCGGGAGGCCAGCGAGGAAAAAGCTCCGCTCCGTTTTTCTGCTTCCTTGCGTTCGGTAATATCCTGAAGGATTCCCAATGTTCCAATTAACTGGCCGGACTCGTCTAAATTTTGCACCGCAACATCAGAGATCCATCGCGATTTTCCATCTCGGGTAAGAACAAGTATGTCGCATTGCCAATTTTTGACTTCTCCCGCTGCGACCTTTTCCCCTGCTTCTTGCACGGTCATTCCAGCCGTTTCTCCAACCAGGATGGATTCTTGTTTGATCGTTTCCCAAAACTCGGGCCGGACTTCGTGATGGGAATATCCAAGTAATTTTTCGATACCCTCTCCCATGAACAAGTACGATTTTGTTTTATAATCGTAAGCATACGGAACCGCGCCTGCGCCTGTGATGGCACGACGATAGAGTTGCTCAGTTCTTCGGTATTCCGCCTGTACTTGTTCCAATGCCGCTTCCACTTCCTTCCGTTGTGTGATGTCTTCGGCGATGCCGGCAATGCGATAAATTTTCCCGTTCTGGTCACGAACTGGAAATCCCCGGTCGTGAATCCAACGAATCGCTCCATCCGGACGCACCACTCGATACGTTTCGTCGTATTCACCCATATCCAGCTTCGTCCGCGCGTGCATTACACGTTCTCTGTCTGCGGGGTCAATTGCCTTTACCCAGGTTTGAGGCTCCGAATAAACCGTTGCGCAGCTTCGTCCCCAAAGCGTTTCGTAGGCAGGACTGACGTAAATAACTTGTTGGCCCCCCGTGTCGGTAATCCAAAAAACCTCGTTGATATTCTCGGCTATTTGCCGAAGCCGTTCCTCGCTGGCGCGCAAGTCCAGATGGCTTTTTTCCACCTGGGAGAGCATCTGATTGAATTCCTCGATGAGCTGTCCGATCTCGTCTTCGCTCCGTTTGCTGGCCCGCAAAGAATAATTCTGATCCACAGTCACTTGATGGGCGACCGCAGCTAATTCCAAAACAGGAGCCGAGATAAGGTTTTGCAGCTTGAGCGATAGGATCAATGCGACGAACAAGGCCGCGAGCAGCGCAACAATAGCAATGCTCGCGCTGGCTTTGAGTCGGGCAGTTTGCTCGCGAAGGTCACAACGCATGCCGATCGTGCCGACGTTTTCTCCGTTGAAGACAACCTGTCGAAAAACATACACTGCGTTGTCTTCAAAACGATGGCCAGGCGGCTCGGGTCGAAGCGGAGATGAATTTTCTTTTTTAAATTCCGCCAGGATTTCTCCATTCACCTTAAAGAGACAGGCACGAACAATTCCCGGTTGCGCCTTTAATGCATCCAAATATTCGTTGCCAGCGTGGTCGTCAGAAAACGCCAGCGCGGCCGCACTATTGGCGGCGACAATTTCCGCTTCGATGGCCAACTCACGCACCAACGAGTGGCGGAAGCGCATCACCTCGTAAATGGCAATCGCGCCAATAGCCAGGAGCAACGCGGAAGCGCTGGTGAACAAAATGACAAGAGTCAGCTTTCGGCGAATCGGAAGATTGCGGAAGGAAAGCATCTTATGGCGTCTTCTTTCCGCTCTTCACAGAAGCGTTAATGGACAAGGCCAACAATTTAGAGCTTAGTTTCAGGCTGGCTTCATCGACGATCCGGCGGCGGATGCGAAACTTGAGTTCATCATTCACCTTTTTTACCCAAATCATCCCGCCGAGATAATTAAATCGATCTATGTCACCCACCGTCAGAATGGGCTGATTTTTCAGAACGGAAAAAATGGCTTCCGTGCGAGATTCTTCGGATGCGCTGATAAATAGGACATGGCATTTCTTGAGATCGTCCTCGTTCACTTTGTCGAAGCGTTTCACTTCTATTTTTCTCCCGTGAATTTTTTTGCCCCGCATCGTTTCGTCCAGCAACCGGCCAAACGGATCCTTCCCAAGGACACCGATGACCAACGGCGAATTTGGGGATTTGAAAGCAGTGGTGGGCCATTCCGTCAGGACAGCGAAATTGTAGAGAAAAGCTGCTTTGATTTTGTACTCCGGCGCGCTTATTGGCTCGGCGGCAAGCGGACGAAGGCTCGCCCCAAGCAAGAGCGCGAAGAAAAACCACCGATTTGAGCGGAGTATATAAATTAGAATCGGCACGTTAATTTTCCGTAAAAACCGCGGGGGACTTCCGAGGCGCTCTGTCGAACTGTCGCCACATCCCCAAATTCCCGATGGCCATCTTCCAGAAGATTTTGTCCAACAAGCGAAACTTCCCAATTCGGCGATGGTTGCCAGGCGAGTCGGAGGTCGATTGTGATGTAGCTCGGAACATTAAATCCCGGCAGGGAATCTACGTACCGGAAAATCGTATCTAATTGAATGTGCCTCGGAAAATTCATGGCCGAGCGCAAGGCAAGTTGGTGATGCGGGCTTTCTCTTTCTGCAAATTCTGCTGTGACCTCCCTGCTCTTCGGCGCATGCAATTGAATCTGGAGAAACGTGTAACTCGCATCCAATTGCCACCACTCCATGGCGTGCCAGCGCGCCGCGAGTTCCGCTCCATACGTTTCACCAAAGGCTTTGTTTCTGACTTCAAACGGAACCACGAGGTTGGTCGATTCCATGAACGGAGTGCCCGGCTCGAACGTAGCGAAATGGTCATAAACATTGTAGAACGTCGCCAAATCGAACGAAAGTTCCGGTAGAGGCTGAATGCGGTAACCCAACTCATAAGCAATCACGTCCTCGGAATCGACGCGTCCATGCATATCAGCCGCGTAGATGGTGTTTGTGGGTCCAGGAACAAATCCGAAATCAGAACGCACATCATGCTCCGATCGGGAAGGAGTTCGCACCGCCCGCGAGACTGCGGCCCAAACGGAGTGTTTTTCATGCGGCGTCCACAACAGCCTCAGGTTTGGCTGGATTTCAAATCCGGAGAAATAATGGTGTTCGAGTTTTGTTCCCACCGTCAGACGAAGTAAATCGGGAACGAGCGTGATTTCATCCTGAATAAAGGCGCTGGGCAAATGCATCGTGCGCTCTTCCGGAGTGTGTCGGCCAAGAGCTGTGGCTTCTAAAGAATCGTCAATCAACCGATAACCGGCTCCTAAAATAATTTCCTGCCGCTCGCCCCAGGCAAACCGATGTTGCAAATCAACGTCCAAAGTCTGGATTTCCAGCAGCGCAAAATGGTCCCGCACAAAGCGGTCATAGTAAACCTGAAGCGTCGATTGGGCCTCCAACGAAAAATCGTGCGTCCAGCGCCCCAACAGATTCCCGCCCCAAAGATCCGTCTCCACATTCAGGTCATTTACAGTTCCGTGGTAAATATCTCCCTGCAAAGTGAACAAGTTTTCAATACTTGATTCCCAATCGAGACGAAAGCCGCCTTGCAATTTTTGCCAGTCGTCTTCGCCCGAATCGCCGTTCGCCATGTCGAATTCGGCGCGGTCAAAATAGTTCGCGTAGAGGCGGTAGAAAACCTCCTCCTTTTTGCCGCCATAACGAAATCCAGCGAACGCCCGCTCGAAAGTTCCCCCGCCCGCTTCAGCGTAAATACCCTGCGTCTCTTTCGCAGTTTTGGTGATGATATTCACCACGCCATTGACCGCGTTGGCTCCCCAAAGTGTTCCGCCCGGGCCACGCACCACCTCGATTCGATCCACGTCTTCGAGCAAGGTATCCACCGTATCCCAATGCACGCCGGAATTCAGCGGCGTGTAAACGCTGCGCCCATCCACGAGCACGAGAAGTTTATTCGCGTAAAGGCCAGCGAAGCCCCGGGCGCTGATCGCCCACTCTGATGAGCCAAGCCGTGCGACTTGCATTCCCGGCGCCAGCCGCAACGCCTCAGCAATTGTGACATAGCCGGATCGACGAATTTCATCTCCCGTGATGACATAAATTGCAGAAGCGGACTCAAACAGTTTTTCAGGTTTTTTGGAAACCGTCGTAACTTTGACGCGAATTAATTCTTCGAATGGAAGCAGCGTCAAATCATCTTCGGTCCCGGATCTGATTTCCGCAGCGGAAGAATCGAGGGAACGCAATGAAGCAGTCAGAAAGAAGCAAACCAGAATAATCCAATGCGCTAAACGTTGACGTCGATGCTGGATCGGCGGGATGGATTTGTCGCTTTCGCAATTCATGCTGGGCTTGCGACGATAGAAATGAACCAACTTCACTGTCGAGAGATTTTACAGACCGGAGCACACACACCGTTCTCGCTAAGCACTAAAACAAACACGCGCTGATCTCCGTTTGTTTGCGCTGTTTTTGATGGAACGGATTT
>JBBQAX010000072.1:0-15689 GCA_038316905.1 Verrucomicrobiota bacterium | reverse complement strand
AGATTCCAATCTTTGAATTCGCCCGCCGGTTTGCCGTTGAGAAAGAGGCGTCCCACGCCGTTGGTTCGCCCGGTGTTGGCGTTGGCAAAGGTGAAAACCACATGCGTCCAGCGGTCCGAGCCAAAAGGAGGTTGCTCCACTTCCACCATCGGACGTTCTTGGGCGGGAATTTTTTCCCAACCCACATTGTTCGGATTCCAAATGGAGACGAGCGGGCGCAAAGCGAATCGGAACCGGCGCGGGTCGTCCTTGCTGAATTCGGCGAAAAAAACTCCGTTGTTCCAATTCCCGGCGGAAATCTGGAAAGGATCGCAATAGCCGGGTTCGAGATCTTTGTCGGGATCGAGTTTGAGCCAGAAAGCAATTGAGCCGCTCCAATTGGTTCGTTGATACTCAAAATTTCCTGGTCCTTTGAAAAAGACAATTGCGTCGCTCTTTTTCGCGAACCGGAGCGCGTCGCCAAAACGTCCTTCGCCCTTGGCCAGCGTGATGATATTTCCGGCGGGCAATCCGGGTGTGGCGTCCTGCGGTTTGTTGCGATGCGTCGCGCCGTAAAGCGTTTTGTCTCCCAGCGCGTGATCGGCATCTAAACCTTGATCGAACGACGCGAACAGAGTCGCGCTTTCGCGCAGGGATTTAATCGTCTGCTGCGAAGTTGCGCAGCCGTTTAGACCCAGAGAAGTCACTAATGCCAGATTCGTGGCGCAGAGAATTGAACGGAAAGATTTCATGGAAAAAGGCGTAAACCAGTCCAGGCGCGGAGACAAGTTTTTGCTGCGGAGCCATGCAGAAGAGTTTAACGCAAAGACGCGAAGGCGCTAAGACGCAAGGGGACAACAACCTTTGCTGATATTTTTCGGCAGTATCGTTTGAGGAGTGCTGTTGGAACTTCGACCGCTTTAACTTTGCGGCCTGGCTTCTTTGCGTTGACTTCCCACCGGCTAATTGGCCTGCGGAGTTCCCTCGCGACTGCGATTTTGATCTGCATCCGGCCCGCGGCGAAAACGGTCGAAGGGATTTTCCACTGGTTTGCCTTCGAGGATGTTTTGCAGGTTCTGCTGCGTGCGTTCGATGGTTTGCAAAATTCGCTCGTCAGTCGTGGTCTGTTTCAAATTCTCCAGAACGGGAATCTGCTGGCGAACGATGTTCGGATCTTTGGGCGTGTCATTGTCGCCAGGAAGTCCGCCGGCTAATCGCATTACCGCAAACGCTCTCATGCGCGAATCGAGATTTGTATTCGAAACAACTTCGCCTAGAAACTTATTGGCCTGCGCGTTTGGTCCCACGTGATCGAGAATCTGGTTCGCGACCGACATCCGATCAAAATTATTCGTTACGGTATTTTGATTAAACAAATCGTAGTAAGTCGCGACCATCCCTTCGCCTTGATATTTGGCGAGGTATTGTTGCGCGTTGCGATTAATGCGCCCTTCCGCATTCACGAGCATTCGCTTTGCGTCTTCAACGAAGGAACCGTCGTTGTAAAGATCAAGAATTCCATAGAGATAACCTTCGGCCTGTTCATCGAGACGATTAGGGCTGTCGATGGCGATGGGGTTTCGCAACATATCTTTGGCGGCGGACAATGCGGTTTCGCGATATTTGCCAGGAGCAATTTCTTCGAGAGCGCGAGCGAGGTAAGCAACTTCCACGGCGCGCCCGGAGCTTTCCAGAACTTCGCCCATGATTCGCTCGGCTTCCGTGCCGCCAATGTCTTTCAACACGTCGAAAAGGCCAATCCGCAGCGACGGCGGGAGCGTGAATTCGGTGGAAGGATTGGAACGTTGCCACGGCGGAGTCCAGCGTCCGTCGCCGTCATTGGAACGTTCGCTGCGAATCGAATATTCCAGATCCGAGTTGCGGGTCAGAAATTCGCGGATGGCGGGAAGCGATTCCGCTTTTAAGTCAGCGAGGTTCTCCAGTTCATGAACAATGCGGCGAATGGTGTAAATGCGGGTGGTGCCGGCAGGCTGAAGTTTGAGGAGGTTGTCGAGAATTTCCTGCGGCGAACGAGTCTGGAGGACGGCGACTTCGGTAGTAACCTGTTCGACTCGCGGTTGCGCATTTTTTGCGGCGGCGAGTTCGCTTTCGAGCTTCTCCTTTTCGGCCTGCCACTGCGCTTCAATTTTCGCGCGCTCGGATTTCAACGCCACTTCGTTTTGATCGGAGACCAAGAAATAGGCTGCGGCGAAACCAGTGCTGGCCGCGAGCAAGATGGCAATGAGTGTTTTCATAAATGGCTCCTGACCCAAACAGACGTTGATTGAATCTAATCGTTACGCTGCCTTCTCATCCGTCTCCGCCAGCGCTTCGGCCAAATCCTGTTCGTGTTTCACGCGCGCTGCTTCGATGTCGTATTTGTCGTTGTCGCGGTGATCGTTGTTCAGCGGAGAAATGTCGCGCAAACGTTGGATAATAGGCGGCAATTGTTTCAACAGGAAATCCACTTCTTCATCCGTGTTGTAAATGCCGAGGCTGAAACGAACACAACCACGCGCGCGCATCGGACTCAAACCCATCGCCATTAAAACGTGGGACGGATCGAGCGAACCCGTCGTGCAGGCGGAACCACTCGAAGCGCAAATGCCGAGTCCGTCGAGCAAGAGCAGAATGGCTTCAGCTTCAACAAATTCAAAAGCGATGTTCGTCGTGTTGGGCAGGCGCGCTTCTTTGGAGCCATTGCGAATCGTATTTGGAATCGTGGCGAGAATGGTGTTTTCCAAGCGGTCGCGCAGGGCTCGAACGCGGGTGTTTTCTTCGTCCAGTTTTTCCATGGCAAGATCAGCAGCGCGACCGAACGCGACGATGTTCGCGACGTTTTCCGTGCCGCCACGTTTGCCGCGTTCCTGATGTCCTCCGATGACGTAGGGCTGATATTTCGTGCGCCGCTTGACGTAAAGACAGCCGATTCCTTTGGGCGCATGAAGTTTGTGCGCGGACAACGAAAGGAAATCGCAACCGAGATTTTTCACGTCGAGTTTTATTTTGCCCGGCACTTGCACGGCGTCGGTGTGGAACAAAACGCCCTTGCTGCGGCAGATCGCGGCGATTTCTTCGATGGGAAAAATAACTCCGGTTTCGTTGTTCGCATACATCACGGAAACAATGGCGGTATCGGGACGAATGGATTTTTCGAGGAGATGAATATCGAGCGAGCCATCGGGTTCGACGGGCAGGAACGTGACTTCGTAACCTTGCTTCTGCAAAAATTCGCCAAAGTTGATATTCGCGGAATGTTCAACCGCGGTCGTGATGACATGCTTTTTCTTGGTCGTGAGCAAGGCACTGTGGATGGCTGAATTATTACTTTCCGTTCCACAACTGGTGAAAATAATTTCTTTTGGGTCAGCGTTGATGAGCGCGGCAACTTTGGCGCGGGCATCTTCAACATGCTTTCCAACTTGCGAACCAAAATGATAAGCGCTGGAAGGATTGCCCCAAAATTCTTTCAAAAATGGCACCATCGCATCGACGACTTCGGGGGCGATTCGGGTCGTGGCGTTGTTATCGAAATAGTAAACTTTTCTCTGCGTCATAAATCGGGGTCACTCTAAACGTTGCCTTTTGATTCGCAAGGCGCATTCACCCGCAAAGAATCTTGTTGTTCTCTGGCCGACCATATTCATCATGCACGGCTCGGCGGACAAAGCCGTTGACAAATGCCACCGTTATGCAAAACTAAGTAACATTAGTAGCAAGCTTATGATTAACAGTTCCACTCCAACAACTCCGAAACCTCTTACCCGTAATGAAGGTCTCAAAGCAGCTCATCCTTTATTGGAAGGGACGATCGCCCAAACCTTGGCCAATCCAGCTTTGGATCGCTTTTCCGAAGACGATTACGAGTTTCTGAAGTTTCACGGCATTTATCAGCAGGACGATCGCGATCAACGCAAAATCGCCAAGCAATATATTTTCATGGTGCGCGGGCGGATGCCGGGTGGCGTCGTGCAGTCGAAAGTTTATCTCGGCTTCGATCACCTTGCGTCGCAGTTCGGGAACAACACGCTGCGCATTACCACACGCCAGGGATTTCAATTTCACGGCATCGTAAAAAGCGGTTTGGGGAAATTCATGCGCGGCATTAACGATGCCATGGCGACCACGCTGGCGGCTTGCGGCGACGTGAACCGCAACGTCATGGCTCCGCCAACGCCTGCCACCAGCCCGGTGGTCGATGAAATTCAGGGTCATGCCAAGGACGTTTCCGACGCTCTTCTGCCAAAGACGCGCGCCTACCACCAGATCTGGGTCGAAGGCGTGGAATTGAATCTGACGGAAGAAGACCAAAACTTTGTTGATCCGCTTTATGGCAAAACTTATTTGCCGCGCAAATTCAAAGTGGGCTTTGCCATTCCCCCGTTGAACGATGTCGATGTTTACACGAACGATCTCGCCTACATCGCGATTATCGAAGACGGAAAGTTGCTCGGCTACAATTTGCTCGCGGGCGGCGGCATGGGAATGAGTCATGGGAATGCAGCCACGTTTCCGCGCATGGCGGACGAGGTTGGCTTTATTACGCCGGACAAACTCGTCGAAGCTTCCAAAGCGGTTGTGACGGTGCATCGCGATTTCGGCGATCGCACGAACCGCAAACATGCGCGTTTGAAATACGTCATTGAGGAAAAGGGCGTGGAATGGTTCCGCAACGAACTGGAGGCGCGGCTTGGTTACAAATTGCAACCGGCGCGTCCTGTGCATTTCACCAAACAAGGCGATCTTTACGGCTGGCACAAGCAGTATGATGGAAACTGGTTTCTCGGTTTGTTCGTTGAAAACGGTCGCGTCAAAGATGCTGCGAATTATCGTCTGAAAAGTGGATTGCGCGCTGTCGCCGAGAAATTTGAACCCGAGCTTCGTTTAACCGCGTCGCAAAATATCTTGTTGGTCAACGTCAAGGAATCCGACAAAGACGGCATCACCACAATTTTGGCTGAACACGGAGTTCCCGTGGAAAACCAAGCCAGTGTAATTCGACGCGCGTCCATCGCCTGCCCAGCTCTGCCCACTTGCGGACTTTCGCTTTCGGAATCGGAACGCATCATGCCCGAGGTTTTGACCAAGATGGAAGAACTGCTGGCGGACGTTGGTTTGCCCGATGAAGAAATTATCTTCCGCATGACGGGTTGCCCAAACGGTTGCGCTCGTCCTTACATGGCGGAAGTCGGTTTCGTGGGTCGCGCTCCGGGGAAATATCAGGTTTATCTGGGCGGCAACGAATCCAGCACGCGCATGAACAAACTCTGGAAAGAAAGCGTGAAAACCGAAGATCTCGGGACTGAATTACGCCCATTGCTGGCGCGGTTCAAAGGCGAACGCAACGGCGCCGAACGCTTCGGCGACTGGGTGGAGCGCGTGTGGTTTAAAGAAAATCCGCCTATCACGAAAGCGGCTCCAGTGGTCGCACCCGCCGGCGTCCCAATTGTTTGATTTGCTGCACTCGACGTGATCGCCGAAATATCCAATTCCATGCCCGTCGCACCGTCCTGGAAACTCCAGTCGGAGGCCAGGCTCACGCCGCCTTATGTTCAATGGCTGGATGAGCAATTCGGCAAAATGACGACGGAAGAAGTTCTCGCGTGGGGGTGGCATCGGTTTGGGAATCGCGCGGCTATCGGCACGAGTTTTCAAGGAGCGGGGTTGGTGATGATTCATCTCGCACAGCAGAACAATCTACGTTTTCCCGCATTCACGCTGGATACTGGATTGTTGTTTCCGGAAACGATCGAACTGAAAAATCGCCTGGAAGATTTTTTTGGTTTTCAAATCGAGCCACTTGTGCCGGACATTACTGTCGAACAACAAGCCGAAGCCAACGGTCCTGAACTTTGGAATCGCGATCCCGATTTGTGCTGCACGATCCGCAAAGTTTTTCCGCTGCGTAATAAACTCAGCGATCTGGATTGTTGGATCACTGGCTTGCGCCGTCAGCAATCGGAAACGCGCACGAGCATCGGCGTGATCGAGCTTTACAATTTTGACGAGGCTGCGGGCAAAGACATCGTGAAATTAAATCCGATGGCAAATTGGTCGCGCGAAGCAGTCTGGGATTACATCAAGCAGCACAAAATTCCTTATAATCCTTTGCAAGACCAAGGCTATCGCTCCATCGGTTGTTTTCCATGCACGAGAAAAACGGCGAATGGCGAAGACGAACGTGCCGGACGCTGGACTGGATTTAAAAAGGTGGAATGCGGCATTCACACCTTCATGTCGAAGAAAGCGGATTTTCAGATTTGAATTCTTTTTCACCACAGATGAACGCAGATAAACACAGATGGGAAAACCGGATTGAATTTTATCTGCGTTCATTTGCGTGTATCTGCGGTTAAATTTTTATGGATTATCTTTCAAAATTAGAAAACCAAAGCATTTACATCATGCGCGAGGCGTTCAATAAATTTGAAAACCTCGCCATGCTTTGGAGCATCGGCAAAGACTCGACTGTTCTGCTCTGGCTCGCTCGCAAAGCGTTTCTCGGTCACGTCCCGTTTCCGCTCGTCCACGTCGATACGAGTTACAAGATTCCGTCGATGATCGAGTATCGCGACAAGCTCGTGAAAGATTGGAATCTGCAATTGGTCGTCGGCAAAAATGAGAAAATTTTGGCGGAAGGCCGAACCTTTCCCAATGGAAAAGCCACACGCGTCGAATGTTGCGGCATGTTGAAGAAAGATGGGCTGAAAGAAGTTTTGGAGAAGCATCATTACACCGGCGTGATCGTCGGTGTGCGGCGCGATGAAGATCCGACGCGAGCGAAGGAACGATATTTTTCACCGCGCGACAAGAACATGGAATGGAACGTCGAAGATCAACCGCCGGAACTTTGGGACCAGTTCAAAACGGACTTCGATAAAGACACGCATATCCGTATTCATCCGCTGCTGCATTGGACCGAGCTGAATATTTGGGAATATATCGAGCGCGAAAACATCACGGTCAGCCCGCTGTATTACGCGAACGAAAAAGGCGAGCGCTATCGCAGTCTCGGTTGTTATCCCTGCACGTTCCCGGTGAAATCCAAAGCTGGAACCATCAAGGAAATCATTGAAGAACTTCGCACGACGAAAACATCCGAACGCGCCGGTCGCGCGCAAGATAAGGAAAGCGAAGATGCTTTCGAGAAATTGCGGCGTGATGGGTATATGTAATCCACCACAGAGACACAGAGAACAAGATTCTGTCCCGCGCCTTTGCGTCTCCGCGTTAAAAATAATTTATTTATGAACAACGGTTCTTCAGCACCAAGTGAACAATTAAAAATCGTCATCGTCGGGCACGTCGATCATGGCAAATCCACTTTCGTCGGTCGTCTTTTCAACGACACCGGTTCGTTACCCGACGGCAAACTTGAGCAGTTGCAAAAAATCGCCGAGCGACGTGGCGTGCCGTTTGAATGGGCTAATCTGATGGATGGTTTGCAAGCCGAGCGCGACCAAAACATCACCATCGACACCGCGCAGATTTGGTTTCAAACGAAGAAACGGCAATACGTGATCATCGATGCGCCGGGTCACAAAGAGTTTCTCAAAAATATGATCACGGGCGCGGCCAATGCCGAAGCTGCGCTGCTCTTGATCGACGCCAGCGAAGGTGTGCAGGAACAATCGCGGCGTCATGGATATTTGTTAAACCTCCTTGGCATTCGCCAGATCGCGGTGCTCGTCAACAAAATGGATCTCGCGAATTATTCGCAGGAGCGTTTCGACGCGATTGAAAAAGAGTATCGTGAATTTCTGCAAAGCCTCGGCATGACGCCGAAAGTCTTCATTCCGATCGCGGCCAAGCACGGCGACAACATCGCGTCCATCAGCAAAAATATGCCGTGGTGGAAAGGTGCGACTGTCGTGGACACGCTTGATCAATTCAACGTCACCGATTTGCCGCATCATCAGCCATTGCGTTTTCCGATTCAGGACGTTTATCGCTTCGATGAACGCCGCATTCTCGCCGGTCGCGTCGAAGCTGGTTCCATCAAAGTGGGCGACAAATTGATTTTTGCGCCGACGAATAAAACTTCCACGGTCAAAACCATCGAACGTTGGAGCGCGGCGAAAAGCGATTCCGCCAGTGCCGGCGAATCGATCGGCATCACGTTGACTGAACAAATTTTTGTGGAACGCGGTTCCGTCGCCGCACTGGAAACCGCGCCGCCATATGAACTGAACCGTTTCAAAGCGCGATTGTTTTGGCTTGGCCGTGAACCGTTTCGCAAAGGCCGCACCTACAAACTCAAACTTGCGACGCAGGAAGTGGATTGCGAGATCGACGAGATTTCAAAAATCATCGATGCCTCAACGCTCGAAACCGTGCATCGCGAAGGAAAAGAACTGCGCGTTGGCCGTCATGAAGTTGCGGAGCTGACTCTCAAAACAAAACGGCCCGTTGCCTTTGACGCCCATTCGGAAATTGTCGCCACCGGACGTTTCGTAATCGTCGATGGTTTTGAAGTTTCCGGCGGAGGCATTGTCGCGACGGATACTTATCCGCGTCGCTCCTCGGATTCGTTGCAGAAGAGCGACAATATTTATTGGAGTCACGGCGACGTGACTTCCAAACAACGCGCGTTGCGCAATGGCCACGAAGGCTGTGTGGTTTGGCTGACCGGACTTTCCGGTTCGGGAAAATCGACGATTTCGTCCGAGCTTGAGCGCGAGCTTTTCAATTTGGGCAAACACGTTTACGTGCTCGACGGCGACAATGTTCGTCACGGTCTGTGCTCCGATCTCGGTTTTTCTCCGGAAGATCGAAAGGAAAATATTCGTCGGGTTGGAGAAGTGGCGAAACTGATGGCCAATGCTGGAATCATTGTGGTCACCGCGTTCATTTCACCTTATCGCTCGGATCGCGAACTGGTGCGGAAGATCACTTTGCCGGGACAATTTGTCGAAGTGTTCGTGAACGCGCCGCTTGAAGTTTGCGAGCAGCGCGATCCAAAAGGTCTTTATGTCAAAGCGCGCGCCAATGAGATCAAGGAATTCACCGGGATCTCTGCTCCCTACGAGTTGCCCGAGAAACCGGAACTGGAATTAAAAACCGACCAGTTGACCGTCGCGGAGTCCGTCGCGCAGATCGTGGAATATCTCCACGCTCGCGATGCTGACACCATGGTTTCGATCTAAACAGAATCACCACAGTCGCCAAGATCACTGAAGGAAAAATAACCGAACCTTCTGTGAACCTGGTTCCTGTGGTGAAATTCTGAAATCAATGATGCGCGGGCTCTTCTTGTGGGGTTTCGATTTCCTTAAGTCCGCAAATTGCGGGGCCGTTTAGCACGTCCCCCTTTTGATCAAAGCGCGAACCGTGACACGGGCAATCCCACGATTTCTCCACGTTATTCCAATGCACGATGCAGCCGAGGTGTGAACAAACCGCCGAGCGTTCGTGCACCACTCCGGCTCCGTCGCGGAACACGGCTGTTTTGGTTTTGTCACGGCGCAATATGCCACCATCACCGGGTGCAATTTCGTCCACGGATTGCACCTCACCACGGGTCAGCCATTCGCCATATTTTTTTGCGACGTTTAAATTCTCTCGCGCATATTCCCCTGCGGCTCGCAGCGTAATCCGCGAAGGGTCGTACAAAGTGGCCCACGGATTTTCGCGCCCGAGAATTAAATCCGTCAGCAGAATTGAAGCGATCGTTCCGTGCGTCATGCCCTGACCTGAATCTCCGGTGCAGATGTAAACATTTTCTTTGTCCATTGGATTGCGTCCGATGAACGCGAGTGCGCTAACCTCCTCCGGCACGGTGGCGGTTTTCATCCAAACGGATTCATTTTTCCCAGAATGATTTTGCATAGATCTTTCTTAATTATCGCTGGGCTGAACGAAGATCGTGCCGTCGAAGTGCAATAACGTAATCGGTCAAATCCTCTAATTCTTCTGCGGAAATTTCCCCATCGGTGAACGAAGGCATCGTTCCGAGTCCCTTGCGCGTCTGCATTTTTACCATGAACCGTGGAAGGGGTTTATTGTTGAGCGCAGGGCCGAGACCGCCTTCGCCGTTGGGATGACATTGGTAGCAATGTTCCATGTAAACCTTTTGCCCACGCGCGACGTTTGCGTCAGAGATTTTCATCGCACCCTGGATCGGCTCACCGCGTCGCGCCGAGTGGCAACCACACGCCAACAGCACCAACGTAGCCGCGCTCACCAGAGCGTGGCGGCGGAATGGGACTCGCCACGCTTTGGTAAGCGCGGCCACGAGACGGATTTTCATTTTGCGCCTCCTTCGCGAGTAACACGCCAGATCGCACCCGTGCGCGGATGTGGTTTGGCTCCTTTTTTGTCCTCGTTCAACACACCAAAATCCACGATGTAAAGCGACGTGCCGTCCGGAGAAAATCGCACGGCTAACGGGCGTTCCAATCCACCGCCACCAATCTTGGATGCCGGTCCGTTTTCCTTTCCTTTGTTCACCGCGAAATTATCAATCACGCCGGTCGCAACGTTCACGCGCACCACTCGCACGCCAACCGGGTGCATCACTTTTCCGACAGTTGGGGCCTGATCACCAAACAAGGCAATGAACACATCACCTCTATGACCGAACTTCGCGCTACGGGAAAAATCCAATCCTCCCGCCGCAGCGTGAGCGCCCAGATACGCGGTCGGTTTGGGCGGACGATTCGGATGATTCGCGATTAGAAATTTCAACGCAGGTTTTCCAGGCGGTTGATAATCCTTCTCGGTGAGCGGGTCGTCGCCTGTGAAATCCGGCCAGCCGTGCCAGGTTCCTTGCTTCACCTGCCAAAGCAAATCGGATGTGCCCCACACCGGACGACTGCCGCGATCGTCATAACTATTGTCGCTAACGAACAATTTTCCATCGGGTGAGAAAGTAAGCCCATAGGGATTCCGAAATCCCCAGGCGACGAGTTCTGGTTTTCCTCCGTTGGGAGAAATCCTCATCACGCCGCCGCTGCACGGAACCTGGCCTTTGATAATTTGTCCGGGATGAGACGGCGTTCCGAATGGCAGAAACGCTCCCGTCATCACGCGTCCTTTTCCGGTAAGAACATTCTCCGTTTCAAAATTCTGCCCGGTTAACGTGATGTCTTGTCCCGGAATGTCATGAAATTGCGGCCGCCGTTTCAGCCAGCCGAATTTCGCGTTATCTTCTCCGACCACACCAGAATTGCTCGCTGTTCCCTGGCCAAAATAAATTTTTCCATCAGGACCAGCCACCGGTCCATCGGTGTGATGATCGCCAAAGCTCGGCAGGTTTGAAATTAGCGCTGTGGTTTTTCCATCGGGTGTGATGCGTAGAATCTTTCCTCCTTCAAGCACGCCACCTTCCGCGACAAAGAATGCGCCTTTGGAAAACGTAACTCCATTCCAGGGGCCATTCTTCCCGCCGCTCGCGATGGTTTCAGTTTTCCCGTTGTTGCCAATTCGCAGAAGCCTTGGCGTCGTCCACATTTCGCCGTAGGAATACCCTGATTCGACCACGTAAATTCGCCCCTCGTCATCAAAGGTGATTCCTGTTGGAAAAGTTAAATTCTGCGCGACGACTTCAACTCGGTAACCGCTCGGGACAGCCACGTCCTCTGGATTTATTTCGCGAGGCGGTGAGAACTTTGTTTGGCCCGCACCGGACGAGGGTTTCAGGTGATAACAGCCGGTCCCGATCCCCGCGGACAAAATCAGGACAAGAAAACAATTTCTAAACTCTGTCATAAACTTCCTTTTCCAACCTTATGATGCACTCGGATCAATTCAATGCGGAGTTGCCCTCAGAACCATGTCAGGCAGTCACCGTGAACCATTATTTCCGTGGCCTTTCATCGGATTTGATCGGCGATTTTCTAGTCCTTTACCGATGCGATCAAAATGATTCTGGAGTTTGGCCAACTCTTCATCCGAGAGATTTTCCAAATTAATCAAATTGTTGTGCGCACCTTTTACCGCGTAAATCAGTTCGTCCAACTTTAGGTGAATGGCATGCGCGTCGCGGTTTTGAGTGTTCTGAATCAGAAAAACCATCAGAAAGGTGACAATCGTCGTGGCTGTGTTCACGACCAGTTGCCAGGTGTCAGAAAACCCAAAAATCGGGCCGAGAAAAGCCCAAACCACAATGATCAACAAGGCGATTAGAAATGCCCACGGAGTTCCGGCCAACGCCGAAGTTTTGTGGGCAAATTTGCGGAATCCATCGTTGAGTGTCGCCGGGCGATTCGCATTCCTCGCCGCGCGCTCCATGGGAGACTGAGGCCGCTTTTCATGTCGGCGATTTTCACTTGAATCGTCAATGCGCCGAGTCGTGGCGCCAGCGGAACTTTTTGGATGTCGTTTGATCATTCCCTTTTCTCCTTCACGACTTCTGATGCTTTTTTGTCTCCGCGCAATCCGGTGAAAACTGGATGACGCAAATGTCCTTCCCGCGTCCATTCGGTGAAACGGATTTGCGCCACAAGTTTCGGTTCGACCCAAGAGCAACGTTTCATTTCCGCCGCAGTCACGCCTTGTCCGTAACGTCCCACTCGTTTCTCAGGCAAATTCACGAACGGACATTTCTCCTGCTTGAGCTTCTCAAATTGTTGGTGCAACGATGAGAGCAGCGCCTGGTTGAATCCGCTCCCGACTTTCGATGCAAACACGAATTTCCCGTTCTCAAAATAGCCCACGAGAATCGCACCGAAATGATCGCGCGAGCCTTTTGGCAAAGTGTAACCGCCAACGACGAATTCCTGTTCGTTGACGACTTTGATCTTCGCCCACGATCCGGTGCGAAGCCCTTTCTCGTATTTGGAATCCACCTTCTTGGCGATGATTCCTTCCATGCCGCGTTTGCGAATTTCCGCGAGAAGCTTTTCGGGATCACCGCGAATGCTCGCTGAAAATCGAATTGGTTCGTGCGACGGATCAATGATCGATTGAAGAATCTCTTTCCGTTTTGAAAGCGGCAATCCGGTCAGGTCGATTCCATTCAGGTTCAACAAATCAAACGCATAAAAGCACAACAGCGCACGCGGCTGGCCGGCCATGTTCGCCATTTGCAACAGTTGGAAAGAGGAGCGGCCTTTCTCATCCAGCGCGACAATTTCTCCGTCGAAAACCCCTTCGCGACACGGCAGTTTTTCGATGGCTTCGGAAATTTCTGGAAAGCGCGGCGTCAATTGCTTCTCTGAGCGCGAGAGCAACTCCACTCCCTTCCTGCGTTTGATGGCGAGAGTGCGAAATCCGTCGAACTTGATTTCGTAAATCCACTCGTCACCACGCGGCGGCGTTTCCACCAACCGACATTTCATTGGCGAAACAAAGCCGATCTTTCCACTCGGCGCGCCCTTTGTTTTTTCACGAATCGCTTTTGCTGAATAGCCGCTCTCTTTCGTTGGCGTCCCGACCTTGTTCGTCGGTGCGGACGAAGGAAATTTTTTCTGGGCCGCTTTCCGGCTGCTGCCCCATTGCGCGTCATTGTCGCTCGCAATCTTTTTCAAGGAGCGCCCTGTCAAAACAGATTCGTCCTCTTTTTTGACCGAGAGTGGTTTGGCATCTTTGTCCGCTTTGAAAAGCAACCACGATTCTTTCTCCCCTAGACGCGGCCTGATCCGAATCATCGCCCACTCACCTTTTAATTTCTTTCCCGACATTTGCACATGCAGCTTGCCCTGTTTCAACGCCGCGATTGGATTCGCCCCCATCACCTCATAAGTGCCCGTATCCCAAACCATGACGGTTCCCGCGCCGTAATTTCCCTCTGGAATTGTTCCCTCGAAGTTCGCGTAATCCATTGGATGATCCTCGACGTGAACCGCCAAATGCTTTTCGCCGCGTCGCATCGGAATGCCTTTTGGGACGGCCCAGGATTTCAAAACGCCTTCCATCTCCAGCCTGAAATCGTAGTGCAATCGGGTCGCGTCATGTTTCTGGATGACAAACATGAGCGGCTTCTTTCCCGAGGAATTTGCGACGCGCGGCTTCGGTTCCTTTGTCTCGTGAAAATTTCTTTTCGCGCGATACGTCTTCAATCCGGTGTCATCGAAAACGTTTTTCTTCATACCGTCGTCCCTGCTTTGAGACGCTGTTTGAGCTTCAACACCGGCTCAAAAAGATCACCCTGTTTTTCCACCCGTTTCAAAACGTCGTCCGATTTGAAAACGAGCTTGCTCGCGTCACCCTTTTTCAAAGCGCCTTCGACTTCCTGCCACGTCACCGGAGTTGAAACGGTGGGGTTTTCTTTGGCACGGAGTGAATAGACGCAAACGGTGGTCTTATGGTCATCGTTTTGACTCCAATCGACGAAAATTTTTTCCTTGCGAAGGGCTTTTGCCATTTTAGAAACGACCAACTCCGGATGCTCACTCTCCAGACGTTCGGCGACGCTTTTGGCAAATGTTTTTGTGATGTCATAATTCGTTGGTGTGTTCAGCGGCGCGTAAATTTGAAGTCCTTTTGACCCCGACGTTTTTGGAAACGATTCAAGCCCGACGTCTTGCAAAATTTTCCTTAACCAGACTCCGACCTGGCAGCATTGAACAATGTCCGCAGGTTCACCCGGATCGAGATCGAAAACCACCATCGTTGGTGTTTGCACTTTCGGATAACGAGCAAGCGACGTGTGCAATTCAAGATCTGCGAGATTCGCCGCCCACACCAGCGTCGGCAGATCGTTGGCCATGCAAAAATAAATGTCGGCCCGGTTTCCTTCGCTCCACACCTTCGCCGTATTCACCCAAGGCGGTCGATGCGATGGGCATTTCTTCTCGTAGAAAAACTCTTTCTCAACACCGTTCGGATAACGTTTGAGCGTCAATGGTCGCATCTTCAAATGCGGTAAAAGCACCTGAGAAATCCGAATGTAATAATCAATGACCTGACCTTTGGTAAATCGCGCTTTGGGATAAAGAATCTTATCCAAGTTCGACACTTGTAGTCGTTTGCCGCCCACCTCCAGTTCAGATACCTGACGCATTGTTTGAAGAAGGTTCGGCTTTGCGGCAAAAATCTCAATCAGGACGCGCCCTGAAAAAGGCGTGAGTGAGGCAGTGTCAAACGGTCAGTGGGAAAAGCTCAGCGCCATCGCGGCAGTTTCAACGGCTCAACACTGCGGGTTCGGTTTGTCCATTGGCAACTTGCTCGGCGCGAAAACAACGGAGCGAATGATTCCGCAAACTTTCCTCGAACAAATCTCGATTGATCGACTGAGCGGCGACTGCGCCGTCGCCGGCCGCAATAATCATCTGGCAATTGGCGGGCGTCACGCACCCCGCCGCATACAAACCGGGCACTGATGTCCTCATGCAATGGTCCACTTTGATTTGGCCATTTTCATCCAAATTTGCGCCGAGCGCTTTGCCTAGTTTGTTATGCACGATATCGCCGCGCGTGGTGAAGAGAGCATCCACCGCGACGCATTCCCGGTCTTCAAAGGTGAGCGATTTCAGAAAACCATTTTCCTGTTCAACTTCGGTGATTCGCGTCTCGTAAACCGGAATCTGATATTCGCCAACCCACTTCGCATGTTGCGGACTCCAAGAGGGAGCCTTCCCATTCGTGGCAATAAGAACACAGGACGCGTAACAGAGCATTCCAAGGGCGTATTCCACCGCATCATCATTGTTTCCCACGATGACAATTCGCTTTTCCCGGTTGCGATAACCGTCGCAGTCCTTGCAAAAAAACATGCTGTGACCGAGGCAGTACTTGACGTGTGGAATGTCCGGTGGAATGTGCAAAAG
>JBBQAX010000071.1:0-15764 GCA_038316905.1 Verrucomicrobiota bacterium | reverse complement strand
GGACCGCGGCTGTGTCGTTTGACGACCAGCCGCAGCGCGTTGGATTGCGAGGACGTCTGGATGTTTTTAAACGTTAATAATTCGCGAAGCGCTGCCAAAGAACCAAAACGGGCAGTGCTTGGTGTACAGATAGTTTTGTAAAACATGAAAAATTGCTGAAAAGCGAATTACTGAACTGGTTCCTTGGCAACAAAAACGAAAATCTTCGTTTCGTTGGAGTCTGCGGCTGGTCTGCGACACAGCCGCGGTCCGCTCCCTCAATTCACGCCGTCACTTCCTGTTCGGTGCCGATCGTTTGCGGCGTCCAGGTCGGGCCGAGACAGCGCGGGCCATTTTCCGTCCAGACCAATTTATCGAGGCACATGCGACGGGCTTTCATGTCGAGATCCCAGGCGTGGTACGCCAGGTATTCCGTTTTGTCATCGGGGCCGAGGACGATGGAATGATGACCCGGACCAATAACGTGGCCGGGAACACTTTTTAACACTCGCGGGCCGCTGTCGTTTCCCAGATCGCTATAGGGACCGAGGACGTTTTCGGAAATCCCGTAATCAACCCCGTAGGTGTCGTTCTCGTAACAGCCACCGCTGTAAAAGCAGTAATAAATTCCGCCGCGCTTCTGGACGAACGGACCTTCGAGCGTGTGCCAGTCGAAAACCTGACCATACATTTCCCGTTTTGCCTTGAAGAGCTGCCAGTTGGAACGGGCGCGCATCACAATTTTTTCTTCGCCAGCGAGTTTCGTCATATCGATCAACCGATCCACCACCAGAGCAGTTCCCGGACGCACGCCACCTTCGGAGTCCAAAAAATCGCGCGCATAGAAAAGGTACCATTGCCCGTCATCGTCACGAAAAGGATGGGCATCAATGGCGAAAGGACATTCGTCATCCGCGCCGATAAGCAAACCCGCATCGTCGTACGGTCCAGTTGGATTCTGGCTTTTGGCCACCCGGATTTGATGAAGTAATCCAATCGTCGCTGTTGAGTAATACATATAAAACCAGCCGTCGTGGAATGCGACTTCGGGCGCCCAAAAAGCTTTCTCGCGAAATTTCTCTGGAACACGCAACGCGCCGCCAGCGGATTTCCAATGCGCGAAGTTCTCTGACATCAGGACAGGAATGGCGCGATCTTCTCCGCCGATTTTTGAGCTGGTCAGGTCGGATTCCTGAATGTCTTTGACCGTTCCCAGGGGGCCGGTGCCAACTGCGTAGTATTTTCCTTCGTGTTTAAACACAAAGGGATCGGCGAAATATTTCTCGTAAACTGGATTCTGATAAATTGCCATTTCGTGTTTCCTCATTTTCTAAACTACTCAGAAAAACGCGATTGCCAAATTTGTTGCACGAAAGCGTTCAAAAAAACTTTAATGTCCCAAACTTAGCGAAAACCATCCAGAAGCGAGACACGTTCACGCGAAAGTAGCTGGAATATACTTTTCCTACCTGTCAAATGCCGCTGTTGGCATCCCCACTGCTAAAACCGCATCGTAGTTTTCACAATGGGCGCCTTAGGAGGGCACCCGAATACATGAGTCAGGTTTAACCCGAGTCATGGATTCACCTGAATCTTTGTGATTCAACAGCCGGTCAGTCCCGGCACGCATTCAAATTTATGATGAAAAATTCCAATTGCGCGCAAGCGCTTTCATCCGCATTCGACCTGGTTTTTCGAAAAGTTGCTTTCGTAATTCTTGTGTTAATGCTTGCTACTACAGTAACTCACGCCGCAACGGATTTGCGCATCACGGATGAAAATCCAATGAAGATGCCTGCTATCGGTTCTTATGGATTACGGATTCTTTCTCCCACCTTGCTCGAACTTACGTTGATCACAACGAAGCAACCCGATCCCGCTCCCGTCACAGAATGGAATTTTGTGAACAGCAGCGGCTCTCTCTCCGCCCCATCGGCATCGCAATTTCAAGTCAAAGCCGGAACCCAAACCATTAACGTGCAATCCGTCGGCTTCAAACGCCGCGCGCTTTATGCACCGTTGCATGTTCGCGATTTGCGCATCGCGAACCATTTATATCTGCAATTGGCCAGCCCGATTGTTGATGGCCAGATCGTGGAAGTGACCAATCCCAGCGGCCAACTTTGGAATACGAGCAAACAATTTACGGCGCAGGCCGATCCGCTGCGTTGGAACCCGGCGATTCATGTGAACCAGGAGGGTTACATGCCCGAGTATCAAAAACGCGCGATGATCAGTTATTACATGGGCAGCATGGGCGAACTGAGCGTGCCTTCCGCGAACGGTTTTAAAATCATCGATGCGAACAGCGGCGCGGTGGTTTATTCCGGCTCGCTCACGTTGCGCAAAGAAGTTGGCTTCACCTACACGCCGACGCCTTACCAACAGGTTTATCAGGCGGACTTCACCGCGTTCCAAACGCCGGGTGAGTATCGCCTTCAGGTGCCCGGAATGGGTTCGTCGTTTTCGTTTGTTATTAACGAAGGCACCGCGGGTGTTTTCGCGCGGAGTTACGCGCTCGGGCTTTATCATCAACGTTGTGGTCATTCGAACGAATATCCTTTCACTCGCCACGACAAAGGCACCTGTCACGCTGGACTGGTTGAAGTGCCAGACGCGAGTTTTTCAGCAGCAAACGCAATTCTGGGAAGCATGACGGGCGATTACGCGAGTTCCCAAACAGGCGCGCCGCAGCTCAAAAATTTCGCTTCAAGCCTTTATCCGTTCGTGAACAAGGCGAAGATCGATCTCAAAGGCGGCCATCACGACGCGGGCGATTACAGCAAATACACCATCAACGTTGCGCAGCTCGCGCACTCGTTGGTCTTCGCGGCAGATTCGCATGCGGGCGTTGGCGCATTGGACAATTTAGGGTTGCCGGAAAGTGGCGACGGCAAAAGCGACGTTTTGCAGGAAGCAAAATGGGAATTGGATTTCCTCGCGAAGATGCAGGATACCGACGGTGGATTCTATTTCCTCGTCTATCCAAAGAACCGCGAATACGAAGACGACCTTTCATTGCGCGACAATGAGCTGGGCGATTCGCAAATTGTTTTCCCAAAAACCACGGCTGCAACGGCGGCGAGTGTTGCAGCGTTGGCGCAAGCAGCGTCGTCACCCTTGTTCAAACAACAATTCCCAACGGAAGCTGCGGACTATCTGGCGAAAGCGAAAAAAGGTTGGCAATTCCTGGAAACAGCGTGGAGCACATATGGTCGCGCTGGCGCCTACCAAAAGATTACGCATTACGGAAATGAGTTTCGCGACCGCGACGAAATTGTGTGGGCTGCGACTGAATTGTTTCTGGCGACCGGTGAAGCGAAGTATCACACCGAGATGTTGAACTCGTTCGATCCGGCTGATCCCAATACGCGTCGCTGGACCTGGTGGCGTTTGTTCGAAGGTTACGGCTCCGCGATTCGCAGTTACGCTTTTGCAGCGCGCTCGGGACGTCTTCCCGCGAGCTCGTTGAACGCGTCATTCCTCGCGAAGTGTGAAGCGGAAATTGTTGTAGCCGGTGATGACCAGGTTCGCTATTCGCAAGACAACGCGTTCGGAAATTGTTTTCCAAATCCGAGTAAACCGTATCGCACGGCCGGTTGGTTTATGTCAGTGGACCAGGCTTATGACGTGGCGACCGCGTATCAATTGAACCCGAAGCAATCTTATCTCGACACGATTATCGCCGCGATGAATTACGAGGCGGGATTGAATCCGTTGAACATGACCTTCCTCACCGGCATCGGCTGGAAACGCCAGCGCGAAACCGTGAATCAATACGCGGAAAATGATCGCCGCGAATTGCCACCGAGCGGAATTCCTTTGGGCAGTCTTTGCTCCAAGCCGCCGAATATCTATAATTACAAAGGTGAACTGACGGCGCTTTCGTATCCGAGCGACACGATTGTTAACGGAATGCACGCGCCTTATGACAAGTGGACGGACACGTTTCACACTGAAACGGAAATGGTCAATCCGCAGCAAGCGCACGGTCTCGCCGCAACTGCATTCATGATGGCGCGCACCTCGATTAAAAATCAGGCGTGGAAATCCGCGACCGGAACCATCGTTGGTTTGCCGTCGTCGATTCCCGCTGGCGAAGCGATCTCAGCAACGCTTTCCGTTCCGGGTGTCGATATGAGCAAAGCAAGTCTGGTCTGGGAAGCGCGTGATCAAGCGCCAACTCCGGCTTCGACGTTTAACTTCGCGGCGGTGAACAGCGGCCCGCAATGGGTTGAAGTGGAAGCGTTGTTGCCCGATGGCCGCCGCGTTTTTGCGAAAGCTGATTTCAATGCGACGACGGCGGTGAATACGATGCCGAATTCGTATCAATCAAGTCCGTTGCCGGTCACGAGCGACATGGTTGCGTTGTATCATTTGGATAACGACCTGAGCGATGCGACTGGAAAACAAGGCGCGCTTGCTCTCTCCGCTGGCCATGCCCTTGACGCAAGCAATCTGGGTTGGATGGGAACTCGCTCCGGCACGGCGTTGCACAGTTTGAACATCGGCGACAAAGCGGTCATCGCGACGATTCCGAATTCGCAGCTTTATTCGACGAACACCGATGCGATTGTTCTCGAAGCGATGATTTACATCAACGCACTTAAAGGCGTGAACAGCGCGAATTCTCCGCTCGTTTCCCTTGTCCGAAACTGGAATGCCAGCATCGAACTTTACGAAGACATGTATAACGGAATCAAATTCCGGGGCGGAACACAGTTCGAAGATTACGGTTCCACGGTCAAAAATGCGTTGAGCAAAAACGTGTGGCATCACCTGCGCATCTCCATCGATAAAACCGGTTACACCGCGAAAGTCGATGGCGTCACTGTCGCAAGCAAAGCCAGCACGGAACTCGCGAACTGGAGTAATCCGAGTGGTTCTTCCACTCTGACACTTGGTAACTTTGACGGCTGGATCGATGAAGTCACGATTCGCAATGTTCGCCCGGGAGGCAGCACCCCAATTACTATCGTGGCGACTCCGTCCATTTCGCCGAACGGCAGTACGTTCACGAATTCTGTCGCGGTATCGCTCTCAAGTGCGACGGCTGGCGCAACGATTCGCTACACCACCAATGGAGCAACTCCCACTTCAAATTCCGCGGCTTACACGAGCGCTTTCACATTGAATGGCAGTGCGACAGTCAAGGCGTTCGCGACAAAATCAGGATCGACGGATAGTTCAGTGGCAAGCGCGACCTGCACGATCGTCACCGGAGGTTCCTCCAATCCGCCACCGACGAACACGGTTCCGACCAACGTAGTGTCGAAAGCGAGCTTCGTGAAAATTGACACCAACACGGCTGGAAATTGGAAGGGCGTTTACGGCAGCGAAGGTCATAACATCGTTGGCAACTCCGACAGTTATCCGAGCTACGTGCAGGCAACTTTCGACGGACGCTCCGATCGCATTTGGAGTTGGAGTACGACGGAAACTCGCGCGCCGCTCAAAGCTGATTCCACCACGGATCGCCTCGCCGCCTCCGCGCAATCGACCACCACCTTGACCGTCAATCTGGACATGGCTGACACCAACACACATCGCTTCGCCATGTATTTCCTCGATTGGGAACGCAGCGGCCGTGTGCAAACCGTTGAAGTTCTCGACGCCGCGACTGGTGCAATTCTCGACACGCAAAACGTGTCGTCCTTTGGCGATGGAAAATATCTGGTGTGGGATCTCTCGGGTGATGTGAAGGTCCGCTTAACGCGCGTCGCAGGCAGTGACGTTAATATGCAGGCGTTCTTCTTCGATCCGGCGACCACTCCAACGCCCGCAACGCAAGCGACTTTTGTGAAGCTCGACGCGAACACACTCGGAAACTGGAAAGGTGTTTACGGCAGCGAAGGTTACAACGTGGTCGGCAACGCAGACAATTATCCGAGCTACGTTCAAGTGAGCTTCGATGGACGATCAGATCGTATCTGGTCATGGAGCACGACGGAAACTCGCGCGTCACTGAAGGCGGCGTCCACGACGGATCGTATCGCAGCCGCAGCGCAATCGACGAACGCCTTGACGGTGAACCTGGACATGGCAGACACGAACACACATCGGTTCGCCATGTATTTCCTCGATTGGGAACGCACTGGCCGAGTGCAAAGGGTTGAAATTATCGACGCAGTAACCGGCGCGGTTCTCGACACGCAAACGATGTCATCCTTCCAGGAAGGAAAATATCTGGTCTGGGATATCAAGGGCGACGTGAAGGTTCGGCTGACGCACGTCTCGGGCGGCAACGCGAACATGCAGGCGTTCTTTTTCGACAAAGCGCCTGCCAAAGGTGTCAGGATGGAAGCCTTGAAGAAAAACAGCAGCGGAAAGTTCGAAGCACAAATCGTTGGCGCAGTGGGACAGCAATTCCGAATGGAATCCTCCACAGATCTCAAAACCTGGACAACCGTTTCCACAAGCACGTTGACCGGCACGAGCTTCAATTTTGTGGATCCGAACCCATCCACAGGCCCGATGCGCTTCTTCCGCGCGGTGCAATTGCCGTAAATACTGGCCCAAAGTCGTAAAACAATTCGGCCCGGACAAACGAAAGTTTTCCGGGCTGATTCCTTTAAAAAGCGCAAACACGGCTCGCGCTTACCCTGCTCCTCGATACCTTGTCGGCGTTTTGCCTGCTCCTTTTCCGCCCCTTCATTTCAGGTTAACTACCGATTGTGAATCCTGCTCCACCATGTTCTCTTGATCCACGATATGCTTGACCAACTGAAAACGCTGGCGACAAACTCAACCATTCTTCTGGTTGAGGATAATGATGACGATGCTTTTCTGATGTGCCGGGCGTTTCGCAAAGCGCATCTGTTGAATCCGCTGGTGCGAGTTCGCGGTGGGGAAGAAGCGATTGCCTATTTGCAAGGCGAAGGTGGTTATGGAAACCGAGATCGCTATCCAATTCCGTTTCTGGTCCTGCTCGATTTGAAAATGCCGCGAGTGAACGGCTTCGAAGTTCTGCAATGGATTCGGGAACAGGACACGTTGAAACGGTTAGTCGTCGTTGTTTTAACTTCTTCCACGCTGGAGCCAGACATCAATAAAGCCTACGACCTCGGAGCGAATTCTTTCTTGAGTAAACCCGCCAGCTTTGACGAACTCATGCAATTACTCCATCGCCTCCAGGGTTATTGGATGATCACCAATGTCTCCTCTGACTTGAGGCATCCACAGGAGTTGGAGCTGGCGCAGTAGATTTGCTGTGGTTCCGTTAAGAACTCCGACGGAAAAATTTAGAAATACGGCCGACAAACTACGATGCCGCCGAAATGATTTTTATGAAACCAAACCAGGAAGCTTTAGAACTGCTCGCCAAAGATTTGCGCAAACAAGAACCGCGTTCTCCTGAGGAACGTCTAGGCGGATTCCAAAAGGCCGCGCGTTGCCTTGATAAATGTCGAGCGACGTTGCTCGGCTGGCAAGGCGACTTCACATACGGCTGTCCGATGGATCAACAATTTTTTCAGGAAGCGGGATTTAACCGCGATGAATTCAAAGCTTTCGTAGCGACTGGCGCTTCGGACGAGGAAGTCGCGGAGTGGATTGAGGAACACGCGCAAGGTGTAATTAAAAGTGGATGAGGCGGGGCCATTTGGACTGCGGAGACATGTCTCCGCTTTGCCTGCACGGTGATAAAGCGCAGAGCGTCTCTTAATTCAAAATGCCTTTGGTGTTGCCGGTGTGCAGGAAAAGCGACGCCGTGCCGTCGCACTCCAAAGGTTTTCCAATCTCACCCACACGCGCAGGCTCCGCATTAAGTCCGTCGCAAAATCGTATCGCGCTGCGCCAACTCAGGATTGGCATCGGGAAAATCAAGGTTGAAGTTTAGACCACGGCTCTCAGTGCGTTGCAGTGCGGAGTGAATGATGAGTTCAGCAACCGTCGCAATGTTGCGCAGTTCCAGCAAATCGCTGCTCACCGTAAAGTCCCAATAATATTCCTGAATCTCCTCCTGCAAATTAGCGATGCGCGCCGCGGCGCGCTCAAGGCGCTTGTTCGTTCGAACAATGCCAACGTAATCCCACATCAATCGACGAATCTCATTCCAGTTGTGCGAGACGACAACGAGTTCATCCGGGTTATGCGCCTGTCCGGATTGCCATGCCGGAATTTCAAAACGCGGAGCAACTCCGTTCCCTACTTCTGCGGTCAAAGCTGCTCGATGGGCGCAAACCAGCGCTTCCAAAAGCGAATTGCTCGCGAGACGATTCGCTCCGTGCAACCCGGTGCAGGCAACTTCGCCAACCGCAAATAACCCGCGTATTTCGGTTTGCCCATCAATATTCGTCAGCACTCCACCGCATTGATAATGCGCCGCTGGCACCACCGGAATCGCCTCTTTGGTGATGTCGATGCCGTATTGCAAACACGTCTGATAAATATTTGGAAATCGTTCAATGATGAAGGGTGCGGGCTGATGCGTGATGTCCAGGCAGACATGTTCCGCTCCCGTGCGTTTCATCTCGGCATCGATCGCCCGCGCCACGACATCGCGCGGAGCCAAAGATTTTAGCGGATGATATTTATCCATGAACTCGATCCCGTTGAAATCTTTCAACACGCCACCTTCGCCACGAACGGCTTCGCTGATGAGAAATGATTTGGCCTTCGGATGATAAAGACAGGTCGGATGAAACTGAATGAACTCCATGTTCGCAATCGCCGCACCCGCCCGATACGCCATCGCCACACCATCGCCAGTCGCGATATCGGGATTAGTCGTATAAAGATAAACTTTTCCACATCCACCCGTCGCCAGCAGAATGGTGTTTGCGGCAAACGTTTCCACTGCGCCCGTCTTGTTGTCCAAAACGTAAACGCCCAAACAACGGTTCTCGCCCACGTAACCAAGTTTTTGGCTCGTGATCAGATCGATGGCAAAATGGTTTTCAAACACTTCGATGTTTGGTTGGGCGGCGATGGCAGCGAGCAACGCTTTTTCAATTTCGCGACCAGTGACATCTTTTGCGTGCAAAATTCGGCGTTTCGAATGCCCCCCTTCACGGCCTAAATCCAGTTCCGTTGCGCCGCCGGAAAGTGGGATTTCTCGTTCGGAAAATTTCATCCCGAGTTCGATCAGTTCTGCAATTCGCTCCGGGCCTTCCTCCACAATCGTGCGAACCACGGATTCTTTGCAAAGCCCCGCGCCCGCTTCTAGCGTGTCGGCAATGTGAGCTTCAAACGAATCTTCCTTGCTCGTCACGGCGGCGATTCCGCCTTGTGCATAGTTGGTATTTGATTCCGCGCGCGACTTTTTTGTGACGATAGCGACGCGTCCATGTGCGGCGACCTTGAGAGCGAAGGAGAGTCCAGCGATGCCGCTGCCGAGGACGAGAAAATCAAATTGTTTCATTTCTACTTGGGACAAGTCTCGAGAAAAAAGGTGTCCTTTGTCAATTCGCGGGCGAATTTGGGTAGTGGCACAGGGTGTGATTAAAAATGGGTGAGGATCGCGGCTGTGTCGTACTCGACCAGCCGCAGCGCTTCGCAGTGAGAAAGCGGTGAAGCGTTTCGAGTGTGCTTCTTTGGCAACGCGCTGCGGCTGGTTCTCCGCGAACACAGCCGCGGTCCTCTCCCTCTTTTGATGACACCCTCCCGAAGTAATCAGGCGAGAGATTTAGACCAGACCGTTATCGATCAGACGCGTCTTTCCGAAGAACACCGCGAGCGCCATTCGGGCGCCGCGTTGCACCTGGCTCAATGGCTCCAAAGTAGCCGCATCAAAAAACTCCACGTAATCCAAGCGCGCTTCGGGTTGATTTAAAATCAGTTTCTCCATCTCCTTCTTCATCCGCGCAGCAGAAACGGGAGCCGCCTTCACCATTTTCCTGGCGTGTTGAAGTGCGCGCCAAAGCACGGTCGCCTGCTCGCGTTGGATCGGTGACAGATATTTATTGCGCGAACTCATGGCAAGGCCGTCTGGTTCGCGATGCGTCGGCGCGATCACAATTTTCACTGGAAAATTCAGATCACGAACCATGCGTTGGATGACGGCGGCTTGTTGAACATCTTTCGCTCCGAAAACCGAAACGTCAGGCAAAACGATGTTAAATAATTTTGCCACCACGGTGGCGACGCCGCGAAAATGTGTCGGACGTGACGCGCCTTCCATGTTGCTCGAGAGTTTTTCTTCAACAACAAATGTGCTGAAATCTGCGGGATACATTTCCTTGTCGGGCGGAATGAAAAACACATCCACACCCGCATCGCGACAGAGCTTCGTGTCTCGCGCAAGGTCACGCGGATACTTCGCGAGATCTTCCGTCGGCGCAAATTGCGTCGGGTTCACGAAAATGCTGACGACGACCTGCCCCTGTTTTCCGACCAACTGCCGCGCGCGTTGAACCAAGCTGAGGTGCCCTTCGTGCAAATAGCCCATCGTCGGCACAAAACCAATTTGAACTTTCTTCGCCTTAAAACTTTTCGACAAGCGCTGCATCGCAGCGATCGATCTGACAATTCGCATGGAGAAAAATTGGAGTGAAACGGAAAAGCTGTCGAGTCTTGCATTTGAACGCGGAAGACTGAAACCATTCGCCCATGAAATACCTTTGGCTTTTTGCACTGGCTGCTGTTGTCGGCTGTTCCCCTTCCACCCCAACAGCGTCGCAGGAAACTGCGTCTGAAAAACCCGATGAACCGGCGTGGGAAAACCTGTTCGACGGCACAACCTTAAGCGGCTGGACCGCGCCCAATCCCGGCGATTGGAAAATTGAAAACGGAATGGTCACGGGCAGTGGTCCCATGAGCCATTTGTACAGCCCGAACACCTACACGAATTTAGAATTCAAAACGGAAGTGAAATTGAATCACAAAGGAAACAGCGGGATGTATTTTCGCGCCGCGCTCGCCAAGGGTTGGCCAGAGGGTTATGAAGCGCAGGTCGAGAACTCCAGCCCTGACCCGCAAAAAACCGGGAGCCTTTACAGTTACGCAGCGCGGAATTTCAAACCGGAACCCACGCCGGTGCTCGAACAGTTGGTGCAAGATGACACGTGGTGGACGCAACACGTCATCGCCATCGGCAATCGCATCATCATCAAAGTGAACGACAAAATCGTCACGGACTTCGTGGATGAACACGACACGTTCAAGAGCGGTCATCTCGCGTTGCAACAGCATGATCCGGGAAGCGTGGTCCAATATCGAAATATGATGGTGAAACGTCTTCCGTCCGATGAAAAAGCCGCGTGGGAAACTGTGAGAAAAGAAACGCCGGACTTAAAATAGCTGCGCAGACCGCGAAGGAGTTTCCTTCGCGCTTCTCCACACTGAAGTTAAGCGAGCGATGTTTTTTCTGCCGCTGTTTGCCTCGCTTTTTTCGGAGCACAGAGCAACCAAAGCAATGCCTGCAATTGCGCCGACTACTTTCGGCACGGGATCAGAAACCGGGATGGAACGAATTGAACACCATTCGTGCTGGAGACAGCCATTTGTCGAACGTAACGGCCATCGCGAGGCATCAGTTCAGCGAAGTCTTTCGCTAGATTTTCCAATTGCTGACGCAACATATGCCCGCCATTGGTATGCCGTGACCCGTAGCCGCGATCTCTGGTTTCAAGTCCGCTAAAATGGAAACGGACTCGCGCGTCTTCTCCCAATCAGTGGTAAAATATGCTGGCGGTCGATTCACTGCGCTAAATCACTCTTCAAATAATTGAAAACGCAGCAACGCGTTCTCCTACACGGAATCGTAGGACCACGGCTTACGCATGTTCCGTTTGAGAAATCTATTCGCTTCTTTATCGTCCACGAACTTCTCGTTTTTGGGATCCCAATTCAGCTTGCGGCCCAGCCGGAGCGAGATTGCGCCGAGATGACAAACAGATGCGGAACGATGTCCGATTTCCGCCTCGCAAATCGGTTGTTTGCGCGAACGAATGCAATCGAAAAAATTGCCCATGTGATCGTCGCTCGCATAAAGCCGAACGGCATTTGACGGCAACGGCTCCGTCAACATTTCCGGATTGCTCGCTTCGATTTTCCCGCGCGTGATCCAGATCCAGCCGTCGGTGCCTTCAAATTTTGTTCCGTGCAATTTTCCGTTGGGATTGACCACGCCGCCGCTGAGGGTGTTGTCGCGCGTGCTTTCGCAAGTCTGCGTCAGGCCATTCGCATAAACGTAATCAATTTTATAATCCGCGACCGCCGTGTAACCGCCGGGAATCGGTTGCGACAACGCCTCCGCCTCAACGCTCACCGGGCCGCTGCGCTCGAAGCCGCTGCCCCAAAGCGCAATGTCGTTATGATGCGCGCCCCAATCGGTCAAAGTGCCGCCGGAATATTCATACCAATAGCGGAACGAAAAGTGGCAACGTTCCTTCATGAAACGGACGTCCTCCGTGGGGCCTTGCCAGAGATTCCAATCAAGACCGGCAGGTACGGGCTGGGCGTAGAACGGACCTTCGCGCATTCCTCCGGGCAAAATGGTGTTGATGTGTTTGAGCTTTCCGATGCGACCGTTGCGCACCAGTTCGCACGCGAGTCGAAAATCCTTCTGGGAGCGTTGCTGACTTCCAGTTTGCAGGATGCGTTTGGTTTTTTCGGCGGAACGCACAAGTTGCTTCCCATCTTCGATCGTCAAGGTCAGCGGCTTTTCGCAATAGACGTCTTTGCCCGAACGCATCGCAGCCAATGAAACAAGCGTGTGCCAGTGATCCACCGTCCCGCAAATCACGACGTGAATATCATCGCGCTCCATCACCTTGCGGAAATCTTTGTAAGCTTTCGCGTCGGGATAAGTTTTTTGCACCTCGGCAAGGCGGGCGTCATCGATGTCGCAAACGGCCACCACTCGTCCGAAGCGCGAGGCACTCTTCGCATCGCCACGACCCATCCCGCCGCAACCGATCAGCGCAATTGCAGGTTGTTCATTCGGCGACAGAACGCGTGATTGTTTCGGACGCGCCGCGCATTCCTCCACGAACCATTTTGGCAGCGTGCAGGCAGCGGCGATGGCTGCGGAGGTCTTGAGAAAACGACGACGATTGAGATGAAGTGTTTCGTGATTCATAGTGGGTGTTGGATGCGAGCATCCTGACTTCACCCCCGCGTCTCGACAATGTTTTTCCTGATATTGAGCGCGACGCTTTCAGCAGTATATTCGGCGCAATTACGGGATCTAAGAAGAAGCATTTAAATTCTGACGCCGGAATCGTGGGAGTCACTGGCGATCAACCCAGACGAAAATGAAAACACAAAAATCGAAACCCATTGGAAAAAATCGAAATGCGACGCCTCAACTCAAGGACGCAAAGGCTGACAGCAAAATTGATGAACTCGGGATTCAACGAGGCCAGAATGGCGAAAAAGGAAACACGGTGAATCCAAAGAACGTTCGCCCGGCCAAAGAGGCGGCTCACTAATCCGCCGCTCCCTTAGTGCCAGATATCGTTGCCGCACTTCTCATGAATTCTTGATCGCGAATTCATGAAGAATGCCGCGACCGCGAAAAAAATTATCGCGAGTGTGATTCCCGAAATTCCTACGAATTCGAACTGGCCCTGTCAGACACCTTGCGCAAACGCGAAATGACTGAGAAAAAACTTTGACTCGCGAAATATCTGTGAAGCTCCGGGAAAGAATCGCGTCATTTTAATTAAAAAAAAACGCCGCGCAGAAATCTGCGCGGCGTTTCGTGATTGCTCAGTGCGTCCGCCAATTATGGAGTTTGCACGCGGTAAAACTGCGTCGGAGTTGTCTCTGAGAAACTTGTCGAAGTGGAGGTGGTCGTTTCCGTCGCGGTGATGGGCGAGCCGACATTGGTCCAGGTCAAATCTGTGAGCAACTCTTTCGATTGCAGTTGATAAACGCGCCCGATTTCCGACGTCCAGGTCACTTGAAGCGAGTTGCCGCCCTGCACCGAAATGGACGTGATGCTGTAGGGCGCGGCGTTGGCGACGAAGTTGGTGTCGATATCAAATGCTTTGATGCCGTTATTGGAATCGAGCACGAACAATCGGGTTCCGGCGAAGCAAGCTTGACCGGTTAAGTTTCCGTTGGCGTTTTTGACAGAGAAAAGTTCCTGATCGCGCAAAACCGGTCCCGTCTCCAGATCAGCAATGCTGTAGAGCTGAACGTTATCGGGATTTTCAATCGCCAGCCCGGCGAGAAAATTTAAATTGGTTTGCACAGCGATGGAAGTGACCGCGGATGGAACCGAGCTAAAAGAATAAGAATGAGTAACTTCTCCCGTAGCGGCAACGGTGTCGTATGCTACTTCGCGCAGGGCAAAACCGGAATTTTTAGCCCAGAAGGTGTTTCCCACGCCGAAAGCCAAACCGAGTTGGGCAAAGGCCGATGGCACCGGCGTGCCGTCGTCGCTGACGGTGATCACCTGCGGGGTTTGATCCAAAGTCACATTGTCGCCGCTCATTTTGATTATCGAAACGGTATTTCCGCTCCCGGCGCCCAAAAGGATCTCAGTGGTTGCCCCGGAACCGCGGACA
This sequence comes from Verrucomicrobiota bacterium, assembly GCA_038316905.1. Lineage (GTDB taxonomy): Bacteria > Verrucomicrobiota > Verrucomicrobiia > Limisphaerales > CANJXF01 > CANJXF01. Next base: position 1,329 of record JBBQAX010000071.1, on the reverse strand, counting down.
GCCATGACATCACCCCAACGAAGATTGCTCCCGCTTCCCGGATCGCCCAGAAACGCCAGGACCGGCGGTGTGTTGGAACTGTCATTGTCCCAGGAATAAATGCGGAAGGAATTCGCGTTGCCCGCCGTGACGAGATTGGCGGCATAAACTTTTCCGTCATCGGCCACGCCGATTTTATTCAAGTTGAACGTGACCGAACCACCGCTAGGAGTAATCACCGTCGGATCAACGTCCATAAAATATTTCTCAGCACCCGTCGCGGAATCGAGAACGATGATGTTGCTGGACGTGGTGCGGCTGACCAACAAGAGATTCGATGTCGCTGGATTCACGGCTAATCCGCGTTGGTTATTATCAGTGGCCAGGTAGCTGCGGCTGCCGGGCAACAAATTCCAGATGTTCGTCATTTGCGCCGTGTTATTAAACGTTCTAACAGTCAACGTCGCATTGGTACTGGTAACCACGGCGACGGAGTTGGAAACGCGAACGGAATACACCCCGGCCATCTCCGACGTAATATTGCTCAAAATGAGGGACGAATTGGTGGCGGTCGGGTTGGAGGCCGGTGAAATATCCACGTTGTCTTTCATCCAAAAATAACGCAAGGGCGCGGTGCCGGTGGCGGAAACGGTAAATGTGACCGCGCTGAAAGTTTGGTAGGCGGTTACATCAGTTGGTTGCGTGACAATCGCAGGCCCGACCGGCGCGGCGGAAAATAATATCTCAGAAGCGACGATTCCGTTATTGGAGTAGAGAGAGAAAACTCGATTTGTTCCGCCAAAAACCTGGGCGCCCGTCACGTTGGCATTGGCGTTGGCGGTGCTGAAATTAGTTTGCGAAAGAAATATAGGCGCAACGCTTAAATCAGAAATATCATAGAGCTTGATCACGCGCGAAGTGTCGATAGACGCCAATTGTTTGCTGACCGGATTGGCGCTGATGATGTGATTGGCGCTAGGAAAGACAGCGGTCGAGTTACTCGCGATAACAGTTCCCACGGCGGTTGTCGAAGTGAGGGAGGAATAATTAACAAGCACGAGCGGGAAGCCGGTGCTTTTTGCAAAGAAAGTGTTGTTCGTATAAAAACTCAAACCGAACTTCATGTTTCCGTTGGCCAATGAAGCAACATCAATTCGCTGCGCTGTGAAATCCGTTCCGTTGGTGGTTTTCAAAAGACTGACAAAATTTTTGTCCGATCCAATCAGAAGCTCGGTATTCACTCCGCTGCCGCGAATCGCGATTTGATCAGCCCAGCGCGCATTGGTGGGGTTCGGTAAAAACTGTCCGGGATCGCCTGAAAATGCGAGCGTCGGCGACGTCGTGGGATCG
>JBBQAX010000070.1:0-15839 GCA_038316905.1 Verrucomicrobiota bacterium | reverse complement strand
GCGGGTTTTAGTCCTAATTTTTTGCAGACGTGCGCTTCGATGTCGGATGAAAGATGCGCGCTGGTGCCGACTGCGCCGGAAAGTTTTCCAACGGCGGCGACTTCGCGGGCGCGTTGCAGGCGTTCGAGAGCGCGGCCAAATTCGTCGTGCATCAATGCCATCTTCAAACCGAACGTCGTCGGCTCAGCGTGAATGCCGTGACTGCGTCCGATGCAGGGCGTGAATTGATGTTCCTTCGCTTTTTTCGCGATGACGGTGCGGAGTTTTTTCACGTCATCGATGAGGATGTCGGCGGATTGCGTCATTTGAACAGCGAACGCGGTGTCCACAATGTCGCTGCTGGTGAGGCCGAAATGAAGCCAGCGACTGGGGAGCGCAGCCGCCTCGGCTGCTGTCGCCTGCGCCCTCGCAGTCGACTTCTTAAAACGTGACGATGTCTGCCCGCCAGTGTTGCCGACGAGGGCGTCGGCAACTGCGCCCGAGGCGGGCGCGGTCCCCATCCCATTCATTATCTCCGCGACTGCGGTGGTAAAACCGATAACATCGTGGTTCAAAACTTTTTCCAACTCCTTCGCGCGTTCAGTCAGAGCTTTTGTGTCGGCGAAACATTTGTCCGCGCCAGCTTTCATGCTGGCGAAATCTTTTTTCGGAACGATGCCTTCGGCGACGAGCGCTTCGGTGGCGAGCAGTTCGATTTGCAGCCAGATTTTTAATTTATTTTCGTCCGTCCAAATTTGTCGCATCTCCGGACGCGAATAGCGTTGAATCATGGGGGTGATTTGTACCGGCGGTCTGTGACCGTCGCAATCGTATTTCGGGGAGAATATCAACGGCGGTCATAGACACGCCGCCACAAGATTAGCGTTTCGCCATCTTTCTGCGCGCCGCGTCGAGGATTTGACGTTCACGTTCGGTCAGGCTGTGAATGCCGTGCGCGGAAATTTTGTCGAGGATCGGATCAACTTCCTGGCTGATGAACTCAGCGGGTGGGATGTCTTCAGTCTGCGGAGAAACTGCGGCCGTTTTGCGCCATGAGTTTTTCCGAGACGGGGCGGAACGAATTAATTCCTTTTGCGTCGGCTGAGAACGATTTGATCGCCACCGCTTAATCCAATTCTCCCACGGTAATTGCATGAAGTCCTGATGCCACCCAAGTTTGACCCACGCGAGTCCGGCAAGGATGCCGCCGAGATGCGCGGCGTGTGCAGACGATCCGCCACGACCGGAAGGGACTAAAGTGAAAAACAAAGAAATGCCGCCGATGATCCACAGCAAAATGCCGGCGCGGATGGGTAGCACGAAATACAAACGGACTTCAGAGTCGGCCTGCAACCGACAAAAAACGGCGAACATGCCCAACACGCCAGCTGATGCACCAAAAACGAATGGAGCAAAACGGCCGGGAAACAAAACCATCAGGAAGCATTGCAATAACCCGCCAATCACGCCGCACATAAAGTAGGCAGTGAGAAATCGTTTTGTTCCGAGAACTTGTTCCACAAAGCGCCCGAAGAACCAAAGCCCAAGCAGATTGCCAAGGAGATGTCCTATACCGACGTGCAAAAACTGAAAGGTGAAAAACTGCCAGACATGTCCGGCGATCAAAGCGAGCGGTGTTAAAGCCAATTTGCGCTCAACGACTGATTCGAGATAAACGTCGTTGATACATTGGAGTGCAAATGTCCCGGTCAAAACGACCATCAACATGACGCTGGCAGACCATCGGAATCGCCAGGAGCCACCGGACGACTCGCGCATGTAATCACGGTTCTCAAGCATATCAACGTGGAGTATGGAATTTCGCAGGAAAGTCTATCCCTTCTGGATCGGGTGGAGGCGTTGGAATAATCCAACGGACGTATGCAATTCCAGCCAACATTCCGCCGAGATGGGCAGCGTGAGCGATTGGACCTCCTGGGAAAGCAATGCCGTAAACCGCGAAGCCACCGATGACCAACAATAGAACCTTCGCTTTCATCTTGATCGGGATGATAAAAAACAAAAGGACCGTCAACGAACGCTCCGGAAACAGCGTGGCGAACGCAGCAATTAACCCCGCTCCGCCTGCGGATGCGCCAACGACCGCGCTGCCGTAACGATGCGGAACGAGTACCGCCACTAGAATTTGAATCAATCCACCAATGACTCCGCTGGAAATATAAAGTTTAAGGAATGTTTTTGGGCCAAGAGTATCCTCAACCGCTCGACCGAAACAATAGATCGCAACGGAATTGAGCAGCAAGTGGACCCATCCACCATGCATAAATTGGAACGTGATCAGTTGCCAAACAAAGCCGTGTCGCAGTCCTTCGACGCTCAGCGCGAAATATTCGAGAATGAATCTTCCATAAGATCCGGAGAGAATTTGTAAAAGATAACAAGCGGCGTTGAGGACCAAGAGGGTCGTAGTCATCGACCAACCGGTGCGGCCTGTTTCACTGCGCATGTAAGGACGATCATCCAGCATTATAAAAAACCCTAATTTGCAAAAAGCACATTTTCAATCAGCTTCTGCCCTGAGTTGGACAAAGGTAACTGCTGGTTGCTCAAACAAACGGTGATCGCGAACCTTATACTTTTTTCGTCAAACTGACGCCGAGCTTGAGCAGCGTTTGCGCGTCTGCTTCGCTCTTTCCTTCAGCGTAAATCCTGAGAATGGGTTCCGTCCCAGATCCCCGCAGCATCAGCCAGGAACCGTCTTCGCTGATGAATTTCACGCCATCGAAACTTTTCACCTCAGCCAGTGGCGAGCGAAGAAGTTTTGCGGGCGGAATATTCTTACAAAATTCCATCAACGCGGCGCGTTTTTCCAAAGGGAAATGCGTGTCGATACGATCGTAGTGATGCGGGCCGAATTGCTTCTCCAAAGTTTTCAGGAGTTGAGTCACGGGTTTGCGTTCCGTCGCAAGCAACTCGAGTAACAACATTCCAGCGGCGATCCCGTCGCGCTCCGGGATATGTTTGGGAAACCCGATTCCCCCGCTCTCTTCAAAACCGAGAAGCACATTAGGCTTCATCATTTCGGTGCAGATGTATTTGAAACCGACGCCGGTTTCGACCAATTCCAATCCGTAATGCGCGCACATTTTATCGACCATCGAGGTCGTGGTCAGAGCTTTGATCACGCGGCCTTTCATCTTCCGATTCACGACGTAGTGATGAAGCAAAAGGCAAATTAACTGATGCGTCGTGAGAAGATTGCCGCGTCCGTCCATTCCGCCAACGCGATCCGCGTCGCCGTCGGTCACGAGGCAAATATCGTGGGGGTGCTTCTTTAGATACGCAGCGCTCTTGACGTAATTCTTCGCGATGGGTTCCGGATTTATTCCGCCAAAATTGGGATCGTGATTTCCATTGAGCGTGGTGACACGGCACGTTGTTCCCGCAAGCAATTCGTCGAAGCAACCCGCGCCAACGCCGAACAATGCTTCGTGCGCGAAACGCAATTTGGATTTCGCGATGAGGTTGAAATTCACCAATTTCTTCACCGATGCGTAATGGGCGGGTCGAATATCTTTGACGATGATCTGTTTGGTTTTCTGGCCTTCAACAGAAGTGATCGCGCGCACCGGATTTTTATCCAACATTTTCTCAACCGCCTGGCAGATACTTGAATCGGCAGAACCGCCGTAATGCGCTTTCAGTTTAAAGCCGTTGAAGGCCGGAGGATTATGACTGGCAGTAATCATCACGCCACCAATCGCACGTTGAGCTTTGACGGCGAATGAAACGGCTGGAGTTGGCGTGGGGGTAGAAGTGAGTGTCACTTGAAAACCATTTCCCGCGAGAATCTCCGCCACACGCCGCGCAAATTGATCGGAGAGAAAACGCCGATCATAACCTACGACGGCTTTTTTTTCCGTTCCGGCGATCGGGTTTGCGTTCCAATAATCTGCCGTCGCCTGCGCGACACGATCCAGGTTCGCAAAGGTGAAATCCTCCGCGATAATCGCGCGCCACCCGTCTGTTCCAAATTTGATATCAGCCATAATTCTGTGAGAACTTTCCGTGTTGGTTCGTGAAATTTATAAATCTGAGGCCGTGCTAAAACTGTCATCGAGTTCGACCTGCACCGTCTTCATGGGAGAACTTTTTGTCACAATCTTGCGCATCTTGACAATCGCTCGTTTCAAACTCGGCTGGCCAAATAATCCTGTCCCGCTCACGAATGTATCCGCACCTGCCCGGGCGCATTCAGAGGCGGTTTCAAAATTAATGCCGCCATCCACCTGGATGTGATAGCGAAAGTTTTTTTCCGCGCGCCACGCGTAGGCCTGTTGCACTTTTGGCAAAGTTTCGGTGATGAAAGGTTGTCCTCCGAAACCCGGATTCACGGTCATGATGAGAATCAAATCGACTTGGCTTAAATAGGGTTCCAGTGACGACATTGCAGTTCCGGGATTAATCGCGAGACCAACTTTTTTTCCAAGCGAACGAATTTTCCAAATGAGGGGTGTGACTTGTTCGTGAAGTTCGGCGTGAATTGTAATGCGATCTGCTCCGGCTTTGACAAATGGTTCCAACAAAATCTCCGGTCGTGAACACATGAGATGAACGTCGAGCGGGAGTTTGGTGAGTGGCCGGACGACGCGCACTGCCTCGGGACCAAATGAAATATTTGGGACAAAATGGCCATCCATGATGTCCATGTGCAACCAATCCGCGCCCGCGTTGGTGGCACGTTGAGCCTCTTTTCCAAAGTTCGCAAAATTGGCGGCTAACATGGACGGCGCAATTATCATGGCGGGAAAGCGTAACGAAATAGGTGACGGATGCAAGCGATGGACTATTTCATAAAAAAATGCCGGAATGCTTTTCGCACTCCGGCATTTGCAAAGATATTTTGGACTACGCTGCGGCTGGCGCTGGCGCACCCAAACCCGGAAGTTTTGGCGGCAACGGCTTAGGCACTTCCGGTAATGGCGTCGCGGCTTGAGCGCCAGATGGCGGTTCAACCTGCGGTGGCGGTGGTGGCGGTGTGAATTTACCAGTCTCCACAATTTCCAAAACTTGAGTGCCGTCGAGCGTCTCGAATTCGAGCAAACCATTGGCAATCATCTCCAGTTTGTCGCGGTTATTATCGATCAAATCTTTGGCGACTTGATAGCCTTCGCTGATAATACGCTTCACTTCGGCATCGATTTCCTTGGCCGTATCTTCGCTGTAATCCTGACGCTGCACCATGTCGCGGCCCATGTACATGTGCTCATTGTCGTTGCCATATTGGACCATGCCGAGCTTCTCACTCATGCCCCATTGGCAAACCATGGCGCGCGCCAAACTGGTGGCTTGTTGAATGTCGCCACTAGCACCCGTGGAAATATCGCCTGAAACAATTTCTTCCGCGATACGTCCGGCCATCGTGACTGCAATCATGTCGAGCATCTCTTTGCGACGATGATTTAAAACATCTTCCTTTGGCAACGACATGGTTGAACCGAGCGCTTGCCCGCGCGGAATAATCGTCACTTTATGCAACGGATGCGTGTGTTTGAGCATGACGTTGATGAGAGCGTGTCCGGCTTCGTGCCATGCGGTGAATTTCTTATTCTCGTCCGACATCGCCATGCTGCGACGTTCGCGGCCCCAACGCACTTTGATCCGCGCTTCTTCAAGCTCAATAAGGGTAATTGCTTTTTTGCCAGTGCGTGCTGAGAGCAAAGCTGCTTCGTTCAACAAATTGGCCAGATCTGCTCCAGAAAAACCTGGCGTGCCACGGGCCGTGACCGACAAATCCGCCGAAGGATCGAGTTTCACGTTCTTGGCGTGAACCTTCAAAATGGCTTCACGTCCGCGAACGTCGGGAAGACTGACGATCACTTGCCGATCGAAACGACCCGGGCGCAATAACGCTGGATCCAAAACATCTGCGCGATTGGTCGCTGCGATAATAATGATTCCGTCCTGCGTATCAAAACCGTCCATCTCAACGAGGAGCGCGTTCAAGGTTTGTTCACGTTCGTCATTTCCGCCGCCCCAGCCATGACCACGGCTGCGGCCGACGGCGTCAATTTCGTCGATGAAAATCAGGCAAGGCGTATTTTTGCGCGCTTGATCAAACATGTCGCGCACACGGCTCGCGCCAACGCCGACGAACATTTCAACAAAGTCAGAGCCGCTGATACTGAAGAACGCTGCCTCGGCTTCGCCAGCGATCGCTTTGGCCAATAACGTTTTTCCGGTTCCCGGCGCGCCGACCATCAATACACCTTTGGGAATACGTCCGCCGAGTTTTTGAAATTTCTTTGGATCTTTGAGGAATTCGACCAACTCGGAAACTTCTTCCTTGGCCTCTTCGACACCAGCGACATCCTTGAACGTGATTTTGTTTTTCTCCTTGTTGAGCATTTTAGCTTTGCTCTTGCCAAAACTCATCGCGCCCTTGCCCGCCATCTTAATCTGCCGGATCAGGAAGAAATAGATCAATCCAGCCAGAAGCAGAAAAGGTAACAGGCCCATCAGAACATTGAGCATGATGTTGTTCGGCTGCGATTCTTTGAACTGACCGGAATCGCTTAGTTCTTTCGACATTGAATCGGTGAGCCGTGTCTCTGTTTTAAAGGCGACTTCATTCGTCTTACCGTTCACATCCACTTCATAGATTTTTCCCGTAATCTTCTGCAGCGCCGATTGAGGATTATAATCAATTTGGCCAGTGCCGGGGACGATCTGGTGTTCCTTAACCTTTTGGGAAAGATCGAAATAGGAAAGCTCCTTTGGCTTCACGCCGGTCTTATGCTGGAGCATCATCAGGACACTGATGACGGCAACGATGCCAATCCAAATTAATAGGGTGCGTGGTTTGAAGTCGCCGCCTTTTTTGTCGTTCTTGTTTTCGTGTTTAGTTTCTTCAGACATGGGTAAAAACTTTCGCGCTATATTAACATGGGATATTCCCCCTCGCAACCACCGCTCATAGAAGCTGCCAACGCCATTTCAACCGCCGCTGGCTCTGGTTGTCGAGCTTGAAAAGCTCTGAAATGCGCACTCCTTCGACCCAAAAAATGTCTCCGCGTTCAGAGACGGCCACGATTCTTTTGTGCCGTTCGGCGCGAGGAATCTTCAGATTCGTGAACAAATCCTGCAATTTCTTCGGCGAGACAGTTCCAATCGGCTGGAAACAATCGCCTTGCTTCCAATGACGCAGGGTCACTTTCCGGCCTACTTTCTCCGGGTCAAAGAACTCACAATTCACCATGCGACGCAATGACGCACCTTTCTTGCTTTCAATCGCCCAGGAAATATTTCGCTGCGCGAAGTGGATTTTATGATCGCGGGTGAGATCGATCTTCGTTTCCGATTCGTCGAATGAAATTTCTGCCGTCCGCCGCAAATGGATCTGTCCCACCGCGTCCCGAAACAAGGAATTCTCCGGGTCCACCGTGACGACCCGGTCGGCTCGCATTCGAAGTTGTTCGATCAAATCAAACTCGGCTGAAAATCCGAGCACTCGAATCTGCAAGCGGAGACAAACTCGTTGGACCGCGATGTGCAAGTCGCCGAACGGCGTGCGGTGCTTACTGCCAACCCATTCCAACGCGGTGGCCAAAACAAAGTTTGATTCCGAGGAAACAATCTCCATCGTCCGCGAAATCGTTGCGTCAAATCCGGGCTGTATCGCTTTCAACGTTGGGACGACTTCGTGACGAATGCGGTTGCGCTGAAAATCAACCGACGCATTGCTGGCATCTTCGCGAAATTTAATTTTTTTGGCTTTGGCGTAAAGGCGCAGAAACTTTTTCGGGTGATCCAAAAGCGGGCGGATGAGTTTGACCGACGAATTTACGGGGGAATTGGATTTCCAATTCATGCCAGACAATCCCTCGCTTCCCGCGCCGCGCAGTAACCTCAGGAAAAAAAGCTCCACCTGATCGTCCGCGTGATGCGCGAGTGCAATGGTTTTGACCTTTAATTTCTTCGCAGCACGCGCAAGGAACTCATGTCGGAGTTTTCGAGCAGCCATTTCGATGGAGAGACGATTGTCTTTGGCGAACTTCTTCACATCCCCGCGATCGACCCTGAATTTCAAGCCGAGCTTAGCCGAAGTTTTCTCAACCAACCGTTCGTCGGCATTGCTGCTGCGCCCGCGAAGCTGGTGATTGAAATGCGCCACAGTGATTTTCCAACCGTAAGTCTTGGATAAATCGTGAAGCAGATGAAGCAACACCATCGAATCGAGGCCACCGGAAACTGCGACTAACACTCCTTCACGAGGGCCTAAAAGTTTTCTCTCCTGAATGTTGTCCTCGATTTGATGGAGCCACTTGTTCACTGACCGAATCTAGGCAAGGTGGCGTGAATTAGAAAAGAATGAAAACCTTGCGGCGGTTGGTAGGGCGCGCATGGAGTGGCACTGCCCTACCCTCACGACTACACGTTTAAACAACCGCGAGTGGTGTAAACTTCTTGCCCAGCACCGGCTCGCTCTTCGTTTTGAGCCAACTTTCCAGAATCCCGGCGTAAACCGTTCTGAAATCCACGGTGTATTTCAAATCACCATTGTTCAGATCTTCGGGAGCGAGACTCGGATACGTTCCCATCAATCCCGCTTTGATTTTATCTCCAATAATAAACATCGGCGCGGCTGCACCATGGTCGGTTCCGTTATTGGCGTTTTCATTTACGCGTCTGCCGAATTCGCTAAACGTCATGACAACCACGCGCTGGAAATTTCCCTGCGCTTTCAAATCGTCGGTGAACGCCTTCACTGAATCGCCCAGGTCGCGGAGCAATCGTTCGTGCGCATTCGCTTGATTCGTGTGCGTGTCGTAGCCGCCTTGCGATACATAAAAAATCCGCGTCGGCAATCCGCCGCCGATCAAACGCGAAACCAGTTTCAACGAAGTGCCGAGTTGTGATGCCGGATAGCTTGCTTTGTTTTCCACTTTCTTGCTGATCTCCAAAATTTTATCAGAACTGATTTGCGCATCCATCGCGGTGCGTTCGATAAAATCCAAAGGCGAACCGTTGTGCGTGACCGTTCCTGCGACCGCACCGATACTTCCTCCCGAATTCGATTCTCCGCCCAACTCCATTTCGCCTTCAGTGCTGTTCAGTTCGCGATACGACTTCTCGGACGCATCCATCTCGCCGCGCTTCGCTTTTTCACCGCTGACGAACCGGTAGTTTTGCGGATTATCCAGACTGATGCCCATCGGTTTTTTCGCGGCAAACGCTTGTGGCATTTGTCGCCCGACATTCACTCCGACCGTAGGATCAGCGCCCGCGCAAGCATTGTCAAAATAACGGCCAATCCAGCCGTACTTTTCAAATTTTTGTGAGTCGCTGGCGGTCTGCCAAATTTCAGTGGAACGAAAATGGGAACGGTTCGGGTTCGGATAACCGATGCCTTGCACGACGCCGAGACTTCCCGCGTCGTAGAGACCTTTGAATCCCGTTAGCGACGGATGCAACCCAACCGAATCGTTCAGCTTCAAAACGTCTTTGGCGGACAAACCAATTGAGCGCCGCGCTTTTTGATAATGATCGTTGCTGTAGGGAACCACTGTGTTCAACCCGTCATTGCCGCCCGCCATTTGCAAAACGACAAGAATCGTGGAATCGCGTCCGGTCGCAATCTGCGTCGCTGAATCCGCCGCTTCGGCATGGAGCGCGGAAAACGTGTTCGCCAGAAATGTTGGAACCGTCCACGCCACAGCGCTGCCCAACATCCCATTGCGCAAAAACTCGCGGCGCGTGGTTAGAGTGATTTCGTTTTTCATAATTGCTCAGGTTAATTGATATTCCGGCGTGGACATGATGAGGCGGATGGTGTGGCGAATATCCTGGTCGTCGAGTTCCCCTCGGGAATCGAGAAAGGCTCGCAAGGTCTGCGCCTGGTTCCCTTTCAGCTTCGCTTGCAGGAAACGTTTTTCCAAAGCAGGAATGACCAACTCTTTAGTGTTGCGCTCTTGTTCGTTGAGGATGGCGCTGACATCAACCGCGTGCATGTTTTTCGCCATCCGGTTGGCGATCTCCTCAATCTTGCGGCCCTTTTTCTTGTCCGAATCTCCAGGAATAGTTCCCTCGGCCAAAACCAGCATTGCCGCCTGATTGTAACGACTCAAAAGATTGTTCGTCGTAATCCAGCTCAATCCGCCATCCCAGCCTTTCACGTTCGGCGGCATGAGCAATTCCTGCCCAAGATTTTTCAGAAGTTGCATGCAAACGATCGAGGCAGGCAATTCACGTTCCAACGTTCGAACACTTCCCACCAGCCATTGCACCGGGCTTTTCACCTGAGAACGAATCACGGAATCTGCATAAAATTCCTCGGAACGAAACATCGTGCGCAACAGAGGTTTGAAGTTATTCCCGTTGCTGCGGAAATTGGTCGCAAGCGATTCGATCAACTCAGTCGAAGGATTGTCGTCGGCGAAAAATTTCCAAAGTTTCGACGTGATGAAACGCGACGATTGCGGGTGAGCCACGATCAAGTTCAAGACATCCAGCCCGTTTAAACTTCCCGTTTTACCCAGGACCGTTTTCACACCGTCGTCGTGAAACTGTATCCGATACTCGTATCTTTGCGCCGCACGGTTCAGCGTCCAACCGGTCATTGCCCGCGCCGCTTCCGTGACATCTTTTTCGGTGTAATGCCCTTCGCCCAATGAAAATAATTCCATGACTTCACGCGCGAAATTTTCGTTCGGCGATTGTTTGCGGCTTTGCGCCTGATCGAGCCACAGCAACATCGCGGGATCTTTTGCCACGGCGTCCAGCATTTGCAGCCAGTTGCCCGAAGCCAGCCTGCGAAACGTCTGGTTCTGCAACCACATGAAGTAGGCGTCCTTCACCTTTTGCGCGCTCGTGGCGAAGTGCCCGTGCCAAACAGCGTGAGTTTTTCCTGCAAAGGACGCGGGCCATTGGCCATTCGCTCCAGCCACCAACCCACTGTTTCCAACAGCCGCAGTTTCTGCGTGCGTTGTTCTTCCCGCACCAACTCGCGACGTTTTTCCTCGAACGCCTTGCGCTCTTCGGCCGTCAGATCTTTCCGCGAACGTTCCCCCATTTTTTTATAAGCCAGATATCGATCTACGCGGCTTGGGTCGGGCTTGGCCCAATCAGGATTCGGAGTGGGATCGGGAATTTTTTCGTAGTCAACAAAATGAGCGACCGCTTTGTCTGGACCGAGTTGGACTAGTTTCTCAATCTCTTCCGGCGTGCCGCCAAAGCCAGCGCGGTTCAATAAATGTGCGGCCGTGGCATAATTCCATTTCGCAACAGGCAAGGGTTTGAGCATACCGTTGAATTGACGAGATTCCGGGAACCGTGGTTACAGCGAGCCAAACCTCTGAAATTTTTTGCCTTTTGAATTTTAACTCCTACCTTTCGCCCATGAATTTATTGCCGTTTGAAAACCTTCCCGCGCACGCGCCCCGAAAATTTGTTCCGACGCAAATTGACCTCGGTGATTGGTCTCAAATCGCGCCGCTCTGTGATCAACTCGAAACCCAGGCCCAAGATTGCAAAACCGTTTCTGATTTCGAAAATTGGATTCTGGCTGGTGGCGAATTGAGCGCCGCCATTGACGAGGAATCAAGCAAGCGTTACATCGCCATGACGTGTCACACGGACAATGCCGATGCGGAAAAAGCGTTCCTGCATTTCGTTGAGAACATCGAGCCGCAACTCAAGCCACGGCAATTCAAACTCGCACAAATCTATCTGGCACATTCGCTGCGGAAACAATTGCTCGCGGAAAAAAAAGCGCGTTACGAAGTTTTCGATCGCAACACCGCTCTCCATGTCGAGCTGTATCGCGAGGAAAATGTTCCGCTTGAAACTGAGGAAGCCAAGCTCGGCCAGCAATATCAAAAGCTGATCGGCTCGCTCACCGTGCAATTTCGCGGCGAAGAAAAGACGCTCGTGCAAATGGGACGTTACCTCGAAGAAACGGACCGCGCCTTGCGGCAGGAAGCGTGGGAGCTCGTGGCGAATCGCCGTTTGCAGGAGAAAGAAAAAATTGAGGAAAACTTCGATCAACTTCTCAAACTCCGCGAACAGATTGCGCGCAACGCTGGTTTTCCAAATTATCTGCAATACGCCTTTCGCGCCCGAGGCCGCTTCGATTACACGCCGGAGGATTGCGTGCAGTTCCATACCGCGATTGAAAAGGAAGTGATGCCGGTGCTGCGGCAACTTCAAGCCGAGCGAAAACAAAAACTCGGTTTGACGTCGCTGCGGCCCTGGGATCTGGCCGTCGATCCAACCAATCAACCCCCGCTGCGTCCTTTCGAGAAAGTGGATAAAATGGTTTCGGGCACGCAGCAGATTTTCGACAAACTCGATGGTGATCTCGCCGAAGGTTTTCAAACGATGCAGAATCTGCGCCTGCTTGATTTGGATAATCGCAAAGGCAAAGCGCCGGGTGGTTATCAATCGACACTTTCGGAATCGCGCTTGCCCTTCATTTTCATGAACGCGGTCGGACAGCAACGCGATGTCGAAACCATGTTGCACGAAGCCGGCCACGCGTTTCACGCGCTCGCCACGCGCGATGAAGATCTTTATTCCTATCGCCACGCCCCGATTGAATTTTGCGAAGTCGCGTCCATGAGCATGGAATTGCTCGGCAATGAATTCATCGAGACATTTTACGCTGCGCCCGAAGCCAAACGCGCCCGCCGCGAACATCTGGAAGGCGTCGTCGAAGTTTTCCCGTGGATCGCTACCGTTGATGCATTTCAACATTGGATCTATTCAAACGTCGAACACACGCGCGAGCAGCGTCGGGAAGCGTGGCTCAATTTGATGAAACGCTTTGGCGGCGACACAGATTGGAGCGGTTACGAAGAAGCGCTGGCGAACATGTGGCATCGGCAACTTCATATTTTTCTGCATCCTTTTTATTACGTCGAATACGGCATCGCCCAACTCGGCGCGTTGCAGGTGTGGGCGAACTCGAAGAAAAACAAAGCGAAGGCGCTGCGCGATTATCAAGACGCTCTCGCGCTGGGGGGCTCGCGTCCGTTGCCGGAATTATTTTCTGCCGCTGGTTGCAAGTTTGATTTCAGCACAGAAACGGTGAAGCCACTGGTGAAACTGGTGGAAACGGAGTTGGCGAAACTGGAGTAACCTTTGCTTCTTCATTCGATGTTCGATGTTCAGTGTTGGATGTTCGATGTTTTTTAATTGGGAACATCGAACACTGAACATCCAACATCGAACATCGAATTAAAAAAATTCGCACCCGCCAGAGGCAGGTGCTACCCGACCAGACGCTTTTGCAATTTCTCTAACGCCCTCGCGCGATGACTGATTTTGTTTTTTTCAACTTCACCTAGTTCCGCAAAACTTTTGCTAAATCCATTTGGGATAAAAAGCGGATCGTAGCCGAACCCGCCCTGCCCGCTTGCTGCGAAAGAAATTCGCCCTTCGCAAGCGCCATCGACAATCTCGGTGCGCAACTCTGCCTCGTCAGCGAAACAGACTGGCGAATTGGATTCATTCTCGGGAAAGACAATCGGCGTGAGCGCGATCACGCAACGAAACCGCGCGGTGCGTTTCTCGAGGGCAACCTCTGAGAGGAGGCGAAGTAGCTTTTCATTGTTCGCTGCATCGGGCGAATTTCCGTCGCCCTCCATCGCCGCGAACCTCGCCGAGTGAACTCCGGGCGCGCCGTTAAGCGCATCGACTTCCAGGCCGGAATCGTCCGCCAGCACAAACGCATTCTCCAATTGCGCCCTGAACCGTTCGTTCGAGGAAATCCAATTCGCCAACTCGAGGGCTTTCTTCATGGCGTTTCCTGAAAACGTTGGAGCGTCTTCTACAACGTTAGGTGCTCCCGGAAAATCGTTCAGCGTCAGATAACGAAAACTTTGAGAAAGGATGGCGCGGATTTCCGAAACCTTGTGTGCATTGCGAGTGGAGAGCAATAGCGTGGTCATGTCTCAAATCAAGGAAGCTGGACGCACCGGTAATATTGTGGAACCGCACTGGCCGGTTGCGTGTTGGTAAAACTCATCGCGCCGCTGATGACAAAGTGTTCCGCCGCAGGTGATGAGTTCGAGAAGATCAGCGTTGAGAGAAAAATAAAATCCAGTCCACGTTTCCAAAAACCATTTTTCATGCGCGAGAGATTGATGAACTAATGGAAGCGGTCAACGAAATAAACTTGTCGTCAGCCTTGGAAAGAAAACAAAACCGCTGCTACGCCAAAATCCCTTTCACCAATTCCCCATGCACGTCGGTCAGGCGATGGTGGCGGCCTTGATACTTGAAGGTCAGGCGCGTGTGATCGATTCCCATGCACTGCATAATCGTCGCGTTCAAGTCGTGAACATGCACCGGGTCGCGAGTGATGTTGTAGGAGTAATCGTCGGTTTCGCCATAGACGACGCCGGGTTTGATGCCGCCGCCCGCTAGCCACATGCTGAAGCAACGCGGATGATGGTCGCGCCCGTAACTTTCTTTCGTGAGCGTTCCTTGCGTGTAAACGGTGCGACCGAATTCGCCGCCCCAGACGATCAATGTGTCGTCGAACATGCCGCGTTGTTTTAAATCTTTTATTAGCGCTGCGCTTGGCTGATCGGTGTCGAGGCATTGGCCGGGAAGTTGGCGCGGCACGGATTCGTGATGGTCCCAACCAATGTGATAAAGCTGGATAAAGCGCACGTCGCGTTCGGCCAGTCGTCGCGCGAGAATGCAATTGTAAGCGTAACTTCCCGGTCGGCGCGAATCCGGCCCGTACATTTCAAAAGTCGATTCCGGCTCTTTTGAAAGATCAGTTAAATCAGGAACCGAACTTTGCATCTTGAACGCCATTTCATATTGCGCGATGCGCGTGGCGATTTCGGGATCGCCGTAATCTTTCAGGTTGATCTCATTCAATTTGCCGATGTCATCGAGCATGGAACGACGCGCCTTCGCGCTGAGTCCCGGAGGATCGGACAAATACAAAACGGGATCGCCATTCGAGCGAAATTTCACGCCTTGATACCGCGACGCCAGAAAACCGCTCGCCCACAAACGGTCATAAAGCGGCTGATCCACTTTGCGTCCGGTGCCGCGCGAAATCATCACGATGAACGCGGGCAGATTTTTATTTTCGCTGCCGAGGCCGTAGGAAAGCCACGAACCCATGCAAGGCCGTCCTGCAATCTGGCTGCCGGTTTGGATAAACGTAATCGCCGGATCGTGATTGATCGCCTCGGTGTGCATCGAGCGAATGATGCAAATGTCATCCGCCACTTTCGCGGTGTGCGGCAAAAGTTCGCTCATCCACGCGCCACTTTTTCCGTGCTGCGAAAATTTGAAGATGGACGGCGCAACCGGAAAATTCTTTTGGTTCGACGTCATTCCCGTGAGCCGTTGTCCTTGTCGAATCGACTCCGGTAACTCCTCGGCAAACTTCGGCTGCAATGTCGGCTTGTAATCGAATAAATCCATCTGCGACGGACCGCCCGATTGAAAAAGATAAATGATCCGCTTGGCCTTCGGCGCAAAGTGCGGCAATCCCGCCAAGCCCATATTGATTCCACTTTGCGTTCCCTCACCGACCGCGCCGAAAAGATTTGGATTCAGCAACGATCCCAGCGCCGCCGCACCGATGCCTGTTGCCGCTTTGCCGAAAAACTGCCGACGCGTGAGCATCAATTTGTGTTCGTGTTCCAGATTCATGGCTATTGCTTCGTGATGACTTCATCGAGGTTCAGAATCACGCTGGCGACCGTGGTGTAGGCCGCGAGTTCTGACGGGTTTAAATTTTCGTCCGCTTTCGAATCGCCCATTGAAATTAACTTCTCCGCGTTTCCATTTCTCAATTCTTCCATTCGCCGTTCCAGCCCTGTTTTCAAAACTTTCATTTCCACGTTCTTTGGTTCGCGTGCCGTCGCCAA
>JBBQAX010000069.1:0-15893 GCA_038316905.1 Verrucomicrobiota bacterium | reverse complement strand
GAAAATACCGGCGCACAAAGCGGGCGGCGATTACAGCATTTCGGTTGTTGGTTCTGAAAAGGTTCGGCTCTCAAACGTGACGTTTGGCGACGTGTGGATTTGTTCCGGGCAGTCGAATATGGAATGGGGAATGCGACTGGTCAACAATACGCCGCAGGAGATTGCCGACGCCAACTATCCGAATTTGAGACTGTTTACCGTGCAGAAACGTATCGCCTTCGCGCCCGTCACCGGAATTCAGAAAGACCCGACGCAACTGTTCGGCGTATGGTCGCCGACAACGCCGGATACCATCGGCAAAGGCGGAGGAGCGGGATTTTCTGCCGTTGCTTATTTCTTCGGGCGCGAACTCCACAAGCAGACGGGCGTTCCCATCGGATTGATTCATACGTCGTGGGGTGGAACCATTGCGGAGGCGTGGGTCAGTGCCGATTCGCTCAAAGCCATGCCCGATTTTACTCAAGCGATTGCCCAAATCAATGCAACCGCGCAAGGCTCAAGCGGCGATAATTATGACTCCAAAATGCGGGCGTGGTGGGAGCAAAACGACAAGGGCGTAACAGCGAAATGGAACGCGGAAACACCGGAAGGCGGAAGCGGCGCGTGGGAAACGATGACGCTCCCAACCGCTTGGGAAGACGCCGGAATGAAAGACTTCGACGGCTTGGTCTGGTTCCGCAAAGAGATTGAACTGCCGGAAAGTGTCGCGGGCAAAGAAGCAACACTCACTTTGGGACCGATTGACGACGCCGATACCACTTGGGTCAACGCAAAACTCGCCGGCGGCTTAAGCGTTTACAATGCGTCGCGCAGTTATAAACTGCCCGCCGGAACCCTCAAGCCGGGCAAAAATATCATCGCCGTGCGCGTTTTGGATACAGGCGGCGCGGGCGGAATCAACGGCACTGCGGATCAAATGTTCCTCAAGGTCGGCAACGAAAAAATTTCGCTGGCAGGAGCATGGCAGTACAAAGTCGCCGCCGAACTCGCCAAACTGTCGCCGCTTCCGGTTCAGCAGAACAACAATCCCAATCTCGTCACGGTTCTCAACAATGCCATGATCTACCCGCTCGTGCCGTTTGCGATCAAAGGGGCGATCTGGTATCAGGGCGAATCCAACGCCGGACGCGCGCATCAATATCGCACGCTCTTTCCCGACATGATTAAAAACTGGCGGCATGATTGGGGTAATCGCGATTTTTCATTCCATGCCGTGCAACTCGCGCCGTTCAAAGCCATTAAAGATCAACCCGAAGAGAGCGATTGGGCCGAACTGCGCGAAGCACAACTCAACGCGACGAAAGTCCTGCCAAAGGTTGGGCTCGCGGTGATCACAGATGTCGGTGAAGAACGCGACATTCATCCCACCAAAAAACAACCGGTCGGCGAACGCCTCGCCCTCGCTGCGCGCGGGATTACTTACGGCGAAAAAATTGTTTATTCGGGTCCGATTTACAAAAAGATGAAGGTGAAAGGTGACAAGGCTATTTTAAGTTTCGATCATGTCGGCAGCGGATTAGAAGCACGCGGCGGAGCGCTCAAAGGTTTTACCATCGCTGGTGCCGACAAAAATTTCGTCTGGGCCACGGCGGAGATTGATGGCGACAAAATTGTCGTGAGCAGTCCGAATGTGGAGAAGCCGGTCGCCGTGCGTTATGGGTGGGCCGATTTTCCTGTCGTGAATCTTTGGAATAAAAACGGCTTGCCCGCATCACCCTTTCGCACTGATAATTTCCCCATGATCACCGCACCCAAAGAATAATATTATGAAAACTATTTTTGCTATTGTTGCCTTAATCACCACGTTCGCCTTTTGCGGGATCGCCGCTGATGACGCCGGGAAATCTGGAAAATTGCGCCACGTCGTTGCATTCAAATTCAAGGAAGGAACCGCGCCCGAAGAAATTCAAAAAGTGGAGAACGCATTCCGCGATTTGAAAAAGAAAATCCCGCAGATCGCCGCGTTGGAATGGGGAACCAACAACAGTCCCGAAAAACACGACAAAGGTTTCACGCACTGTTTCGTCCTCACCTTCAAATCTGAAAAAGACCGCGACGTTTATCTCCCTCATCCCGATCACAAAAAATTCGGTGGAATGCTCGGCCCGATCCTCGCCGACGTATTCGTCATCGATTATTGGGCGAAGGACTAGAATTACGCCGTAGCCGCGCTCGCCAGAGCGTGGCGTTGATAAACAAACGAACGCCACGCTCTAGCGAGCGCGGCTACGTTCTCCCAAAACTTCCTCCACTGATTCGCCCAGAGCCGAAATCATTTTCGCAACCTGTTTCGTTGTCGTGCAGTACGGCGGCAAAATGGCGATGACATTTCCAATCGGTCGCGTGAGCACGCCGCGTTTCGCCATCGCTGCGCAAACTCGAATCCCGGCGCGCTCACGCAAAGCAAACGGCTCGCGTGTTTCCCAATTTTTCACCAGCTCAATTCCCGCCATCAAACCGACCTGCCGAATGTCTCCCACGTTGGGAAGCACCCATAATTTTTTCAATTCAGCAGATAAATTTTCCTGAAGTTTCCGTCGCGAGGAAATGGATCGCGCCGATTGCAGAATATCCAAACTCGCCAACGACGCCGCAGCGCCGAGCTGGTTTCCCGTGAAACTGTGGCCGTGGAAAAAAGTTTTGAACTCGTCGTATTCACCTAGGAAGGCGTCGAAAACTTTCTGCGTGGTAAGTGTTGCGGCCATTGGCAAATAACCGCCGGTCATTCCTTTGGCCAACGCCATGAAATCGGGCTGAACATGTTCTTTGTGACAGGCGAAAATTGCAGGTGAGAAAGTGGGAAAGTGAGAAAGTGAGCTTTTCCCGCTTTCCCGCTTTCCCACTTTCTCGCTTTCTCCCACGCCCGTTCGCCCAAATCCCGTCATCACCTCATCCGCAATCAACTGCGCGCCATCATTCCGCACTATTTCCGCCACGCGTTTCAACCAGCCTTCCGGCTGCGCGATCATTCCCGCCGCGCCTTGCATCAGCGGCTCAACAATCATCGCCGCGTAAGGATTTTTCGTTTTGCGTTGCGCCGTAAATTTCTGTTCCACCGCTTTTAAGCATTCGAATTTGCATTTGCGATAGTCGCGCGCATCACCGCGTTCCGGTTTGGCTTGGTTGTGCGGACAGCGATAGCAATACGGCGCGGCGACTTTGTCCGTTTTGAACAGCAAACCGGAATAGGCTTTATGGAATAAATCGATGTGGCCGAGGCTGACCGCGCCGATGGTGTCACCGTGATACGCGCCATCGAGCGAAAGAAATTTTGGATTCTTGCTGCGACCGCTCCGCCGCGCGTACTCGTAGGCGAGTTTCAGCGCAACTTCCATCGCGGTCGAGCCGTCGTCGGAGAAAAATATTTTTGAAAGTGAGAAAGTGGGAAAGTGAGAAGGGAGGCGAACGCCTGTTCTCCCTTTCCCACTTTCCCACTTTATCACTTTCTTCGTTTCCGGGTTCGCCGCTTTAACCAATTTTTCCGCGAGCAACGACGCCGGTTCATTGGCAAATCCGAGCGCGGACGAATGCGCGATTTTCCCAAGCTGCTTTTGAATGGCGAAATTAATTTTCGGATGCGCGTGGCCGTGGAGGTTCGTCCAGATGGAGGAGTTGGCGTCGAGATATTCTTTACCGTGAACATCGCGCAACACCGCGCCTTTGCCCGAGGTGATGACAATCGGCTCACGCGCAAGCCAGTCGCGCATTTGAGTGAACGGATGCCAGACAAATTGATGATCGAGTTGCGCGAGTTTGTGCATTCGATGTTCAGTGTTCGATGTTGAGTGTTCGATGTTTCTCCAATTCCAATTTCACCAATGCGTCACAGAGATCTTCCACATCTTCGCTGGCATGCGCCGCCGTCATCGTCAAACGCAAACGCGCCGCACCACGAGCAACGGTCGGATAACGAATCGCCGGAATCAAAATTCCCCAAGTGCGCAAATGCGCGGCGATTTCCAAAGCCTTGTTTTCTTCTCCGATAATGAGCGGAATGATGGGGGAACCCTCTGAGATTTGCGTTTCAACGTTTGGAGTTCCGCCTTCAGGCGGTTCGCAGACCGCGTGAACGCGGAACTCCGAACCCATTGAGCCGCTACCAAATTTTGAGCGGAATTGCGCCACGCGTTCCCAAAGCAGATTTCGCCGTTTCTCCCCGGGTTTGGATTTTAAAAAATGAATGGCGGCAGTTGCGGCAGCAGCAGCGGCGGGAACTGGCGCGGTGGAAAAAATAAAACTACGCGCACGATTGATGAGAGAGTCGATCATCTGGCGCGAGCCACAGATATATCCGCCCGATGCGCCGAGCGCTTTGCCTAAAGTCCCCATTTGAATTTCGATTTGTTGAGAGACGCCGCAGCTTTCCGCGAAACCGCGTCCATCCTTTCCGAAAATTCCAGTCGCGTGCGCTTCATCAACCATCAGCCATGCGCCGTATTTTCCTTTCAGCGCGACGATTTCTTTGATCGGCGCAAAATCGCCGTCCATCGAGAAAACAGATTCGGTGACGATGAGAATGCGCGTGCGCTCTTTGGCCAGCCAGACGCCCGAAACCGGTTTCGTCACCGCCCATTTTAAAATCTTCTCTAGATCCTCGAGATCGTTGTGAGAAAAAACGCGGAGTTTCGCGCCGCTCAGTTTTGCGGCATCGACAATCGACGCGTGAACCAGTTTGTCGATGATGATGATGTCGTTTTTGCCAACGAGCGCGGAAATGGTTCCGACTGCTGCCGCGTAGCCGGTGGAAAAAACAAGGCACGCTTCGGTTTTTTTAAACTCAGCCAAAGTTTCTTCGAGTTCGTGATGCGGCGCGAGCGAGCCGCAGATGAGCCGCGACGCGCCGGAGCCTGCGCCGAATTTTTTGACGGCTTCAATTGCGGCTTCTTTGAGCAACGGATCGTTGGCGAGGCCGAGATAATCGTTGGAAGAAAAATTCAGGAACGGTTTGCCGTCGATCTGGATGTGCGGCGCTTGCGGCGAATCGATGCGGCGCAACTCGCGCAAAAGATTTTGTTCGCGAAGCGCGTCGAGCCGTTGCTTGAGTTCGATGTCAAATTCTGTCGTCAACCTGCCACCAAGTTTTCAGTGACGGAAAATGAAAGCAACGAGGAAGTGTGTCGGCAAAGCGGCTGGACAAGGGCGAAATGCAGTTTTACGGTCAAATGATCAACGACAATTTCGCCCCTTAATATAACTGTCATGCGCTGTAAGCTCCCATTCATGATTCATCTTTCGTTCGCGATTTGCGCGTTGTTGGCTGTTTCGTGCTCGAATTCTAAAGAGGCTGATTCACGGCAGGACCAAGAGAAGATGTTCCGTGAACTTTTCGGATTCGAACCACCAAAAGCAGTCAGCGAAATAAAATACAAGGATGTGTATAATCGCCATTTAATGAACGGCGGTTGGGGACGATGGATGAGCTTCACATACACCGAGGAAGTCTTTTCCAAAATATTAAAGGAGCTGGGTTACAAGCAACGTGAGGAACTTCATTTTGTGGATTTGAAGTCTGATGCCGCCCCGATATGGTGGCCAAATTTTGACCAGAGCAAAATCACACTCTACTTGAGGGGCCATAAGACACGAAAGAGTCCGAGGGATATTCATTTCAAGATTATTTTTGGCACGATACGAATTCGAATTTCGTGTATTTCCATAAAAAATATTGGGATTAATCACCCACACGCAAAGTGTTCGCATGGTTTACACGGAGGGCCGTGCGACGCCGCGGAAATACCTGCGGTCAATCTTTAGGTTTTAACAACCCAACTCCCGTCAACCATGGAGGCAGAAACCTCGCCTTTGTGCTGAAGAACTGCTTCATGCGCTTCGGAGATTTTACAGGAAAAAGGTAGCGCGATTAAATCCGCAAACGCATTGGCCGTAAGTTCTCCGATTTGCTTTTGCATTCCCAAAGCGCGAGCGCCGTTGAGGGTCGCCATTTGCAAAATCTTTTCCGCTGGCACTTCAGGATTCGCTTTCGCGAAACTTTGCATTTCGGAAAACAGATTCAGTTCAAGGGGAGCACGCCCGCCTCGGGCGTTGTTTTCCGCGCCCTCGCGGAAAACTTCGACAGCGCCGGAGGGTTGGACGCGGGGCGCATCCAACGACACCCGAGGGCGGGCGTGCTCCCCAGCCCTGACACTGGCGAGACTGTCGGTGCCGAGGCAAATGTTCACCCCAGCATCGCTAAACATCTGATGCGGAAATTTTTTGTGCCCGAAATATTCGTGGCTACGCGGGCAGTGGACAACTGAACATCTGCTTTTGCCCAGCAACGTCGCGTCTGCTTCGGAAATATAGTTTGCGTGAATGGCTAGAAAGTTTTCAGACAGCATTCCCACGCGCTCCAGTTGTCCGACTGGCGAAATGCCACCGCAATCGGAAACGTCTCGCTGTGATTTGAGCCAATCGAAGAGCGGTCCGCGCCGTTCCTTAAACATATCTAGTTCTTCAGATGACTCAGCAACATGCGTGGAAACGAGCCAGTTTTTTTCGCGGGCAATTTCCGCGCTGCGTTGCAACAGCTCTGGCGAAGTGGAATAGAGCGCGTGCGGGGAAAGTCCGGCAAAACATTTCTTCGAACTGAGCGATTCAATTTTCTGCGCGGCTTCTCCAATAATTTCTGCAACAGGCCGACGACTTTTCACGCTCGTTAATTCCAACAAAGAAAAAACCCGGAGCGGCGTGGCGTTCCAGACATCGGGCAAAAGTTCCGGCACGGCCTCGATGTCCGCGACGGTGGTTGTCCCGGTTCGCAGCAGCATTTGCGCGCCGTTCGTCCAGGATTTTCCGTATTCGGAATAGGACCAACTGGCTTTGATGGCGAGCAACGCTTTGATCCAATCGCTGAAATGTTTTGGCGGCGAAATCATTCCCGCCATGTCGGTGTAGTCGAGGTGACAATGCGCGTTGACCAATCCGGGCAACACAATGCAATTGCCTAAATCGCAGACGGTGGCGTCCAAAGATTTCAGATCCTGCCAACGACCGACTGCTGCAATGCGATTTCCGATAACGTGAACTGCACCGTCATTGATGGGAGGCTGTGAAATGGGCAGAACAATTCTGGCGCGAACAATCATGTTGCGAGGAAAAATTTAACTGCATCCGGGGTCGAATGAGCTAGGTTCGATGCCTCTTTTTTTAAAGCATCGAACGCTCGCACCTCAAACCATCGAAGTGTTGCGGCGCAGTCTAAAGCTCTGCTTCCTGACGTGTGCGTTTACTGCGGGATGCAAGCGTATGATAGGTGGCCTTGATTTTCCCGTGCCGTTTGCGGAGTTGTTGCTCCATTTTTTTGGTCACGAGATCCATCGCGGCATACAAATCGCTTTCCGAATCCTCAGCAAAGAGGTCTGGTCCCGGAACGGAAAGGCGGATGGAACATGTGAATTGTCGATCTGGTGCTTTGAGATTGTCGAACTCGAAAATGACCCGGGCATCAATCGCAGTAGGATCGAGGTGCTCTAGCTTTTCTATGCGTGAAATGATGTGGTCTTCGATGGCTTTGGTGAGGGTTACATTATGCGTCGAAAGAATCAGCTTCATATAAAGACTGTGCGCCGATAGTTCGACAAAATCCAGTGAAAGTGTTTCCTAAAATTTGCTCAGGTTTGACCGTAAATTGCAGCATTTCCCCAAACTTATGAAATCTGAAAAAGTCGTCGAACAAATCGAAAAGCTGATGGACGAAAAACTCCGCTTAACCCTGATCCTCAATTCCAAAGGATTGGGTGAAAACAAGGAGTTCTTTCTCGCCGAATCGCGCAAGAAAATTGAAGGGATCAAAGTCAGTTTGGGACAAGCGCTGGAGAATTCATAAACCTGCACGGCGCGTCACTCTTCTGCGCGCCGCTGATTCCAGATCACGCCCGGCGC
Source organism: Verrucomicrobiota bacterium (assembly GCA_038316905.1). Lineage (GTDB taxonomy): Bacteria > Verrucomicrobiota > Verrucomicrobiia > Limisphaerales > CANJXF01 > CANJXF01. The sequence goes on along the minus strand of JBBQAX010000069.1, from coordinate 8,012 downwards.
ACAGGATGATGCGCCCTGCCCTCCATCAAAAACTTCGACACGCGCCTGTGCCGGTGTTTTATTTCCGCCTGCTATGGAAGAAACGAATTCACTGGTTGAACAACGCAAAATTAAATTGGCCGCGCTCCGCGCCAAGGGCATCAACCCGTTTGCCAATAAATTTTCGCCGACAGAAAAATGCGCCGAAGCGCGCGCAAATTACGTCGAGGGCCGCGAAGTCGCGCTGGCAGGCCGCATCACGGCTCATCGCGAGATGGGCAAAAGCATGTTCATCGACATCAAAGACGGGGGACCGCCTAAAGGCGGAACTCAAAACGAAGACGGCTCGCTCGGAGTTCCGCCTTCAGGCGGTTCCGCTTCGCGTATGCAGGTTTACGCGCAGAAAAATGCGCTCGGCGATGAGCAATGGGATATTTTCACGCACCTCGACATGGGCGATTTCATCGGCGTAAACGGGACGATGTTCACAACCAAGACCGGGGAAATTTCCGTGAAGCTGGTGAGTTTTGTCATTTTGGGAAAAGCGTTGCGACCGATGCCGGAAAAATGGCACGGCGTCGTGGATACCGAGATTCGTTATCGCCAGCGCTATCTCGATTTGATGTCGAACGACGACGTGAAAGAGACGTTCCTGAAACGGAGCGCCATCGTTCGCGAAATTCGGAATTTTTTCCACGGGCGCGGTTATGTGGAAGTCGAGACGCCGATCATGCAAGGCATTCCCGGCGGCGCGGCGGCGCAACCGTTCAAGACGTTTCATAACGCGCTCGGCTGCGAATTTTACATGCGCATCGCGCTGGAGCTTTATCACAAGCGATTGCTCGTCGGAGGCGTGGATAAACTTTTTGAAATCGGAAAAAATTTTCGCAACGAAGGCTTGTCGCGCAAACACAATCCCGAATTCACGATGCTCGAAGCGTATGAGGCGTTCGGCGATTACGAGACGATGATGGAAACGGTGGAGTCGTTGATTACTACAGTCGCACAGAAAGTTTTGGGCACGTTGAAAATTGAGCATGGAAAATTCGATGTTCAGCGTTCGATGTTGGATGTTCGATGTTCGGAAATTGGAAAAACATCGAACGCTGAACATCCAACATCCAACATCGAATTGTCAGAAACGGACAATGCCGAACGGAAAATCGTCAAAACAATTGATCTCACCCGCCCGTGGAAACGCGCCCGTTACAAAGATTTGGTCAAAGAAAAAGCTGGCGCGGATTGGTTCGACGTTTCGTCAAGCGAACGCCGTGAACGCGCGCAAAAACTTGGCGCAGAGATTGGCAAGGAATACGAAGACTTTGAAGTCACCGGAGCCGTCTTTGAAAAATTAATCGAGCCGACTCTTATCAATCCTGTTTTTGTCACTCATTTGCCAAAGCAACTTGTCCCTCTCGCGAAAATTTCCCCCGATGATCCCGATTGCGTGGAAGTTTTCGAGTGTTGCATCAACGGCGCGGAGATTGCGCCCGGTTACACCGAGCAAAACGATCCCATTGCCCAACGCGACACGCTGGAACATCAAGCTGGCGGCGAACAACAAAAGCTCGACGAAGATTTCCTCGTCGCGCTCGAACACGGCATGCCTCCGGCTGGCGGCATCGGCATCGGCATTGATCGTTTGTGCATGATGTTGCTCGGCCAGGAAAGCATCCGCGACGTCATTCTGTTTCCGCAGATGAAGCCGAAGTGAGTTTACAAAAACGCGGCGATGCAAAGGCAACTCAAAATTATTTTTTGGCTCACGATCATCGGAGTCTCGACACAATTTGCCGCAAAGGGTGATACCGAAGCGCAAAAACTTCTGCGGCAATCCGAGGCAGCACTGGCAAAGGCTGGGCGTTTGAAAATCAGTTGTCGCGCCTTTCAAGAACACGTTTCGGGAGCTCCAGAGCTAGGGATGGCAGGTTCATTTATTTTCGAACAAGGAAATCGCTTTCACCTCACGAATGCCGGGGTGTTTTTTATATTCGATTCTGAAATGGAATGCGTTTCCGATGGGACAAATTATTTGGCGGTTATTGCACCAAGAACAATCCAATGGGAGCGCAATTCCGTTCGGACAAATTTCAACCCGTCAATAGTCCATTCTTTTGTTGTGGGCGGGGCAACCCCAATTATTGCTTCTCAACTGGTAACTGCGCTGATGCAAGACGAGAAGAATTCCATCCCAAAACTGCTTCCGTTTTTAGACGATCCCTTTTCGGTTAGTGGTGAGCGAATAGTTGGTGATGAAATGGTGAACGGAAAAAAGGCAAAACACATAGAATTGACCTTAAACAATGGCACAAATGATCCCGTCCAGATGGATTTATGGCTTGATGAAGCGACATCGTTTCCAATAAAGCGAACAACGCGGGACAAACTCGCTGGGGATGTTTTCGAAACCTACAGGTTTGAACTAAATCCAAACGTTTTATCAAACATTTTCGCTCCGAAACGGATCATTCAAAGCAGAAAGCTTGAGGCGGCGATCCAACAAATGGAAACGCCGGATGGATTGCTTTTGAAGGCGTGTCGCAATGGCGACATTAAACTGGCCACCAGTTCCTTAGCGAAGGGAGCCAACGCAACTGCCAAAACATCATTTACGGAGAGGCCGCCATCTTTCTCGCCGCTGATGTTTGCGGCAAAGGCAGGCAATTTTGAGTTGGTAAAATTACTCGTTGAGCACGGAGCGGAAATCAATGCCGGTGCTTCGCGTGGTGCAACACCATTGCAATTCGCATGCATGAAGGGAGATTTTGAGAGCGTTAAATATTTAATCCAACATGGGGCGGTTGTAACAAATGCAACGGCGTCATTGAGTTGGGCTGCTTGGCGCGGCTATTCAAACATCGTCGTTCTTCTAGTGGAAAAGGGAGTTCCGATTAATCAACCAGCCGGTGAGGTCGGAGCCCCATTACAGAGACTATTGATGGCGGATTTACAAATATTGCCGCCTTTCTAATCGAACATGGAGCAAAGATTAAGTAATCGCCATTTGGCCATGTCTTAAGAACAACACTCCCAGGCCGGAAAAGCATCCGCGAGGTGACTTTATTTCCGCAGATGAAGCCAAAATGAGAAAGGCACACCACCCTTGAAACGGGTGCGATTTCTTGCGATAGTTTGCCTATGAGTGCCGCCGAAGCCACCGCTGAAATTTTTGTGACCGCGTTCAAATCATTGAAGCCGCGCCAGCGGGAAGCCGTGTTGGAACGGATGCTGGCCGATAAGGAGTTGTCCGCCGACTTTGCTGACACGCTCGCCTTGGAAGCGCGACGGCATCAGCCACGTCAGCCTTTCCGTCAGGCTCTGAAGGAACTCGGCATCAAGGCGTGAGTTGGCAGATTGACATTACTCGCGCCGCGCGCAAGGAACTGGCGGATTTGCAACCGCAAATGCAGGTTCGTATTTCAAAGTCGATTTTAGCTCTTGAGTCCACTCCTTTTCCGCCTGGCTGCAAAAAACTCAAGAACCGCGATGGTTTCCGAATCCGCGTGGGCGACTATCGCGTGTTGTATTCGGCAGATTCGGAGACGAAGACAATTGTCGTGGGAGTCATCCGCCATCGGCGCGAAGTTTATCGGGATTGACCGCTGACGCATAAGGTGCTGGACGGTTCTTCATCTGCTTCAGAATGGAGGACGTATTTCACAGCCCGGCAATTTTTCGGGCGCGTGCCAGCGATTCTTCGAGGGGACACCTTGAACTTTTCCGGTTTTAATTTCGTCAATGCGCCGATTAATTTCAGTTTTCCAAGCGGTTTCGACCGGCGGTTCCATGCCCCCGTGAAGAGTGAGCATGATTCGGTCAACCAATTCGGCGACGACATCCGGCGGAAGTTGGCGCGTTTCTTCAACAATTTCGTCGAGGGTTATTGGCACGACCAGAGCCTATACTGTCCAGAGATTTTCAATACGGTGAAAAGCGTTGGCGGGCCAACAAAGCAACCGCGACGTGATTTTATTTCCTCAGATGAAACCGAAATAGACGTGGTTGCAAACTTTAGGTCACGCGATACACTGATTTCCATGACACCAATCGCCCTCGAATTGGATCAGAAAATCCAGAGTTTCGATCCCGAAACCGCCGCTTCCGTCGAGCGGCTGGTGCGCGACACTTTGCGATTGGCGGAGCAGAAGCGCGCTGGAACACCAAAGGAATCTCATCGCGAATTCATCCAGCGAATGGCCGGTTCTTTCGGCGACGAACCATTTGAACGCCCGGCGCAAGGAGAATTTGAAAAACGCGAGGATTGGTAATGGCGTGGCTCCTCGACACCAATGCGTGGATCAGTTTTCTAAAGCCCGGACAACCTGCCGGAAAAGCGATTGCCAATCGACTGGCCGATCTTCAGGAAAATGAAATCCTGCTTTGCTCCGTGGTGAAAGCCGAACTCTGGCATGGTGCGAAGAAATACGGAAACCATCAGGCGAGGCTGGCAAAGTTGGACGAAATATTTGCCCGGTATCCCTCGTTACCTTTCGATGATGCCGCCGCGCAACATTACGCCACCGTTCGGCACGATCTTGAAACTCGCGGCCAAAGCATCGGGCCAAACGATCTCAACATCGCAGCCATTTGTCTCGCGCATGGATTGACTCTGGTTAGCAATAATATCGACGAGTTCGCCCGCATTTCGGGTTTGCGCACGGAAGATTGGACAAAGCTGTAACCCTGCAAAGCCTCCTCGAAGATGTGCAAATAGTTAAAGTCGGTTCGTATTAATTTTTTCCTCTTATGCGAAGCGACAATTTTCCAAGAGATTGAGTTCAGCGATTGAGCAATTGTCCAAACTGATACCCAACCCAGACGGCGATCAGGCAAAGCAGAACCGAACCGACGACGTTGGCGGCGGCTTGGAGCGGTTGTCCGCCGCGCATGAGTTCCAAAGTTTGGATGCTGAATGAGGAAAACGTCGTGAAACCGCCACAAAGTCCCACCATCAAGAATTGACGCAGCGTGGGCGACAGAGAAAAACGTCCTGGCGCATCTGCGACCGCTGCGAAAATACCAATCGCAAGAGAGCCGATAACGTTCACCAGGATTGTGCCCCACGGAAAATTCCCTGCGACCCGGCTCGCGACGAATACCGAAACAGCAAACCGCGCAATGCCGCCGAGGGCGCTGCCGATTCCAATCCACAGAAAGCTTTTGAAAAGTTCAGGCATTGAGGATCGCATTTTCGAGAGGAAGAATCTTTTTTGCAAGCGCTCACGTAATTCTCCGGCAAAGTGCCATTGCCGAAAGTGAATAAGTAAGATTTGCACCGCGTTCGCCAGTCTTTTATTTTGTGCGTCCTTTCATGCCAACCAAGCCCTCCATCGCCGAAAAGCTGTGCCTGACGTGCGGGCTTTGTTGCAATGGAGTGATCTTCGCCAATGTGCAACTTCAACCCGACGACGATGCGTCCAAGCTCGAAACGATGGGTCTGGCACTGCGCCCGACTTCGCGCACGAGATCTGCCGGATTAGGATTTCTTCAACCTTGCGTTGCGTTTGATGGTTGCCGCTGCCGGGTTTATGCAGACCGCCCGAATTATTGCCGCGCATTTGATTGTGCGTTGTTGAAAAGCGTGAACTCCGGCGAGATGAAAACCGAACCTGCTTTGCGCATCATTGAGCAAGCCCGCCGCCGCGCCGAGAAGGTGCGCCAACTTCTTCGGCAAACCGGGGACAAGGATGAAAAAATCGCCTTGAGCCTGCGGTTTCGTCGCACGATCAAGCGAATCGAAAAGGGATCAATCGATCCGCAGACTGGCGCAATCTTCAGCGAGCTCACCCTTGCAGTTCAGAAGCTGAATGTTCTTCTCAGCGAAAAGTTTTATCCGGGGAATTAACGAATCCCTGATTGGCGGTTCACTTCCGGGCGCGAATCAACTGTTTGGCCAGTCGTATTGCAGAAATCATGCTGGAGGGATCAGCCACGCCTCTACCTGCAATGTCATAGGCCGTCCCGTGATCAGGCGACGTTCGCACAAACGGAAGGCCCAGCGTCCAATTCACTCCGTTCTCGAAAGCGACCATCTTCAATGGAATCAAACCCTGATCGTGATACATCGCTACCACGGCGTCGTAATCGCCTTTGTAAGCGTAATGGAAAAGAGAATCCGCGGCGAGGGGACCATGCACATCCAGTTGTTTTCCTTGAGCGGCGCGGACCACGGGCGCGATGAGCGCACTTTCTTCCGTGCCGAAGGCGCCGCCTTCTCCCGCGTGTGGATTCAAGGCACAAACGCCCACTCGCGCGCGGGTTAAACCGAGGTCTTTGCACGCTTTTGCCGCGAGCGTAATCGCCAAATCAATTTTCTCGGCCCGCAATTGTGCTGCGACGAGTTTCAATGGCAGATGCGTTGTCGCGAGGGCGACACGCAGCCAGCGACCTCGATCGTCTTCTCCCAGCAACATCATGGCGGTTTGATTCGTGCCGGCTAATTCCGACAAGAACTCAGTCTGCCCGATGAATGGAATCCCGCTGCGCATGATTGCTTCCTTGTTGACGGGGGCTGTCACTAGCGCGTCAGTTTCCAATCTCAGGCAACGTTGCGCACCGTCCGTCAACCACGCGACTGCCGCTCTGGCCACGGCGGGAGAACCGGCTTCCAGCTTTTCGGGGAGCGGGTCTGGCAATGGATTATGAATGCAAAACCGGCTCCCAACTTTGTCGCGGCTGTAGATTTCCAGAGGGAGTTTTAGACCCAGGTTCTCGTTGAGCTTGCGCGTGTAATCAACGTCGCCAATCAGCAAATAACGACAGGAGTCATCGGATTGACCCTCTGCTGCCAGCGCTTTGAGCGTCACCTCTGGGCCGACCCCTGTTATGTCTCCGAGTGAAATTGCGATCCAGCCGGTCATAGGTGAATAGAAATTTGAATCACAACTTCGGGATTGGATTTCGAGTTTTCAGAAATAGCGCACGAACGATTTGTTCTTAAGGCGGTCAATCCACTTTTTGCGAAGCCGTGCCGATTCTTGCGCTTTCAACGTATTCTCAATTTCCTCACGAACTTCGTCGAGCGGGCGAATATGCGCGAGGCGCACGTCATCGACCTGAATTAAATAACAAGCTTCCGGCAATTCAATCACCCCACTGTGTTGCCCGGCTTTCAACGAAAAGGCCACATCTGCCAATTCCTTTTTAAAATAGGTTCGGTCCACCCAACCCCGATCGCCGCCATCCGCCCGCTGCGAATAAATGGCCGCCATTTCTTCGAAGGGAGTTCCTTCCTCGATTTTTTTCAAAATTTCTTCCGCTAATTTTTTTGCAGTTCCCGGAGCCGCATCGGGCGGCTGATTCACTGAAACCAACCTGACTTTGACCTGGTCCGGCAACTTGAACTGTTCTCGATTCGCGTTGTAGAAAGTCTCAACTTTGTAAGGCGAAATCAGAATCTTCTGCGACGACGTATTTTGATCCCGCAAATAAGTAACAATGATTCGTTCACGCTGTTGCTGGCGAAACGCCTCATAAGTCAAACCATCGGCTTGCAGCGTTTTGGTCAATTTCGCGCGATCTCCATAAAAGTTATTGCGGATTTCTCGCTTCACCGCGTCATCAATAAAATTTTCCGGCAAATTGTACCCCGCTGATTTGAAGTCAGACAAAATCAACTGGCGTTCGACCAGTTCTTCAATTTGTTGCGCGCGCAGTTCTTGCAACTTCTGTTCTAGAACCTGTGGTTGCCCGCGGTATTGACGCAGGTACAACTCGGCCACTGGGGCAATTCCGCGCTCAACCTGGTCGTAGGTGATGACAGTATCATTGACGATAGCGACGATTCCATTGACGAGCGCCGCGTTGGAAATTCCGCAGAAACCAACCAAAACTGCGAAAATAAAATGAAAAACTCTCATGGCATGGCGATAGTAAGCGCGAGAAAACGAAGGTCAAGTATCGCATCATTTTGGGGTTGATTTGAAATGGCGGTCGTAGCCGCGCTCGCCAGAGCGTGGCGTGGTTAATCGGAAGGCTCACGCCACGCTCTGGCGAGCGCGGCTACGCCGGTTCGCTGACCGTCACTTGAAATC
>JBBQAX010000068.1:0-15985 GCA_038316905.1 Verrucomicrobiota bacterium | reverse complement strand
AAGCGGAAGTAGAGAAATATAAGACGTTCGCTACTGGTAAAAGTGATTTGGAACGCACGGAACTTGCGAAAGAAAAAACAGGCGTGTTCACCGGCGCTTATGCGATCAATCCAGTGAATGGAGAAAAAATTCCGATCTGGATTGCCGACTACGTTTTGGCGAGTTATGGAACGGGCGCAATCATGGCAGTGCCTGCGCATGACGAACGGGATTTTGAGTTCGCTCATAAATACGGCTTGCCAATTCCACAAGTGGTTTTGCCGGCAAGTGCGCCATACGGAAAGGTTGTAGAATTCGCTGAAGAAATGCAGCGCGCCAAACCCGGCTTGCTGGTTCAGTCCGCAAGCATACATCCAACTTTGGGTGGACTTTGTTCAAGCGAGGCTTTTGTGCAGGAAGGTTATGCTTATAATTCGTCTAATTCCGAAATCAGCCTTGATGGAATTCCAACCGTCGAAGCCAAAAAGAAAATCACCGACTGGCTCGAATCCAAAGGCCTCGGCGAAAAAACCATCAATTACAAACTCCGCGATTGGCTTTTCAGTCGTCAGCGTTATTGGGGCGAGCCGTTCCCGATTATTTGGAAGCGCGACGCGAGCGGAAATCTTTTTCACGAAGCGTTGCTAGAATCGGCGTTGCCATTGATGCCGCCCGAACTCACCGATTACAAACCCGCGCCCGGCGGCGAACCGCCGCTCGCTCGCGCCAAAGATTGGGTGAATTTGCCGGACGGCTCGGTTCGCGAAACGAACACGATGCCGCAATGGGCGGGCAGTTGCTGGTATTATCTGCGTTATCTCGATGCGCAGAATCAGCAGAGTTTCGTTGGTAAAGACGTAGAAAATTATTGGATGGGAGCTGTTGGTCGAGAGTCGAAAGTCGAGAGTCGAGAGCCAGATATCGGAAAGCTCTCGTCCCTCGTCCCTCGTCCCTCGACTCCGGGGATTGATCTTTACGTTGGCGGAACTGAGCACGCCGTTCTGCATCTGCTCTACGCGCGTTTCTGGCACAAAGTTTTATTCGATCTCGGCTACGTCTCGACGCCGGAACCGTTTTTCAAGCTGGTGAATCAAGGACTCATTCTCGGCGAGGACGGGCAAAAAATGTCGAAGTCGCGCGGCAACGTGGTGAATCCCGACGACATCATGCGCGAGTTCGGCGCGGATGCGTTGCGCCTGTACGAAATGTTTATGGGTCCGCTGGAAATGGTAAAGCCGTGGAATACGAATGGCGTGGCGGGCGTTTACAAATTTCTCGGACGGGTCTGGCGGTTGTTCGTAGATGAGAAAAGCGAAACGGAATTTGAACAGGCGGAATCGACCACAGAGGCACAGAGGCACAGAGAATTGCTGGAGAAGATTCAACTCAGCGCTGCGATTAAAAATGTTGAGGCGAATCCGGGGCAATTAAAAACGCTTCACGCCTGCATCAAGAAAGTGACGGAAGATTTGGACGGCTTGCGTTTTAACACCGCCATTTCCGCAATGATGGTTTTCGTGAACGACGCCATTGCGTGGGAAACAAAACCGGTTTCCGTGTTGCTCGACTTTTTGATTTTGCTGCAACCGTTCGCGCCGCATCTGGCGGAGGAACTTTGGGCGAAGTTGAACATCGAACATCCAACATCGAACGCTGAACATCGAATTGCGCTGGCGTATGTCACCTGGCCGAAATTCAATCCGGCATTGCTCGTTGAAAATGAAATTGAAATTCCGATTCAAGTGAATGGAAAGTTGCGTGATCGCCTTGTCATAGCGGCAAATGCACCCCAGGAAGATCTGCAAGCTGCGGCATTGGCGAGCGAAAAAGTGAAGCCGTTCGTGGATGGAAAAGAGATTAAGAAAATTATCATTGTTCCCAAAAAGCTGGTGAACATCGTGGTTGCGTAAGTCGTCCGATGCATTGACAACTTTTCAATCACGGACTTAATTCGTTCACAAACCATTATGAAAAACATTTTTATTTCCGCAATCGTCGGTGTCGTGAGTTTCCTTTTGGTCAGCGCGGCGCAGGCCGCTACTCCTAAAGTCGGTGAAAAAGCGCCGCTCGTGGAAGGCAAGAATCAGGATGGCAAAACCTGGAAGCTCAGTGAAGAACTGGGGCGAAAAAGCGTGCTGCTTTATTTTTATCCGAAAGACAACACGCCGGGTTGCACGAAGGAAGCTTGCGGGCTGCGGGATCGCATGAGCGATTTAGCCAAGGATGGCGTGCAGGTGATTGGCGTCAGTTTTGATTCCGCGGAAAGCCATCAGAAGTTTATCAAACAATATAATCTGAACTTTCCCTTGATCGCCGATACCGACGGCAAAATCGCGGATGTTTTCGGTGTGCGCCGGGAGCCAGGAAAAAACATCGCGCGCCGCGTCAGTTTTTTGATCGGCAAAGACGGCAAAATCAAACACGTCACCGATTCTTCCAACGCAGACGTTCATCTCGCGGAAATGAAAGATGCGGTTGAAAAATTGCCCAAGAAGTAACTCGTCCGTTCTCCTTCCGGATGGAACTTTCGCTGCGACCGTCTCTGCGGAAACATTTAATCGCACGATCTATCCTGTCGGAGTGTTGACCTCAAGCTCTGCTCGTAAACCTAGAATTTGAGTCAGGCAATTTTCTTTGCGGCATCAATCAGCGACGTCTCACTTAATGTCGTAACTTCCGTTGGCTTCATCGTCAGGAAATTCCCCCAGCGAAATCTGCGATTCATCTGACCCGATAAACCTCCGCACGCCGGATACCCACTGGCCGCGCTTCGTTTTTTAATATCGCCGGACTTTGGCTCTGCAAGGGAGCTGAAACAAAAGGATTAACCAACGAGTATGCAGCACTATAGAAAATTTTGGAAAACCGCACTTGCGACTGGAAGTTTTTGCCTGGCTTTGGCCACACCGGCACTTGGTCAGGGCCGTCCCGACATTATCTGGTTGCGAAATGTTACCGTTGACCGGGTTAACAGCGTTATTTTCACACCGGATGGGAACAAACTGATCTCCGGCGGATCGGATCGCTTGATCAAGTTCTGGAGTGTCCAGGATGGAACGTTGCTGCAAACGCTGAACACCAACGCGCCATTTGTCCACGAGAGCGCTATCGAATGGTTAAGCATTACCCGCGATGGAAGTTTATTGGCATCGTGCAGTTACGAGCTGATCCAGCTATGGGAATTACCTAGCGGTACGGAACGCCGTTTGACCGGACATACAGATTGGGTGGTCAGCGTGGCGTTTTCGCCAGATGGCAACACGCTCGCGTCGGCAAGCTTCGATGGCACGGTGAAACTTTGGCGACCATCGGATGGCTCATTGATCACGACCATTACAGCTCCCGGGCAACAACGTTGCGTGGCGTTTTCTCCAGATGGCTCGCTGCTCGCGGCGGCCAGCGGCGACAATCGTATCCGCCTTTATCGCACTTCGGATTGGTCATTAGTTCATGAATTGATCGGCCATCTTGACGATGTATTCACCTGCATCTTCTCTCCAGATGGCAACACGCTCGCGTCCGGTGGTTACGACGACACAGCAAGACTTTGGAATGTCGCGGATGGAACGTTGAAACACACTTTGAGCGGCAATGGCGGGACCGTGTATAGCGTCGCGTTTACACCGGATGGAAGCCAACTCGCCTACACCGATGGGGAAGGAAATACCGTCAAAATTTATCGGACCGCGGATGGATCGTTAGTCCGGACGTTCACTGAAGAAGTGAATGATGTGCAGACGGTGTCATTTTCGCCCGATGGCTTGCTGGGGTACGGAAGGATCGATGAAACGGTGGTTCTCACACGCATCACAGGCGCTGCCTCACCGCGAATCACCAGTCCGGTGAGTGGAACGATTTTCAAGTCTCCCGCAAATATCACCATCAACGCCGTTCCCAGCAAAAATGATGGCAGCATCACGCGAATGGAGTTTTTCCAAAATGGAGCGAGCCTCGGGGAAGATTTGACGGCACCTTTCACTTTCAATTTGGCTGATGTTCCGGTCGGAACCTACACTCTTACTGTTCGCGATACGGACAATCTCGGGGCGACAACGAGTTCCGGCCCCATCACGATTATAGTCTCGGATACAACGAACGCGCTGCCCAGCGTTGCTATCTCGAGTCCCTCGGCGGGCGCTAGTTTCTCCGTGGGTGCAAAGGTTAACATCACCGCGAGCGCCTCTGCTGATTCTGGCGTGTCGAAGGTGACATTTTTCGTCAACGGAATGAACATTGGCGAGGACACCAAGACGCCATTCACGATGACGTGGAGTTCAACTGACCTTGGAACTTTCGACCTGACCGCGATCGTGACGGATAACCTCGGTGTAACCGGAGAATCCTCTCTGGTTGCCATCAACATCACCGAAGCGCCCCCGGAATCGGTCAAGCCACGCATCAGAATCAATTCGCCAGCCGCGGGCGCACGCGTGAACACGGCGGACGTCATCATCAAAGGAACGGCCAGTGACAACCTTGGAGTCGCCGCTGTTTTGTATTCAGTCAATGCAGGCGAATTTCTTACCGCAGCCGGGACAGAATCCTGGGAAGCGTCTACGACACTTTCACCTGGCGAGAACATCGTTCAGGTAAAGAGCGTGGACACGTCAGGCAACGAATCTCCCATCACAACCCGTAAATTTACCTATGTCGTCTCCAGTGCAATTGTGTTGCAGGTCAATGGAATCGGAGTCGTGCGGTCGCTGCGAGACGGGCAAATATTACAAGTCGGAAAAAAATATTCGATCAAGGCGACTCCCGGACGCGATCAGGTTTTCAATGGTTGGACAGGAACCATCACCACGAATAGCGCGGCGTTTTCTTTCTTGATGGAGCCGGGATTAACCTTGGTGGCCAACTTTGTGCCGAATCCATTTGCCGCAGTAAAAGGAACTTACTTTGGATTGATTCAACCAGAGACGCCGAGCCACGAAGAATCGGGATTCTTCCGAATCCTCACCACGTCGTCGGGCGCGTTCTCTGGAAAGATTACGATGGGTGGAAAGAATTATTCTGTGCGCGGTAAGTTTAACGGAGATGGAAGTTTCTCCAGCTTTAACCCGCAGACTGGTCGCACCTTAATTCTCCAATTGGATCTGGTGAACGATACCGACAAAATCACGGGATCACTTTCAGATGGGTTTTCCACGGCAAGCCTGATTGGAGATCGCGCGGTGTTCTCGAAGAATAATCCTTCCATTCACGCAAGGCGTTACACGGTTCTGATTCCACCAAACTCAGCCGAGCCGAATTCACCACACGGCAATGGTTTCGGACTTTTAACAGTGGATGCGACCGGGAAGACGCGGATTGCTGGAACGCTCGCCGATGGAACTACCTTTAGTCAGAGCGCGAGCATTTCAAAAGATGGCGACTGGCCTTTCTACGTCCCGACTCACAAAGGAAGTGGTTCGATCTCAGGCAAGGTTCAATTCGGTGACGAACCCGGCATCAGCGATTTGGCAGGCACGGTAAACTGGTTCCGGTCGGCCAACGCGAGCGCGAAACTTTTTTCCAACGGTTTTTCAGCACAAACAACTTTGATAGGTTCCGGGTATTCGAAACCGTCCGGGACACGCGTGCTGGAAGTTGAAGAAGGCGAAAACAACGTTTTGGTGAATCTTGGGAGCGGCGATTTAGAAACTGAGGTGCAACGGCCGGTCACACTCGGGTCCAATAATCAATTCAAAGTCAACCCGCCTGCCGACGACAAACTTCGGATTACCGTCTCGGCTGCAACGGGCTCGCTTCGAGGTTCTTTCATTCATCCCGTCACTGGACGCACGACGAAGCATCAAGGCGTCATTTTTCAAAAGCAAAATCTCGCGCAGGGATTTTTCCTGGGCTCCGCGCAAGCTGGCTTTGTGGCGATTGTCCCGAATGAACTGGGATTTGCTCCCGTAGAAGGGCCGGTAATCGAGTGAAGCCCCGCGAGATGAAACGAGGATGGAGCTTCGTCAACTAGCCACTGCTCGCGGCTTCAAGATGTATGAACGTGATCAAACAATTCTCCGCCACAGCAGCAATCGCAATTTTGCTTCCGCTATTCACGTCAGCGCAGGTTATTAACGATGATAACCCGCTCGAGTTGCCGAACATCGGCGCACACGGGTTGCGAATCATCTCTCCGAATTTGCTCGAACTCACTTTGGTGAACACCAAGCAACCTGACCCCGCGCCCGTCTCTCAGTGGGATTTCGTCGGGAAAGATTCAGCGCTCGCCCTGCCCTCACCCAGTGAGTTTGTTGTCACTTCAGGCGATCAAACCATCGCTGTTGAAAAAATAGGATTCAAACGCCGCCCGATTTATGCGCCGCTGAAACAACGCGACCTGCGCATCGGCAATCAACTCTACCTTCGATTGAAAACGGCGGTCGTTGAGGGGGCCACTATCGAAGTCAAAAATCCAAAAGGAAATTTGTGGAAATCACCTACGCGATTTGCGGCACGAGCTGATGCGTTACGCTGGAGTCCAGCAATCCACGTGAATCAGGAAGGTTACACCACAGAATTTGTGAAGAAAGCGATGGTGGGGTATTACTTGGGCAGCCTCGGGGAATTAGAATTTTCGCCCCAACTTGGTTTCAATGTGGTCGAGGTAAATTCCGGCAAATCAGTTTTCTCGGGCAGATTAGTTTCACGCCGCGACGTTGGTTACACCTACAGCGTTGCGCCCTACCGCCAGGTTTGCGAAGCCAATTTTTCTGATTTCAAAACGCCGGGCGAATATCGAATTCAAGTTCCAGGAATCGGCGTTTCATTTCCTTTTCGGATCGATGATGAGATGGCCGCGAACTTTGCGCGAACCTACGCTCTCGGCCTGTATCATCAGCGTTGCGGCGCCGCGAATGAACTGCCTTTCACCCGATTCGTTCACGGCGCTTGTCACACGCGACCAGCGGAAGTTCCCACCAGAGCATTCAAAGTGGTGAACGCCGTCCTGGAAAAAGAGGCGGGCAAATCTTCCGGCAACAAGCGCAACACTGCACGCGCATTGACGAGCGTTGACGCGAGTCTCTATCCGTTCGTGAACAAAAATAAAATTGACGTTTCAGGCGGACATCACGATGCGGGTGATTACAGCAAATACACGATTAACTCCGCGCAGCTGATCCACGTCCTCGTGTTTGCTGCGGATGTATTTGAAGGCGTCGGCGCGCTCGACAATCTCGGCCTGCCGGAAAGCGGCGATGGGAAAAGTGATTTCCTGCAATTGGCAAAATGGGAGGCCGACTTCCTCGCCAAAATGCAGGACGCCGATGGCGGATTCTATTTCCTCGTTTATCCGAGAGATCGTCCTTACGAACACGATGTCCTGCCCGATAAAGGAGATTCACAAGTCGTGTTTCCAAAAACAACTTCGGCAACAGCGGCCTCGGTCGCCGCACTTGCGCAAGCGGCTTCATCGCCGCTTTTCAAAAAACAATTTCCCGAAGCGGCCGCCAACTATCTGGCAAAAGCGAAGAAAGGCTGGGAGTTTCTGGAACGGGCAATCGCCAAGAACGGGCGTGATGGCAGCTATCAAAAAATCACCCACTACGGCGACGAGTTCATGCATGATGACGAATTGGCCTGGGCCGCTGCGGAATTATACGCAGCGACCGGCGATAAGAAATACGAGCGTGAACTAATCAGCCGTTTCAAACCTGACGATCGCGAAACCAAACGTTGGACCTGGTGGCGCTTGTTTGAATCCTACGGCTGCGCGACCCGTTCCTACGCGTTCGCCGCGAAAAGCAAACGATTGGATGAGGCACAGTTGGATCCGCATTACCTCAGGTTGTGTGAAGATGAGATTATCGCCGCGGCAAACGATCAACTCCGCTACGCTAATGAGAATGCGTACGGCTCCAGTTTTCCTTCCGAAAGCAAACGGTTCCGAAATGCGGGGTGGTTCTTTTCCAGCGATCGCGCGTTCGAACTTGCGACGGCTTGCGCGCTGGATTTCCCGAGTTTGAACGATCCGCGCCCGCAATACCTGGAAGCGATCATTGGCAATCTCAATTATGAAGCCGGATGCAATCCGGTGAACATGAGTTACATCAGCGGCATTGGCTGGAAACGTCCGCGCGAAATGGTGCATCATTACGCTCAAAACGACTGGCGAGTGTTACCGCCCTCTGGTTTGGCGTTCGGAAACATCCAGGAAGGTTTTCCGTATCTGGATCCCTATAAAAAGGAACTGGGTGCTTTAACTTTTCCTCCAGACGGCGATGAAAAAAATCCCACACCGTTTTACGATCGATGGGGAGACACCTTCAATACTTCAGCCGAATTTGTGAGCGTAAACCTCGCGCGGAGTCTCGCTTCCAGCGCATTCGCCATGTCAAAAACACCTGCGGCGCAACAACCCTGGAAACCTGTTCCGGCAAAAATCGTGGGCGTGTCAGCAATCGGACCACAGACGAAAGTTGCGGCTTCGATCGAGGCTACTGGTATGACAATGACGGGTTCGCGGATCTTGTGGGAGGTTTTAGGACAACAGCCCGTATTACTCGACGGAACAAAACCGTTTCAATTCTCGATTGATCGGTCTGGAAGACAAACGATCGAAGCGGAAGTTTTGTTTGCTGATGGGCGGCGCCTTTTTGCGAGCACCAACTTCACCGCAGTTCCACCAAAAACAGTTACAGTCCGCGATCAGTAAAGCCGCTCTGCACCCGCGGCTTCATCAATGGTCGAATCAACAGGAGTTTCAAAAACGTTGAGCCTTTGATCTTCCAAGCCGGTTCTCCATTCCGGATGCGTGTCCGCACGACGTTTTGTCAAATCCGGCGGGTTATTGCCGATGCGCGAATAACCGTTATCAGCATTTGGCGAGGTACATCCTGCCCAAAGCAATGATCCAAACGTGACGGCCAGCACAAATCTCACGAGTTTTAGCTTTGTATTCATAGTTGGAAATTAAGACGGGTTAAAATCATCAGCAATGCGGAAAATCCCGTCATTCTTAACGGGAGAATGTCACATTCTGAGTCATGGAATAGCCGATTCTTCATTACAGTTCAGACACCGATTGTCCAGTTACTGCGCGACAGTGTTCCGTTTTCGTACACAAGTCTAGTCTTTTATCGGAGAACTAGTGGTTCATGGAAAGGGGGGAAAAACTTACAAGATTGGCATTGCCACTGCTTAATAAACGGCAATGAGGTTTTCCATTAAGATTTTATTCGCTGGTTTACTAATTGTCGGAATGTTTTCAAACACTCCCACCAGCCAGGCAATCACCGTGGACGAATTGCGCGCAGTTCCAAATCTTACGCCCGAGAAATTTGCCAGTTACTTCGCGGATTTTGAATTCAAGTTCCATGATGACGTGCAAGATCACAGCGTGTTTCTCGCGAGCAAATCCGGGGATTGCGACGATTACGCCACTCTGGCGGCTGATGTCCTGGGGCGTCATGGATACACTACTCGTTTGATCGCGGTTCGCATGAAAGGCGAAACGCATGTGATTTGTTACGTGAACGAAACGAAGAGTTATTTGGATTACAATTATCGCAAAGACAGCAAAAAAACCCTCGCCTGCAACAACCTCATCACGGACATCGCCCGCAAAGTCGCCCAGTCATTTGAACGCGATTGGATTGCGACTTACCAATTCACTTTCAGCAAAGGCGTCAAACGTTTGGTGCAGAATATCATCACCAAAGAAACCGTGACAGCCAAGGCGAGTTAACCCTCTAGGTGCAGCCCCGCAAAACGAACAGCACAAGCAACACTGAAGCGGGAACGCCCATCAGCCAAAGAATTCCCCAGCCGAGCGCTCCGTCTATTTTTTGTTTAGTAGTTACTTTCATTTTCATAATGTGCTTTTGCATCATTAAAATCTTTTGATGCTCGGTTCACAATCAGGTTGTCGCTGCTTTAAACGAAAGTGTTTTGCCTTGGACTCATCGGGATATCCAGCATCGCTCGATTGCGTCATTAAGCCTCTAAGAAGTCGGAAGCCCACCGCGCAACCTTTCACGATTTTAGCGATAGAGCTTTGTTTCTTTCGGCGGCGGAACATCGCGAATGGCGGCCAATTTCCGAGACGGGATGCTGCTTCGTAAAAGCTGTGACCGCGTTCAATCAACCCAGCCGCGTCCCGCAAACTATCGGCTTCGGCAAGCAAATCCCGGCGGAAAGTATCATTCTGTTTGATCAACCGCGCCTTTCTGATTTGGAGTCTTTCTAATTCTGACGTTGCAGCCATGCGCGATCTTTTTTTAGCTGAGCAATGGTCTCAGCAAATGGTTTGGGTGCCTTGAGTTTACCTTTCACTAATAAAAATGCTGTAAAAGCTCCGATAATGCAGAACGCGAGGAAACCAATCGCGACGTAAAGTCGTTGATCCCAAAGCATAAAAAGAACAGTGCAGGCGATGGCGATTACTGCCATGAAAGTCGAGACCATAAATATGCCACCCCAAACGGCGGCCGAAACCAGGCGAGATTTCTCTTCCTTTAGCTCTAAAGTCGCCAGCTCAACCCTGTTCTTCACGATGGATACGCCAGTGTCACAAACGCGCTGCAAAGAACCCAGCAACCCACCAAAGTTCGATTGTAAGTCCATCATATTTTTCGCTTGAGTAGATACGCGGCTAAAAATCCGACACCCACGGCAATTCCAATCGCACGGTATGGATTATTGCGGATCACCAAATCGGTTGCTTTGATTCCTGCACTCGCCTGTTCTTCGAGCCGTTCACATGTGTCTTGGGCATCGTGAAGCAAGCTCTTCAAGCGTTCCTGGACTTCTCGCGCCCTCGAAGAAAGCTCTCCGCCGGTTGCTTTGATGAGTTCCTCAGTATCTTCGGCCACCAATCGCAGATCCTCAGCGAGCTTGGCTTTGGTTTCCTGAAAAGTGCTGAATTCGCTACCTCCATTTCGTCTTGGCATAATTCCTTTCAACAAGTTTTAGCAATTCGTTTCATCAAACCGTAAAGAGCTTTGAGTTCCTCTGCAATCAGGCTGCGTTCGGGTGTCAACATCGGGAAATTTTCTTTGGGCGCTCAGGGTTAACCCGCTTACAAATCGTTCTCCCTCCAGATATTCTTTTCACGCTTTGACGAACCAATGAAAATTCTTTTTGTTCATGAACGCTTTGGCGCACTTGCCGGGGCCGAAGCCAACGCGCATATCACTGCCACAGAGCTAAAACGCCGGGGTCACACCGTCGGAATTATTCATGGCCCGCCTACCAGCAAAGGTGAAACAGCTTGGCGAGACACTTTTCCCAGGCGTTATTCCCTGGGCAGAACCGACAACGGTGTCCGCGTGAATGCGGCTTTGGAGTCTTTTCAACCGGACATGATTTACGTCCACAAAATGGCTGATCTCGAAGTCATTGCTGCATTGGTAGAATCCAGAGTTCCCGTGGTTCGGATGGTTCACGATCACGACATCTATTGCATGCGCAGTTACAAATACCACTATCTGAGCCGTAAAATTTGCACGCGCGCGGCCGGACCGTTCTGCGTGTTTCCATGTGGTGGCTTTGTAAATCGAAACCATGACGGGGGATTTCCCCTGAAATACGTCAGCTATCGCAGTAAGAAAAAGGAGATTTTCCTGAATCAACAGTTTCAGCGCATGATCGTGGTGACGAATTACATGAAGGATGAGTTGCTTCGCAACGGTTTTGCCGAGGACAAGATTGAAATTCATGCGCCGGTTCCGCGAATGGGCGATCCAACTTTGCGCAGCAGTTTTAGTGAAAGAAACCTGATCGTTTATGCGGGACAAATTATTCGCGGCAAAGGCGTCGATATCCTGCTTCAATCGCTCGCCAAATTGACCCTCCCGTTCGAATGCATCATTCTCGGCGACGGCAGCCATCGCCCATTCTGCGAGAAACTCAGCAAACAATTGAAGCTCGACGATCGTGTCCGTTTCATGGGCTTTGTTCCGCAAGAAGAGTTAAAAGATTTTTATCGTGAATGCACCGTTGTGGCCATCAGCTCGGTTTGGCCGGAGCCCTTTGCCACAATTGGAATGGAAGCAATGCGTTATGGAATCCCGGTGGTCGCCTTTGACGCCGGCGGGATAAAAGATTGGCTGCTGGATGGTGAGAATGGATTTTTGGTTCCGTGGATGGATCGAGATATTTACGCCGACCGACTCGAGAAACTTCTCCGAAACAAATCTCTTGCTCGTGCCATGGGTGATCGCGGTCATCGACTCGTAGATGAACAATATGACTTTTCAGAATACATTCTCGGACTCGAAAACACCTTTCAAAAAGTCGTTCACGAATCCTCGTTGGCCGCAGCTTGATTCACCGGCGAAAGTTCAGGAAAAATCCTGACCAGATTGAGGTAATCTTCCGTCTCCTCAAACCTCCCCTTGCCTGATTGCCCCTCTGCCCGCGACAGAATTAAATCATTGCGTTCGTATAGAATAAAATTTTTTCCAAGGTCGTGAAAAAACAAAAACAAAAACGAAAATTAATTGCAATTGTTGGGGGCAGTGGCGCTGGGAAAACGTGGCTGGCCAATAAGATTGAACAATCGCTTGGACAAAATGCCACGCGAATATCACTCGACAATTTTTATCGCGATAGATCGCACTTGAGCGAAACGCGACGCAACGCGATCAACTTTGATCACCCGCGAGCAATTGATTGGCCTGAAGTAGAACGGGCCTTGAGTTCTTTAGCGGCCGGAAAAAGAACGCGTCTGCCAGAATATGATTTTGCAAGCCACTCCCGCCGCGAGAATGGAGCGGTGGTTGAATCAAAAGCGGTCATCATCGTTGATGGACTCTGGCTGTTGCGACGACCTTCTTTACGTCGGCTTTTTTCGTGCGCGATCTATCTGGAATGTCCACGAACTCTCTGTTTGCGCCGCCGCATTCAGCGAGATCTCACCGAACGAAAACGAGATAGCGCCAGCGTTCGAAAACAATTTTTGGAACACGTTCTTCCGATGCAAGAGCGTTTCGTTACTTCGCAAAAGCGATGGGCCGACATCGTCGTAAAGAAAATCGACCAAAGTAAAATCAACGACCTGACAGAACAAATTAAACAAAGTTTAAGAACGAACTGACATGACCGATAACGAAATTGATGCATTGCTCGAAAAGAGATTTCTCCAAACGCAAAGTGTTTTTGGCCGGACTCGGCTGACAGCCGCGATGCATTGGAAACAGGTTTCCTGGCATATCGTCGTGTCATCGACCCTGCTGCTCAAACGCGTTTTCGACATGGTGGCGAGTCTGCTTTTTCTGGTCACTTTTTCGCCGCTCTTTCTAATTCTTGCTCTGCTCATCAAACTTGAAGACGGGGGTCCTGTGCTTTTTGCTCAAAAACGCGTGGGGCGATTTGGACGCGAATTCAAGATGTGGAAATTCCGTTCCATGTGCATGGGAGCAGAAGCAAAGATCGATAATTTGCTCGCGAAAAATCAACACGGAGACGGCGTCACTTTCAAAATCAAAGATGATCCTCGGATTACCCTTGTTGGAAAATGGCTCCGGAAATTTTCTCTCGATGAGCTGCCGCAGTTCTTCAACGTGCTCATTGGCGACATGTCACTCGTAGGCCCGCGTCCTCCCGTCCCTCGTGAAGTTGCACTTTATTCTCTCCCCGATCGCCGCCGCCTTCTGGTGAAGCCCGGCATCACTTGTTTTTGGCAAATCGGCGGCCGCAGCGAAATCGATTTTTCCGGGCAAGTGCAACTCGATGTGCGTTATATCGAAAGCCAAAGCTTTTTGTTGGATTTAAAAATACTACTTAAAACGGTTCCTGCCGTTTTATTTGGGAAAGGAGCCTACTGATGAAAACGTTCCTCATCTGCCCGGCAGAACGCGCCGAAGTCAGCGCCTTCGCGGATTTCAATCCCCTCGTCAATCTCAGCATTTTGGGCAAACCTATTCTTCATCATTGGCTGGATCACCTGGCGGGCCTGGGCGTGAAAGAAGTTAAGATTTTAGCCGCAGATCGTCCTGAGCAGATACGCGAGTCCGTCGGTAATGGATCGCGCTGGGGCCTGTGCATTGAAACGATTCCTCAATCGCACGAACTGACTTGTTTAGAGGCTCAGGAAAAATTCTCAGGATCGAACATCTCTGATGAGTTTCAGCTCGGGGATTTCATCCTTGTCGATCACCTGCCGACTGTTCCCGAGATAAAACTATTCTCGGGTTACGCCGATTTCTTCGCCGCTCTCCAGAATTGGATCTCACAAGATACCGTTCGAACGATTGGAGTAAAAGAGATCCAACCCGGCATTTGGGTGAATTTGCGGTCGCGCATTTCGCCCCATGCAAAACTGCATGCGCCCTGTTGGATTGGCGAAAACGCCATCATCGAATCCGACGTGGAAATTGGGCCAATGGCAATTTTGGAAGATGGTGTGGTGGTCGAAAAAGGCGCAACGGTTCAACAAAGTTGGATTGCGCAGAAAACCTTCGTCGGCACCTTGACCCAGATAAAAGATTCCTTCGCGTTGGGAAACACTCTCATAAATTTTCGCAACAATTCAGTCGTTGAGATTACGGATCCATTTCTTCTTGGCGCATTGCAAGGGCGTCCGAATTCAGCTCGCTCGGGTAATATATTGGGGCGGATTGCCGCTTTTTTCGCCCTGATACTGACGGCCCCATTTGCGCTGATTACCTTCTGTAAAGCGAAGTGGGCTGGACATCGGGCCTTGCGGCCCCGCCGCGCTGTGTCACCGCACGCTTCAGGCGAACATCGGCCCCTCGTCGTCTATTACGAGTTCACGAACGCAAATGGTTTTTGGAAACGCTGGCCGCAATTATGGAACATTGTTCGCGGCGATTTCACATGGATTGGCAACCGCCCATTGACGTCGATTGAGGCGGGAAAACTCTCCAATGACTTCGAGCGCTTGTGGCTCGAGTGTCCCATTGGACTGATTTCTCAAGGCGAAGCGGCGGGATGTCTTGACCTGCATTCAGATGAGGCGCGGGCGCACGCAAGTTTTTACGCGGTCCAGGCAAATTGGCGTTTGGATTTTTTGGTTTTTTTCCGAGCAACAGAACGACTTCTGGGCCGAAAGCTAGTCGCACCGAAACCTGTCGCCGAATCGGGCGCGGAGAAGGCAACTCAAATTCCCTTTGCGGCAAGGTTTCGGTGATCCGCAACTTCCAATCGTAACCGGCAGTTGCCAACGCCGCAGCGCTTCGCCAATGTTATTCGCAGATGAGTAAACGTTTTTATATCACGACCGCGATCGACTACGTGAACGGGCAACCGCACCTCGGCCACGCCTATGAGAAGATTATCGCCGATGTTATTGCTCGAGCACGTCGCGGCCTCGGGGAAGAAGTGTTTTTTCTAACCGGCCTTGATGAACATGGGCAAAAAGTTCAGCAAGCAGCCATCGCTGAAGGAAAATCGCCACAAGTCTATTGTGATGAGTTCGCAGCTTGTTGGAAAACTTTCGCCCGCACACTTGGTCTAACGAATGACGATTTCGTTCGAACGACCGACTCCCGTCACAAGGAGGTTGTGCAGGCAATTCTCACAAAGCTCAATGCGGAAGGCCATTTTTACAAAGCGGCTTACACGGGATTTTACTCCCAAAGTGCGGAAACTTTTTTGACGGAAAAAGATCGTTTGCCCGACGGAACATTCGACGCCAGCTATGGGAAAGTGGTCGAACTTCAGGAAGAGAATTATTATTTCAAACTGCAAGCGCACCAACAGTGGCTCATCGATTATATCGAAGCAGATCCCAATTTTGTTCAACCGGGTTATCGCCGGAATGAAGTTCTCGGTTTTTTGAAAAACAACGTGCTCGAAGATTTGTGCATCAGTCGGCCTGCTGCCCGCCTCAACTGGGGCATCCCCATCCCTTTTGACAATAACTACGTCACCTATGTTTGGTTTGATGCACTCGTTAACTACATCAGTATTCCCGCGGCGCACGGGGATAGCGCTGTGCAGTCAGCGATCAGCAATCAGAAATCAGCCGCAGATTCAGAGCACAAATTTTTGTGGCCTGCCGACATTCATGTGATTGGAAAAGATATTCTCAAATTTCACACGGTTTACT
>JBBQAX010000067.1:0-16091 GCA_038316905.1 Verrucomicrobiota bacterium | reverse complement strand
ATATCATCGAACATTATCCAGACGCTAAATATTCGCCGAGTGGTTCTGTTGGTTGGAACTATAATAAGCAGTAGCTCAATTTGGTTTGGAGTTCCGCCTTCAGGAGGTTCCGGGCCGCGTAAACGCGGTAATCCAAACCTGAAATTATTTTAAATTGAGCCACTACCTGGAGTTGGACAACGGGACTGTTGTTTTACTCTTTCGAGTGAATAGAAATCTTTGGCTCGCTCAGCCAGGTTCCTTTGCACTCAGGACATTTGGAAGGCTTGCGTAATTTCTCGGGGCCAAATTGGAATCCGCATTTCCGACAAACTGAGGGATCAATGCGCACCCCGAACGAACCGTGTTTCAAGCTTCGAAACAGATGCTGCAAATCCATCTCAATGGTGTCCGGTGCTTCGTTCACCTCGCGTGCAATCTGGACGATGGACATCGGGTTATTCTCCAGCAAAGGAATTAAATCTTTCCGAAACATTCTATGAAGACTGTTGCCTTCTTCTCCAAAAAAGCCAGCGGGACGGAAACGCGCGTTGCAGGATTTCGGGATTGAATTTCAAACGCGTTACGACGCCAACTCGCGTCTGAAGCTTGAGAGTTCTTTCTTGCCGAAGCGGCGGGCGGAAATTCTAATCGTGCCATGCGCAATCTCAGAATGTTCAGCTTCGTTTTGCTTTTCGTCACCGCTACCGCTGGGTGTGTCTCCGGGAAAAAGCAGGGCGGCGTTGACCTTTTACAGCCCGAAAATTTTTATTCCTATATCGAAAAGCAGGGTATCGGAATTGACCCGAATCAAGTTTTCGATTGGCAGAACGGAGTTCTACGGATCAGCGGTCAGCATTACGGCTATCTGGCCACCAAGCAGACTAACTTTTCGGATTATCGGCTGGTGGCGGAATTCAAGTGGGGCAACGCAACGTGGGAGCCGCGGAAAAATCTGGCGCGGGATAGTGGAATCCTCGTTCACGCTGGTGGGAAAGACATGGTCTGGCCCCAATCGATTGAAGCTCAATTGATCGAAGGTGGCACCGGCGATATTCTGGTCGTCAATGGGGCGTACCTTACTGTCGCTGGAAAAACGTTGGGGCCAAAAACAGCGCGGTTTGATCGGCCTGGTCGAAATCCTTGGAAAGATGAACTTGGCTTTCGCGGACCAAACGAAATCGAGAAGCCGCATGGACAATGGAATCGTTTGGAAATTTTGTGCGACGGCGACCGCGTGAAGGTTTCAGTCAATGGACACACAACTTTGGATGGAACCAACGCAATCCCAACTACCGGCAAAATTGTTTTGCAGAGCGAAGGAGCAGAACTTTTCTTCCGTCGGCTGGAGTTGTATCCACTGCGCTAAGCAGCACTTGGAAGGAGGTTTTGAAGTCAGCTTCGAGACTTATTTAATGCGCAACGAGTTAAGCATGTCTGCGAAATCGGCAGGGTAGGGCGCTTCATTCGCTTGTTCTTTTCCGGTGCGCGGATGCGTAAAAACAAGGTGCTGGGCATGAAGCATCTGGCGTGGTGCGGAGAATTGAACCTCTGTTTGGCAACGCTGGCTTTGGCGCGCGCCGTAAACCATGTCGCCGAGAACGGGAAACCCAAGGTGCTGGAAATGAACACGAATTTGGTGTGTGCGCCCTGTGTGGATCGTGACTTCAACGAGGGTGGTGGCGCGTAGCTTTTTCAGAACGCGGAAACTCGTGCGAGCCTCTCGTCCTTTCCCTGTGGTGGTGACCGTCATTTTTTTCCGTTGTGTCGGGTGCCGCGCGATTGCACCGCGAATTTCACCGGACTTGGCCTTCATCTCTCCGCAAACGATGGCGTGATAAATTTTTTCCACACTGCGTCCCGCGAATTGTTCGGCCAGCGATTGATGCGCAATATCATTCTTAGCCACGACCAGACAACCGCTCGTGTCTTTGTCGAGCCGATGCACAATTCCGGGTCGAGCAACGCCGCCGATGCCGCTCAGTTTTCCGGCGCAGTGATGAAGCAACGCATTGACCAGAGTGTGTTCCTCATTACCCGCCGCCGGATGCACCACCAGTCCTGCGGGCTTGTTGAGCACGAGCAAGTCGTCGTCTTCAAACAAGATGTGGAGCGGGATTTCTTCCGCTTTTGCTTCCGCAACTTTTGGTTCTGGCCAATGGATGGAAATGGTTTCGCCAGCGCGTGGGTGATGAGTGGGTTTTACCTTTTTTCCATCGATTAGAATATTTTCTTCCTCGAGCAGTCGCTGAAGTGTGCCGCGAGATACCGATGGAAAATGCGCGCGCAAATACGTGTCCAGCCGTTCTTGCGGCAAGGAGTGTTTGACGACGAAGCTTTCTGAACTCATTGGAAATTACGGAAAGGCCGAGCTAGGCGGTTGATTTCTGACGGTCACTTCGCTCCTGGGTCCAGGACAAGATAAAGAGCATTCCAACGCCGACACAGATTGCGCTGTCCGCAATGTTGAAAGCGGGAAAGCCGATTTCCTCCCCACTGCGCTTTTCGATGTAGAATCGGAGAAAGTCGATGACGTGATTTCGTGAGGGCAAAACGCGGTCCAACAAATTCCCTAATATCCCACCAAAGATGAGGCCGAGTGAAACCTGACCCATAATGGATTTGGTGTCGAAATGATGGCGCCAGATGAACAGGGCGATTAGCGCTATGAACGAAACGATTGCGAGAACGCCGTTGTTATCGTGGAATAAACTCCAGGCCGCGCCGGTGTTAACCCAATGAACGAATTTAAAAAAACCTGGGATGACAACGCGTTCCTGCGCGTGATGCAGATATTTTAGCACCGCGAGTTTCGTTAATTGGTCGGAAACGAAAATGAGCGCGGCGATAAGCGCCATTCGACGATTAGGCGTCCAGGTCATCGCTTGTAAATCACGCGTGTTCCGACCATCAAATCGTGCAAACCGCGCTTATCTTCTCGAAATGCCACCATCAGATAGCCAATGCCCAAAAGCAGACCGCTAAGAATAGACGCCAGCATTCGGAGGAATGCTTTTCCGTAGCCCAGTTTAGTTCCATCTGCGTTTACAACTTTTGCCCCGACGACCATCTTGCCCAGCGTAGCGCCGAAGTAGCCGTGCAGACCGACATAATAAATCGCCGAGATAAGGAAATTGCCAGCAAAGCGAGGACCGAGTTGCTGAATCATTTCGTCCAGCGTGGTGAACTGGCTGGGGTTGGCACCGAAAATGAGATAAACGATAACGCCAAGGACGAGCTGATCTAATATATAAGCGCCGACACGAGGCCAGAATCCAACGGACTCGAACTCACCTTGCGCACCGGTATCGGATGGTTTGAGCAAAGCGATTTCCGATTGCAGCTCCTGATACTGTGAGGCGGGGAGCCAGGTTCCTAAATCACTGCGCCAGATCTGCGTCAAACGCCCAATCCGCCCGTCACGAACCCAGCCTTTGAGTTCATCAAACGTAACCGGGCCATATTCGCGGCCATCCCCGCCGATAATTTTGTAGTTTGTTTCCATGACGTTGCGCGGTGGTTTAATCGGGAAAAAGGTAAAAGACAAATCAATAAAGGTCTGGCTTAAAGGTGCGGTCGAAATCAATTTCTGCGCTTGCCAATAAAAAGAAGAATGGCATCGTAACCGCCCTGCGAGTTTGTGCGCGGTTAGCTCAGTGGTAGAGCATTACCTTGACACGGTAGGGGTCACAGGTTCAAACCCTGTACCGCGCACCATTTTCCTGAAATCTACGCTCGTGCTACTGGAGCAACGGTGTTCAAAGGGTGGCTCCGTGTGATGAGTGTCGCTCCGTTTTCCTTCAACAATTCCTGCACTGCGACAATGTTGTTGAGCTGAATCGGAACTCTTTTTTGATCGATGGTTTTGTAATGTTTGAAATGGGTCAAGTGTTTGCCAACTTCCAATATTTTGATGTGAGTGGTGTCGCCCATTTTCCAGAGTTGGTTTTTTTCCAGCGAGGCAACTTTTTTTGATTTCATAAGGTTCTAAGAGAGCAAGTGGGGCGGAGTGGAATCTTACTTTGTCGCAGCGAGACGATGCGCTTCATCCGTTCCACGGATGAAACTGCCCACATATTTCTGCTGAGTAACCCATTCCGCGTGTCCATCAGCGAAAATGACATTTCCACCAAGGGTGCCATGGTTGTCGCCCGGATCTGGGTAATCCTGGTTGGCGCGCGTCGGGGTGGCGGGAATAGTGTCGTCGTCGGCATCGTAAATAAGCCAAACATTTGAAGGGCTGGCCCGTTGTCCCAAATAGTAATATTTATTTCCAGGTGATGTGTTCCCGGCTTGCGGCTGCGCATAGGAATAAGCGCCTACTGAATTCTGAGTCTTTCGCGTGTTGAATCCGGATGCCGTCGATGGACTATTTTGACCCCGGAAAAACCCCGCCAGTTCATACGAGTGACCCGTAAGTCCCTCGCGTCCCAGCAGTGAATTGTCCCTTAAATCAAAAATATAGAAATCACTGTCATGCAGCCGTTCGGAATAGGATGGCACTCCATTAACAATCGGAGTTGGACCTGGGCCGACCGGTGAAACGCGAGGAATAGCACGAACGACATTTTTGGTCGAAGGGCAGACGAAGGATTTCAGATTGGCGATGTGCGTTGGATAGAGCCAATTCATGTCGTCATCCGCGTAATTCGCAACGCCCGTGTAGGCTTTCTGTTTGTCTTCGTCCGCGTACAGCTGGCTTCCCAATCCCATTTGTTTTCCGTTGTTCAGGCAGGCGATTCGATGCGCTTTGGCTTTAGCTTTGGAAAGTGATGGAAGAAGTAAACCAGCTAGGATTGCAATGATCGCAATGACCACTAGCAATTCGATCAAAGTGAAGGCGCTTGAATTTCTTTTCGCGAGAATTTGCATAGAAGTCCTGTCGGATAAGCTGTTTTTTATCACAGCAACTCGCTTGAGGCAAAGCATGTTTAGTCTTATTCCTTACGTTTGAGCAAATTGATGTGGTCGGCTTCGCGCAAATACTTTGGACTCTTTCCAAAAGCTTGTTTCAAATCCGACAATTGTTTGTGATAGTGCGCGCATGAAAATGCCCGGGCTTAGCTTTTTTACCCGTGTTATCATTCTCGTCGCGTTTTATTTCGTCGGCGGTTTGCTCGGGCGAGAAGCGGCTTTCAAGTCGGGAACGATCGCATTGGTTTGGCCGCCCGCGGGCATTGCCCTGGCCGCTATTCTTTTGTTCGGCTACAAGTTCTGGCCCGGTGTGGCGCTTGGTGCGGTCCTTTTCACTTTCTGGAGCGGACATCCAACCGGATTTTTCACGTGGGGAACAGCGTTGGGAAATACTGTGGGCGCATTGGTCTGTGCCTTTCTGCTGGAGCGTTTTGTTCAATTTCGCACGTCCATGGAGCGCGTCCGGGATGTCGCCGGTTTTGTGCTGCTCGCCTGTTTTGTCGGAACCAGTGTCAACGCCTTGTTTACCCTCGCCAGCTTGGGTTACACCAAAGATTTAGCATGGGAAACTCTGTTTCCTAAACTTGTTCAATGGTGGGTGCCCAACGCGTTGTCTGCGCTTGTGGTTGCTCCTTTGATCCTGGTGTGGGGTTCGCCTTCCAAGCTTCGGTGGACGCCGAAACGAACTGCCGAAGCCTTGATTTGCGCATCCGGCCTCATTTTGGGAGCCGTTATCTCCTTTCGATCCTGGTACGTTTACGGATTGCAGAACTATCCGTTGGCCTACCTGCCGTATCCATTTCTGCTTTGGGGCGCTCTACGTTTCGGGCAACGCGGTGCCACGACAGGTACCTTAGTCGTTTCAGCCGTTGCTATTCACGCGCTGCTCAATGGTCGCGGTCCCTTCGTAACCAATTCCGTCAACGAGAGCCTGATGCTGATCGGCAGCTACATCGGAGTAATTGCCGTTAGTAATCTATTTCTCGCTGCGGCTATCTCAGAAAAAGAACGCGCGTTGCACTCGGTTAAGGAGAATGAAAAACGCTATCGCGCCGTCGTTCAGGATCAAATCGATCTAATCTGCCGCTTCGATTTACAAGGGAAGATCACTTTCGTTAACCAAGCTTACTGCGATTTTCATCAAAAGACGTCCGCCGAAGTTATTGGGACGCCTTTCATGCCTTCGCTTCCCGTTCAAGACCAGGAGATTCCGCTCGCCGTTTTTGCGACGCTCACTCCTGATAAACCAACCATGACCTTTGATGACAAGTTGCTGGCGGCGAACGGTAAATTTGTCTGGCAACAATGCACCATCCGCTCTCTGTTTGATGATCAGGGTAAGCCGCAGGAGTTCCAGGCCGTTGTTCACGATATTACCAGCCGCAAAGAACTTGAGGAGACATTGCGGGAACGTGAAGAATTTTTTCGCCTCATTTCCGAGAACATGACGGATATGGTCGCGGTCATCGATCGCGACGGAAACCGCATCTACAACAGCCCTTCTTATTCCGCCGTGTTAGGTGATCTGCCTGCTTCGAATGGAACGAACTCTTTCATAGAGGAAATTCATCCGGAAGACCGTGGAACCGTCGAACGGATATTGAAGGAAACTGTGGCCACTGGGACCGGTCAGCGGGCGGAATTCCGTTTTATCCGAAAGGACGGATCGGTTCGCTCGGTCGAATCGCAAGGGAGTGTGATTCGGGAAAAAACCGGTCAGCCCAATAAAGTGGTCGTGGTCTCACGGGACATAACGGAACGCCTCAACCTTGAAACCAAACTCAGGCAGTCGCAGAAAATGGAAGCCATCGGACGTCTTGCGGGGGGAATTGCCCATGATTTCAATAACTTGATGCAAGCGATTATCGGCTACACGAACTTGCTTCTAAAGCGACTTCCGCCAAACGATCCCAACCGCGACACCATTGAACAAATCGAGAAGTCGGCTGATCGCTCCGCTGCCTTGACGGCTCAATTGCTGGCCTTCAGCCGGAAACAGGTTTTAAAACCGAAGGTCGTTTCCCTGGACAGCATTGTTGGCGATGTCGGTAAACTTTTGCGCCGACTCATTGGTGAAAATATTAAATTTGTGAGTTGTTCAGACAAAGAGCCAGGCTTCGTCAGCGCGGATCCCGGGCAGATTGAACAAGTTATTTTAAATCTTTCCCTCAATGCACGCGATGCGATGCCGGAAGGCGGCACTCTCCGGACCGAGACTCAAAACATTGTGCTTTCCGAAAAATTGGATGGGTTTTCCGAAGAGTTTATTCCGGGTCAATACGTTCGTTTATCGATCACCGATTCTGGCACCGGTATGACAGATGATGTGAAATCCCATTTGTTCGAGCCGTTTTTCACCACCAAAAATCTAGGCAAAGGAACAGGGCTCGGGCTTTCCATTGTTTATGGAATTGTTCGGCAAAGCGGAGGGGAAATAATCGTTTCCAGTGCTTTGGGCAAAGGCACCACCTTTGAAGTTTATCTGCCTCGAGTTGCCGCCCCCAGTGCGCAAGTCGTAGCTGCTCCGGTCGTCTCCACGAACACTGTCGGCACTGAAACGATTTTCCTGGTTGAAGACGAAGAAATCGTTCGCACGATGCTTGCTGAAGTTTTGCGCGGTCAGGGCTACACGGTCGTTGAAGCGCGGCATGGACCTGAAGCCATTGAACTCGCCTGCCGACACACCAATCCGATTCATCTTTTGATCAGCGACATGTTGATGCCTGAAATGAACGGCTGGGAATTAGCCACGCGTCTGTTGTTAACCCGACCGAATCTCCCCGTCCTTTACATTTCCGGATACAGCGACGATGAGGCGAGGCGCTTCGGAAAATTTGAAACGGCTGCTGCGTTCCTGCAAAAACCTTTTCGACCCGATGCTCTTCTTATCAGGGTTCGCGAAATCCTTGATGCGGGAAAAATTCAGTCCAGCAAATCCTAAGGCGAGGAACCATCATGGGAGTGAGCTGACTTTTTATACTCGATGTTGTTCGCTGTTCCTTTGACCAAGTTAGGCAGGTTTGCTCAATCCTCAGAGAAAAGATACTCAAGGTCCAGTGACGAAAGGTTTCTAGCGAAGCCTTCTTCTCCCAAAACATCCGCAATCGTTTGCGCTTTGCGCTGCTGCAGATCCCAGATTTTTTCTTCAACGGTTCCAGGCGCAATCAGGCGATACGCATTCACGGTCCGCGTTTGTCCGATGCGATGCGAACGATCGATCGCTTGAGCCTCCACCGCCGGATTCCACCACGGGTCGTAGAGCACCACATAGCTCGCGGTGGTGAGATTCAAGCCCGTCCCCGCCGCGCGCAAACTGAGCAAAAACACCGAACCGCTCGCATCATTTTGGAATGCGTTGACGACAGATTGGCGATCCTTGGTTTCACCGGTCAAAATGTGAGTTGAGATGCCACGTTGTTGGAATTCTTTCTCCAACAGTTTCAACATCTGGACAAACTGGCTGAAGACCAAAACTTTCTGGTTATCAGCGAGAAGTGGTTCCAAAAGTTCGAACAAAGTTTCCGTTTTCCCGGAGGCGGAGTCATTACCCACCAGTTGCGGATGGCAACAAATCTGGCGCAAACGAGTGAGGGCAGCGAGAACGTGAATTGTGCTTTTGCCCAAACCTTTGTCCGCCACGACATTCATCACCTGCTCGCGACTGCGACGCAATTCCGCAAGGTAAAGTTTCCGCTGTGCTTCCCCGAGATTGCAATCGCGCCGTTCCTCGATGCGCTCCGGCAAATCCTGCGCGACCTGCTTTTTCAAGCGCCGCAACATCAATGGTCGAAGCTTTGAGGAGAGGCGACGGCGGGCAATGCGGGCCTCCAATTCAGAATTAGCCACTCCAGTTTCTGTAGGAGTATCTCCGATTCGAGGAGCACGTTCCGCGCTCATGCGTGGTTCGTATTTCTCGGAGAATTGTTCCTTGGTTCCCAAAAACGCGGGCTGGATGAAATCAACGATGCTCCACAAATCCAGCAGGCGATTTTCCAGCGGCGTGCCGGTCAGCGCGAGGCGTTGGTCGGCCTTCAACTGCTTCACCGATTGTGTCACCTGCGCTTCCGGGTTTTTTATGAACTGCGCTTCATCGAGAATAGCAGCGCGGAAAGAAAACTTCTGCAGCGCTTCCAGGTCTCGCCGAAGCAACGCATAGTTTGTGACGATCAAATCGTGTTGCGGAATTTGCTGGCGCAAATTGTGGCGCGCCGCGCCGCTCTCCAGCACGAGCACTTTCAGGTGGGGCGTGAATTTTTCCGCCTCACGTCGCCAATTGTGCAGAACGGAGGCAGGGCAAATCACGAGAGCTGGTTTCGGATTTTTTAAATTCTGCGCGTGCAGCCATGACAGCCACGCCAGAGTTTGAAGCGTTTTGCCCAGGCCCATGTCATCCGCCAGAACGCCTCCGAGTTTGTGCCGCGTCAGATGGCAAAGAAAATCAAACCCATCCTTCTGATAGGGGCGCAATTCAGCAGAGATATTGGATGGCAATTCCGTGGGAACAATTCCGGTGAAATCGGCGAGACTTTCGCGCAAAGCTTGTGCCTCTGGAGAATCGACAAAACGTTGCAGCCCTTTTTCGTCGAGATGCGCCGCTTGTTCGAGTCCAAGCTTTTGAGGAATGGCGCTGAGTCCATCCAAGCCCAGATCGGCGAAGGCTTCGTGAGCGGATTGCACTGCCTGGGAATCCAGTTCAAGCCAGCCAGCGTCGGGCAAGTGAACGAAACGTCCCGTTGCGGTTTGAAGCCGTTGCAGATCGGCTGCAGTTAATTTTAAACCCTCGATTTCCCATTCTGTAGAAACGGAAAACCAATCGATGCCGCTGCCTTTGACCACCAAATGCGGGCGTGCCTGACGGGGAGCGAGAAATAGCCGATGGAACGCCTGGTTTCCAAGATACTCAGCGTCCGCCGGACGATCTGGCCATGCGTGGGCGAGGGTGTTGAGGAAATTTTCGTTCGCGTCACCGCTCCAGATTCCCGGCGCAGCATTGAACCAGTCCAACCGGCGCAACCATTGCGTTGGCAATTCCAGCCGTGGATCGTCCAGAATTTCTGGTTTCTGGTCCGTGCGAATTTTGGGTTCGTCCAATTGCCACTCGTGTCCGGTCCAATGCCAAAGGCTTTGGTCGCGCTCACTCCGCGCTTGCAGACGAAGCCGGACCGTTGCGTCGGTTAATTCAAACGTGAATTGAGGCACGGCGGTGTGCGCCACGCAGAGTTGTTCCCAATCGACGTCGTTCGCCGGTTTCGTTTTGCGCAGCTTGGTGACAAGACGATGCGTCAGTTTATTGACCGGCAATGACTTCTTTTTCGCCCAGGAATCCAGCAGCTCGGTGGGGGGTCCGTTGCGCAAAAGATAAAAAGTATCGCCAATCAAAACCAGCGAAGGGCGTCCGGCAAAAAATTGCACACTGCTCAACTGGTGCGATTCTCCATTCGGCAGCAGCAGATTATGCGTGAAAACCAGCTCATTTTTCACCGTTTGGAGGCTGGGTTTCAGGTCAGCCAAATGGCCGTGAAAATGCACCATCTTTTGACTGTTTAAAAATTGCAGGCGCGCACTGTCGCCCCAACGAACCAGCCATTGAAGCAGTTCCAACCCGCTCAAGGTCAGGCTCGGCCAAAGGCCTTCCGGATCGGCATGAGTTTCTGCCAGCCACTGAATGAATTCCCAATCCGCGGGAGAAAAAAGCTCCTGTTCGTGCGCGGAACGGGTGGTGAGTTCAACGATTTCGGAAAGAGTTTTGTTTTTCTCGCCGGTGCGTGGACGAAAGAGTTGGAATTTCACCGACAAGGCCGACAATGCGGAATCTTCCTTGGAAGGTTGCAATTCACACGTCACGCGCAAAGTGGCGCGCGGGGAATCGAGATGCGCCGGTGTCGGCGGGAAGAGCCAGGTTTCGAGTTGTTGAGCGAGTTCCTGTTCCTTTTCGGACTCTTCGATTTCCGCGAAGCGATCCAAATTTGCATGAAGCGTCAACTCCGTGGGCAATGGACGATTCGAGCGGAGAAAAAGAATGGCGGTTTCTTCAAGGCGTTTTTTTCCTTGGACGGACATCAGCCGAGGCCACCAATCCTGGCCGGAGAAATCTTTACGGGAGAGGGAAAGTTTCTCGAAATAATCTTCGAGCAAAAGCCAGGCACGCTGTGAATCGCTGCAATCCGCGAAGATTCTCAGCAGTTCGCTGCGTTCAGCAACGGCTGCTTTTGAGTCAGACAGTTCCCTCCTGAGATCAGCGAGAGCACCATAGGTTTTGTTGAGCACTGTGTGGTGCGCATCATACTTCGTGGTGTTTCCCGACCGACTGGTTGAACTGCTTTTACGTATCGTCTTCGCCATGTTTCACCCCTGTTTAAGGGCATATATTCCCGCATAGAATGGGAGGTATGGTCAATGAGAAAGGCGGAAAATCTGGTTCTTGCCAATTAATAAAAAAGTTGTTGTTCGGATCGCCCGCTTACGGTTGAACGATACGATAAAAACGTGCGGCCGTGTTGGCGGCTTCCGGATCAGTGAAATTCGTGGTAGCGCCCGTGATGCCCTCAATTCGAATGGGCGCACTAAGATTCGTATAGGGGCCCGCGACGTCACCACTCGCCTGCAAGATGTTGGTTGTTCCTCCCAATGTGTTCCAAATGATTTGCATCTGATTACCTGCTGGTTGAATCGACTTTATGGAGAAAGGAGCAGCGATCAATGTCCAGGGTTCCAAATCGAAACTGCCAGCGGAGTTTGCGTCGAAGACAAGCTGGTTGTTGAATGTTTGAAAATTGTTGGGAAATGAACTGTTCGCGTCGGGGTTAATATTGGCGGCCAGGTTCACGACAACGCCGTCGTAGCGCCAAAGTTCATATCCCGTTTCTTGCGTTGTCGCGACGAAGTACAAGGAGTCATTGAATGGAACAAGCCACTCGGGGAAGGAATCACCGGACGGGTTCAGGTTCGTCACGAGATTTGCGCTCAGGCCATCGAAGTTCCATAGCTCCCAGCCGTTTGCTCCATCATTGGCGGAGAGATAAAGTTTGTCGTTGAAGACGTTTAGATTTTTCGGGAATGAATCTCCAACTGGATTGATGTCCGCAACCATCGTGAAATTTGTGCCGTCCGTTTTCCATAATTCGGAGCCATGAATCCCGTCACTCGCGCGGAAATAGAGTGATCCTTTGTAAATCATGAGGAATTCCGGATTGGAATCTGAAACTCCGGGATTGATGTCCGCAGCAATCGAAACCGAAACACCATCCGTCTTCCACAATTCGAATCCGGATCCGGAATGGAACGCTTGGAAATATAAAACTCCATTGAACTCAATGAAATTGTTTGGAAACGAGCTGCTGCTCGATCCGCCCGGATTTAAATCGAATTGAACAGTTTGCGTGCCGGTGTGTTTCCAGAGTTCAAACCCGTGGTTGCCGTTGTTCGCCATGAAATAGAGTGCGTTTTTAAAAACCGTAAAACCGCGAGGAAAGGAACTGGCGTTATTCCCTGGGTTGATATTCGTCACCATCGTGACATTGGTTCCGTTGTATTTCCAAAGCTCGTAGTTGGATTCGTTGTTTCCATTGGCGGCGCTGAAATAAAGCACGTCGTTAAAAACAGTGAGTTCGCTTGGCCATGAATTATTCGGATTCGTTTTAATGTTGTCGTTCGCATCGGGATTTATGTCAGATACACGAAGAGCATTTGTTCCATCAAATGACCAAAGTTCGCCGCCACGCCGTGGATTGAATGCGGAGAAATAGAGTTTGTTGCGATAAGCTGTAAAGGAACCTGGGGTCGAACTATTTCCAATAAAAAGACCACCGCCGATATCGGTGACAGTGTCATTGATATTCGCCGCCAACGTGATGTTCGTTCCGTCATACTTCCACAATTCGCGACCCATCTCTGAGGTGTAGGCGCTGAAATAAAGCGCCTCGCCCAAAACGGTCCAATTGCTGGGAGAGGAGGCCGCAGATCCGGGATTCAGATCAGCGATTTGGCGAATGGAAGTAATGTTAGCTGCTTCCGTTGGGGACGAAATGAAGAGGGCGGCGAGAATCCAGAGAAATGAAACCGAATTTTTAATCAGGCTTGTGGCGATCATAAGAGCTGGGTTGGTTCAGGTTGCGTGAGCACTGGCTGGAGCAGTAGTTCCGCTCCATTGAGAGTTGTAAAGTTTGGCGTAGGCGGAATCTTTTTTTAATAATTCATCGTGTTTGCCCATTTCGATAAGCAAACCGTTTTCGAGCGTAATAATTAAATCTGCATGGCGAACTGTCGATAAGCGGTGCGCGATAATAAATGTTGTCCGGTTGTGCATTAATTCCTGGAGGCTCGTCAGAAGAGCCTGTTCCGTCTGTGTGTCGAGCGCCGAGGTCGGCTCGTCAAGAATCAGGATTGGCGCGTTTTTCAGAAATGCGCGGGCAATGGAAAGTCGTTGTCGTTGTCCGCCGGAAAGATTCACCCCGCGTTCGCCCAGCATGGTTTCGTAACCATTCGGCAGCGCACGAATAAATTCATCCGCCTGGGCGCGGCGCGCAGCAGTTTTGATTTGTTCCAGTGAAGCGCCGGGATGACCGAAGCCGATATTCTCCGCAATGGTCGTGGAAAATAAAATGGGATCTTGCAAAACGACTCCGACCTGTTGCCGCAGCCACGCAACCGGCAGGTCGCGAAGGTCGTGATCGTCCAGCAAGATCGAGCCGTTGTTCGGGTCGTAAAAACGGAGGAGCAAACTGGCCAGCGAAGTTTTCCCAGCGCCGGTGCGGCCAACGATGGCGACGACCTGGCCTGCTGCCACTTTCAAATTGATGTCACGGAGAACGGGTTGGTTTTTCTCGTATTGAAACTGAACCTCACGGAATTCGATTTGTCCGCGAACCGTCGCGAGCGGCTTTGCGTTGGGTCGGTCCTTGATTTCCGGGACGGAGTCCACAATTTCAAATACGCGCCGGAGTTGCGCATTGGCCGATTGAATCACGCCCGCGCTCTGGCTGAACGTGCTCATCGGCGTGTAAAGCATTCCGAGATACGCGAGAAAAACGAGAATATCGCCCACCAACATTTTGCCATTAAGAACCTGATGCCCCGCGACCCACACCACCGCCGCCGTTCCCACGGAAACCGCCAAACCAGCGCACGCCGCGTAAATCAATTGCGTGCGAATCATCCGATGATTGGCGTCGAGACTCTGGCGCGTCTGTTGACGAAAACGTTTGCCCGTGAGCGTTTCCAAAGTGAACGCCTGGATGGCGCGGATTGATGAGAGTGATTCCTGAATGGTCGTGGTCAACGCGCTTTCACTTTCGTGATATTGGCGGGACTGATTATCGAGCCGTTTCCCGAAACCACGAATGATCACGAAAAAAACCGGCGCAGCGGCGAGTGTCACCAAAGTGAGCAACGGATTGATCCGCATCATGATAATGACGGAGCCAACGAGAATCAGGCAGTTCGTGACAATGGGAACGATTGCGCCGTTAAGGAGTGATTGAACTGCTTGCGAATCGTAGGCCACGCGATAAAGCGAATCGCCCACTTTCGTTTTGTCGTGATACGCGAGCGAAAGCCGGTGCAGATGTTCGCTGGCCCGAACGCGGAGTTCCTGCACGATCTGGGCTCCCGCGCGCATCAGGCAGAAGTGACCGATCATGGCGATGAATCGCACCGCGACCGCCAGCATCAGAATTGAAACACAGACCACCATGATTCCGCGTGCGGCGTCTGAACCCGCGAGTGAAGGGAGAAGTTTATCGAGCCATTGCGGCGGCGTCTGATCGCCGAACACGTAATCGATCAGCCACTTGATGGGCCACGGTTGCATCAATTCCACCGCAGTGCCGATCACCAGCAGCACACCGCCCGCGAGCAGTTGTTTCCGCGAACCGTGCCAATAGGATAGAAGTCGTCGCAGCATCTGAGATTTACTTCGTAACTCGCGGCATTCCAATTGGCCAGCCGCATTCCATTGCCATCTGGGAAACGGCGGCGGTCATGGTGTCACGCGCGCGAACGTAGCGGTAAAGAATAACGACAATTGGAATCGCCATCGGCGCGAGCTGTAACATTTGAGTCATGCCGATTAAGAGAAGCATCAAACCGCCCACAATCAACGGCGCTTGCAATTTCATTTTTGCGGTCACGCGAAATCTAATGAAGTGCGATGCGCGTTCCAGTTCTTCCTCGTAAACGGAACAAACTTTCAAACGATAAGGGCCGGGCCCGAGAATTTCTATGTCTGAGCTGTCCCATTCACCGCAGGGTTGAGCCATCCAACCGCACGACCTCATGTGTTTGACCAGACTTTCCAGCCAGAGGGCGCGTTTGCCGAGGTCACCCCAAAGAACATCCGTGTCAGGAAATTCCATGTGATCTTTGCGCGTTGTCCATCGCCCTTTGATGCGTCCGACCGTTCGCGCCAGCGGTTGCAAAAGATGCAGCATCGAAATCATCAACGTGCCTTTCCAGAGTTCTGCTCCGCGCCAGCGTTTGTTCTTGGCGGCGCGAATGCCTGCCAGCAGCGATGTGCTGGCGGACAATGTGATCATTCCCAAACCGAGCGCAAACAACAGCGGCGCGAGCCAGCGCGGTTCTGCGAATGAAGAAAGCAAGCCGCTTGCGATGACGCAGAAGGTGAGAACAAGCCATTCCGCCGTCGAAAAAATCTGAAACCACCAGGTCAAAAAAGGCTGATACAACGTTTGAAATTGCGCGCCGCAAAAAAAGCCACGGTAAATTTTAGGCCTGAACACAAACGGAAGTCCTTGCTGTCGCAGATGCGAATGAACGCTGTCGTAAACGCCGCCTTCCCAAACCGGATAGCCGAAAAAATTAAACCGGCCCGGATAACGCCGTTGCAAATGCGCTTCGGCAAAACCGTATCCTTTTTGTTGTTTGAGATAACCAGAAATGCTTGGGCGGCGGTGATGCCAGACCACTGCGCTGGGGTGATAAACAATACGTTTTTCCGCGACAAGTAGACGCCAGCAAATATCCACATCGTCACCGGCAGCGCGATGGGTTGCGTCGAACATCCCGACCGTTTTGAAAGCCTCTTTGCGAAAGGCCATGTTGCATCCCGGGACATGTTCGGCGCGTTCGTTGTCCACGAGAACACACGTCGGATTTCCGGGTGATTGATCGATGCATTGCGCGATGAAATGATCCTGTGGCGGCGAAAGATTTGGGCCGCCCACCGCTGACGCGTCGTGTTC
>JBBQAX010000066.1:0-16109 GCA_038316905.1 Verrucomicrobiota bacterium | reverse complement strand
ATTTTGTCCACGGCAACGTCGTCCATCAAACCGTTTTGCACGGTCCAAAGAACAGCGGCCTGCATTTCGACGGGCAACGGGTTGTATTGCGGTTGTTTGAAAACTTCGACGATGCGCTTGCCGCGTTCGAGTTGCGCCTGCGTTTTTGCGTCGAGGTCAGAACCGAATTGCGCAAAGGCGGCGAGTTCGCGGAATTGCGCAAGATCACCTTTGATGCGACCGGCGACTTGTTTCATCGCTTTGATTTGCGCTGCGGAACCGACGCGTGAAACTGACAAACCGACGGAAACAGCGGGACGAATACCTTGATAGAACAAATCTGTTTCCAAATAAATTTGGCCGTCGGTGATGGAAATGACGTTGGTCGGAATGTAAGCCGAGACGTCGCCAGCTTGCGTTTCGATAATTGGCAAAGCGGTCAAAGAACCATTGCCATATTTTTCGCTGACGCGCGCGGAACGTTCAAGCAAACGGCTGTGCAAATAAAATACGTCGCCGGGATACGCTTCACGACCGGACGGACGTTTCAAGACGAGCGATACCTGACGAAACGCGACGGCATGTTTGGACAAATCGTCGAAAATAATCAGCGCATCCATTCCATTGTCCATGAACCATTCGCCCATCGAAGCTCCAGCGAACGGCGCAAGATATTGATTGGTCGCCGAATCTGACGAAGCCGCCACAACGACAATCGTGTAAGGCATCGCACCGGCTTCTTCGAGGACGTTGATGACGCGCGCCACGTTTGATTGCTTCTGACCAATCGCAACGTAAATGCTGTACATCGGGCGGAAATCTTTGTCGCCGCTTGCTTCGGCCGCTTTGTTCAAACGCGCCTGAGAAATAATCGTGTCCACGCCAATCGTGGTTTTGCCAGTGGAACGGTCGCCGATGATCAATTCGCGTTGACCGCGACCAATCGGGATCATTGCATCAATGGCCATGATGCCGGTTTGCACCGGTTGGCTGACCGATTTGCGTTTGATGATGCCGGGCGCAATTTTTTCAACGGGGTAAGAAAATTCAAATTTGATCGGGCCTTTGCCGTCGAGCGGTTGGCCGAGAGAATTAACGACGCGTCCAAGCAATCCTCTGCCGACCGGAACCTGGAGCAATTTACCGGTGGTTTTAACTTCCTGACCTTCACGAACGCCGGTGTAATCGCCGAGAATAATCGCGCCAACTTCGGTTTCGTCGAGGTTCAGCGCGAGACCGACCACGCCGTTTCCGAAATCCAACATTTCGTTCAACATCGCGTCGGTCAGACCTTCGATCTTCGCCACGCCGT
The DNA here is from genome assembly GCA_038316905.1 of Verrucomicrobiota bacterium. GTDB lineage: Bacteria > Verrucomicrobiota > Verrucomicrobiia > Limisphaerales > CANJXF01 > CANJXF01. The sequence continues at coordinate 14,818 of JBBQAX010000066.1, read as the reverse complement.
CGCCGATTTCGCGGACAATGCCGACGTTCTGTTTGGCGACCGACGTTTTCGCGCCGGAAATTTTCGATTCAATTTCTTGTAATAAGGTACTCATAAATTTCTAAACCGTTTTAAAACTTTCTTCCAATTCACTGAGGCGCGCGCGGACGCTTCCGTCGTAAACATCGCTGCCGACTTGCACCCGCATTCCGCCGAGCAACGCCGGATTTTGCGCAAAAGTGAAATGCAGACCTTTGCCGTAACGTTTTTCCAAAGTGGATTTCAAATCGGATTCGATTTCTGGAGTGAGCGGCGCGGCGGTTTCGATTTTGGCCTGACGTTTTGCGTCATCCAATTTCAGCAAACGCTGGAAGTGCGAAAGAATCGCGGCGTAACCGCGTGGCTTCGCGGCCAAAACCTGATCGACCACTTGGCGAACGCGATTTTCATCGAGCAATCCATCGACTTGCGCCGCTTGAAATAATGATTTCGCATCGCGTCGGGCTTGTTTGGAAATTTTCATTTTGGGAATTAACGCAAAGGCGCAGAGGCACCGAGACGCAAAGTATGGGGTGAAAAATTGTTGGCTTGCGCCTCTGCGTCTTTGCGTCTTTGCGTTAAAAAAATCATGCCGCCAATTGTTTGTTGGTTTCTTCAGCGAGACGTTTCTGATCGTCCACCGTCAAAATCTTGCCGGTAACTTTGCTGGTCGTATCAACCACCAAACGACCAACTTCGCGTTTGAGATCAGCCAACATGCGAGTGCGTTCGGCTTCGGCGGCTTGCTTGGCTTTGCTGACAATATCAGCCGCTTGCGCAATGGCTTTTTGCGTTTCCTGTTCCTGAACACGAGCCGCAGCAGCACGAGCTTCTTCGATCAATTTGTTAGCTTGGACATTTGCGTTGTTCAAAACTTCCTGACGCGACGCTTCGGTCCGAACCAGCTCAGCTTTAATTTTATCAGCGTTGGCCAACCCTTCCGCGATGCGCTGGCGGCGTTCTTCCAAAACTTTCAAAATGGGTTTGTAGGCGAAGCGATGGAGCAAAAATGCGACGATGCAAAAGCTGATGAGCTGCGAAAAGAACAATTGTTTGTTGAAACCAAATTGTTCGCCGGTGGAGCGAGCCAGTTCGCCGAGTCCGCCTTCCGTTGCTGCTAAAATATAAAACTGATTCATAAAAATTTGGAAAATGCCGTTCAGGCGCGGAGTTTTCGCTCCGCGCCCAAGATCATTACTTCACCAAGAAGATGGCGAAGAAAACGATACCTTCAGCGAAGGCCGTGCTCAGAATCGCTTGCACGAGAATCTTGGTGGCTGCACCAGGATTGCGTCCAACCGCTTCTGAAGCCTTCATGCCGATCATACCGACGCCGATCGCAGCGCCGAAAGCGGCTGCGGCAACGTGAATACTTCCGGTCATTTCTGCTAGCATTGGCATTAACATACGTTTTTCCTTTTTCTTTGTTTGTCCAACGGCTCTCGCAGTCTTGCCACGATCAAACCGTCGAAATTATTTAATGTTTGGCAGCTTCGCCGTGACCGTGTTCATCATCGTGCTGACAAATCAGCAACGTGAAAACCGCAGTCAACAACATGAACACAAGCGCCTGCACCAAACCGACTAAAAGTTCCATGAAATAAAACGGGATTGGAAAGAGCCAGCCGAGCGCGGGTTTCATCGTCGCCATCGTTTCCAACATGTTTTCACCGGCAAAAATATTTCCGAACAAACGGAAGCTCAATGAAACCGGGCGGAATAAAATTGAAACAACTTCCAACACGCCGACCAGAACGAAAACGCCGATCATCAACATTTTCAATGCGCCGGTGGAATCGCCCTTCGGTCCGAACAAATGGAGGATGAATCCGCCGGGGCCATTCGCTTGCAACGCCCAAACCGTCCAGCAAACGAAGAACACCATCGACATCGCCAACGTCATGTTCAAATCGGCATTCGCGCCGCGCAACAGAGGATTCGAAATATGATGCAATTGTCCATCCGCGCCCGGAGTTCCCCAACCCACCGAACCGACGCCGGGAATCAGCCCGAACCAGTTCGAGAATAAAATGAAGATGAAAATTGTCGCGAAGAACCAAAACGTTTTTTTAACGAGATCGTGACCGATGATTCCTTCGAGGAAATCATAGAGACTTTCCACGAGCCATTCCCAAAAATTCTGCGCGCCTTGCGGAACTTGTTGAACATTTCGCATGGCGATTTGCGCGAAGATAATTAGAAACAAAGCTACTGCCCAGGTAACCACCATTGAATTGGAAATTTTGAACCAGCCGAAATCTTTCAGAACCGGAGCCGCTTGAGGCAAACCGTGATGGACTTCACCATGGTGTTCCGCGACCTGACCGACTTCGTGGCCCAGCTGATCCGCAGCCGTCGCCACATCGTGAGCTTCCTGTGCAATTCCCATGGAAATGGAAATGAACAACAGCGTCGCGATTAAAAATGATTTCATTACGTGCATTGAGCTAAAAAATTCAGGGAAACCCAGTCCTATCCTTAAACCACCGATTTTAACGAAAGGCGGGCGAAAAATTGCATCATCGTGAAATATTTCACAAGGCTTTTTATAATCAATTGAGGTTTCCAGCCGAGCTTCCAACATCAGCCTCTCGTCGCGCGGAGCTAAATCGAAATGGCTTCGCCTTTCTTTCTATCTTTGCGCTCCCAATACCATGCAATCCAAACACTGATTTCGTAGAGAAATTGTAACGGAACAGCCATCATCAATTGCGTTACAACGTCCGGCCCAGGAGTGAGGATACCCGCAAGAACCAGATTCACGACGATCATGTAAACCCGGAACCCGGCGAGCTTCCGATAATCCAGCAATCCAAGTTTCACCATCACAAGAATCACCACCGGAAGCTCAAACGCGATCCCCATGCCCAACACCAGTTTGGAAACGAAGCCGATATATTCCTCAGCGCGCCAATCGTTGACGTTGAATCCCATCCACTCCGAGTATTGCACCGCCACACGCAGCGAAACTGGTAACAGGGCAAAATAACAAAACAGCACGCCGACACAAAACAGTCCGCAGCCGACAGCAATTCCAGAATAGATGTGTTTTTTTTCCGCTTTCTTCAACGCAGGAAAAACGAATCCACCGATGAAATACATGAGAAACGGCAGCGCCAAAGCCATGCCGCCATACATCGCCAGTTTGAGCGACACAAAGAATGCGGAAGAAGGGCCAAGGTTGACCAGATTCACGCGCTTTTCTGCCATCTTCATGGCCGCTTCGTTCGTAGCAATGCGAACAGCAAGAAGCATATTGCTTCCCATTTCCACCGGAACCAGTTCGACGATGGTGTGCTGATTAGTGCCGAATAAAAGGGCGCGATTGGTTTCGAGGACAAAGCTTCCGAGTCGGTTTGTTCCGACGAGCATCGTTAACCGCGGTTGAGTTTCCGCTTGGTGAAGACCGGAGTTCTCTAAAGGCCACGTAAGGACTTTTACCAGGTACGGAGCGGCGAAGAGACAACCGAGAATCCCGATTCCAACAACCGCGCCGCATTTCATCAACACCCAGCGCAGATCTTCCAAGTGTTCTAAAAACGATTTGGTAGGACCGCCCTCTTCTTCTTCGTGAAGATGTGGATCTTCGGAATCTGTTCCCATCTGTTGCCCTTACTGGGGCTTGATCTGATCTGAAGATTGAGCGGAGTCAACTGGCCGGGAACCTTCGGGTGGAAGCTTTCTTTGTGGAACTGAGTCCATATCGGCCGCGCGATGGAATTCTTCGGTTACTTCACTGGAAGCTTTTTTGAATTCATTGATCCCTTTTCCCAAACCTTTCGCTAACTCAGGAAGTTTCTTCGCACCGAAGAGCAGAAGTACCACTGCCAAAATTAAAACGATTTCCCAACCGCCGAGGAATGCTGCAAAAATTGGATTCATATTCGTAATTGGATTCATATTCGTAAATGTTGATTGTTTGGCACCGACGCCCGAATTCCAGTGGAATTCGGGTTCAAACTAAGCCCGCTACAAAGGTTAGTAAAGGCTCAACTTGGTAACGCGAAACGATTACTGCGCCGGCTCAATGAAGATGAATTCGCCGCGGCGATTTTTGGAGTAGGCTGATTCATCAGCGCCGTCCGCAGCCGGTTTGGCTTCACCAAAACTGACGACGTGAATGCGTTCGGGCGAGACGCCGAGGTTGACGAGATATTCGCGCAGCGCGTTTGCGCGGCGGTCACCCAAGGTCAGATTGTAACCTTCGGTTCCGCGTTCATCGCAGTGGCCTTCGATCAACAAATCACCAGCGGGATTTGATTTAAAATAGTTGGCAACGGTTTCGAGTTTGGACTGTTCATTGGATTTAACGGAGGCGCTGTCGAGATCAAAATAAACGGTATTGGCTTCGAACATCGATCGATTTTGGTTACGCCCATCGATGCCTTCCGGATTGGCAAGAGGAATTCGTCCGGTGGTCGCGTCTGGCGCAAATTCGCCTGGCACACTAACACCTTGCTCGAAGCCACTCGTCGCACCCGTGCCGGGTCCAACACGAGAACCCTGTGGAATGTGAGTGATAATTGCAGGTTTCTTTTTGCAAGCGGTGGCTCCGATCATCAGAACCAAGCCAAGGAATAGAAAATTTAAGAGGGTCGTGCGTTTCATTTGATTTATACGGTGAAAAATTTTGGAAATTATTTTGCCCAACACGGCTGAGAACTGCTACCTGAAATTCGGGTGACATCTTTGACACGCTTGGTAGGCACGTCAAGCAAAGACAGGACGCGGCTGCCAGATTTCCTCCGAGTGAAGATGATAGTCCTCGAATTTGCCCCCCAAGCTGAATCTTCGCCTTCGACGAGTACCGTGGCATTGCCGCCACTCGCTGGAACCACGCAGACGTTGAAATATTTTCCGGTCTGCGAAGTGAACGTAATCATCTTTCCATCGGGTGACCAATCCGGCTCGGTCAGGTTCCCTCCTACTCCGGTCGTTTGCAGGCGCCGTGGGGATCCTCCTTCGGCACTAATCTTGTAAAGATTTGCGCGACCACCATCGGAGACATAACAGATTTCTCGTCCATCCGGCGACCAGCAGGGCGATGATTTACTTTCCCGCGAGTTTGTGAGTTGCTTCAAATTTGAGCCGTCGATGTTGCTGACGTAAACTTCCGCATTGCCGCTCTTGCCTAAAATCATGGCGACGCGTCGTCCATCTGGAGATACCGCAGGACCCGCATTCAATCCGCCGTAACTGGCGAATTTCTTACGCGTTCCGGAGGTGAGATCGTGCGCAAGAATCTGGGAAAGTCCGGTCGCTTTGTAAGAAACATAGAGAATTTTTCGTTCACCGGGAACCCAACTAGGCGCAGCGGTCAGGGAATTATCCTGCGTCACAGCCACGGCGTTGGCACCATCATAATCTGCGACATAAATTTCACTGGTTTGTCCTTTGCCGAGTCGAAATGCGATTTTGCCCTGAGTAATTCCCTTGCGCGCCGTGATCGCCAAAATCACGTCATTCGCTAAAGCGTGTGCTTGCGAACGTGCCGAACCGCCAGTGTAAGCGCGTGCGAGTAGAGAATTTTTATTCTTGTCCGTTAACCGACCCTCAACCTGACCATTGTTATTCCCCGTCAAAATAAATGACGCAGCGTCGTTTCCGACAAAGACAAACCCGTGAACTTCCAGGTCAAATTTTAGAACCTCCTGCGCTGTGCCAGAGAATCCGCTCATTGAAATGGGAATTGCCTCGTTGGAATTCGCATATTTATTGAGTTCCAGTTCCCGGGTTTGCGCAGACGTTCGTTGAAGGAACGGCGTCAATAAAAGCGAAATGAAAGTTGCGACAATAAGTATATTCTTCATCCGATACCTCGTTTGGATTTTAAGTTAAAATTGATGATGTAAGTACGTTGTGAATCTGAGCTGCCCGAGGGAAACGGCGCGATGAAGCGAACGGAATCTAAAGCGCGTCGAACTGATTTGTCTAAAATCGCATTCCCGGAACCTCTAATAATCTCTGACGAAATCACATTTCCATTTCGGGCAATGACAACCCGTGCCTTGGCGATTGAAACATCATCATCCACTTCCAAAGGAGCAATCCAGTTGGTGTCATATTTATGCAAAACTAAATCACCGTAATTGATTTCCGCTTGTCCGCCGCCCGCGCCCCCAGAGCCACCGCGGTCAAACGAGGTTGGTTCCGACAAATTTCGACCTAGCTTTTTCAACGAACTGTTGAGCGCAGAAACGCGCTGATCTCTCGCTCGTTGCTCGGCTGCACGCTGCGTTGCTTCTGCGGCAGCACGTTTCTCCTTGGAGCTAAGAACAGTTGGTTTGCTGATATCAATATTGCGCTTCGGTTTCGGCTCAGGCTTTGCCGCCACTTTCGGAACAGGGGCCGGTTTTACCACCGCTTTCGGCTGCTTTTTTTCTACCGGAAGTTCTGACTCAACTTCCTTCTCAACAATCTTCACCTTTGGAACCTCAACCGGCTTGGGTGGCTCAGGTTCTGGCTCAGGTTCCGGTGCTGGCTTTGGAGGAGCAGGACTTGGCTTGGCTACCGGCTCGGGAATCGTCTCAGGCGCCGATGCCACCGCTGGGCTGCCGCCGCGAGTCGGGCCGTCCGTCACGATCGCGTCCAATGGAATGATTTCAATAATCTGCGGCGAATCAGAAATCGGCGTCTCCTTATTGAAAAAAGCCGTGCCGACCACTGCGATCAGCAGCGGCAGGACGTGCAACAACATCACGCCGAAAAAACATTTTTTTTGCAGGCGATTCATCAATTCTCCGGGGCTGTTTTCAATTCGAAACGAACAATCTCACGTTTTTGGCATCCGTCCATGACGGCATAAAAATATTCACTCGGCGCTTTTTTATCGGTGCGAATCGAGACAAACGCATTTGGATTCGCACGCGTCATATTCTTCAATTGGTCCAGCATCGGCTGCAAAGGCATTTGTCGTCCGTTCAATTTGTAGGTTCCTCGTTCTCCGATATCGACCGTCACGCGATCTTTCGCTTCCACTTGACCAGCCTTCGTCCCACCTTTCGGCAATTTCAAATCCATCGATTGCTCCATCATCGGGCGCGTGATGATGAAAATCAGCAACAACACAAACGCCAAATCCAATAGCGGCGTGATGTTGATTTCATTCAACGTCACCAGCGAATTGCGTTTGGAAAAACGTCTCATGCTCGGTCGAGGGTCGAGGGTTGAGGGTCGAGCGCAAGAGCCTGCGTTTCCGGCTCTCGACTCTCGACTTTCGGCTCTCGACCTAAATTATTCATCCTCTTTCAAAAATTCCGTCTCGATCTTGGAGATAAATTCTTGCGCAAAATTGTCCAGTTGAACGGTCTGGACGCGCAACGTATGGACGAGCCAATTGTAACCAAACATCGACGGGATCGCGACAAGCAAACCAGCGACGGTGGTGACAAGCGCGGTGGAAACGCCGGGTGCCATCGTGACAAGATCTGCCTGGCGCGTCTGCGCCACGTCCGCAAAGGTAATCATCACGCCCCAAACTGTTCCAAGCAGGCCAAGAAAGGGCGCGCCACTGACAGCAATCGCCAGCAAAATCAAACCCGCTTCGAGTTTGATTGACTCACGCGCGACCGCGTTTTCCAAAGTGCGCTTCACATGCTCCATCGATTTCAGCGAAATATATTTTTTACGACCTTCCGTATTCGGATCTTTCAACCGCGCATCAATTTCGATGCTGCCATCGTGATAGACGGTAAACATCGGACAACCCTCCACCTGAATGCGGCGGTCGAAAATTCCGAGAACATTTTTTTGAGCGCGAAATTCCGCATCGAAGAACGTGTTGAGCTTTTTTGCGCGACTCATCTGGAGAGCTTTGAAAGCCATCACCCACCACGCGAAAATGGAAAAGACGAGCAGGATGATCAGGATCACTCGTCCTTCGTTCGGGGCGTTTGACCAGACGTAATGCAATTGCGATTCCGCCAATAAGTACATGGGAACGTTCATTTAAAAAAACCGATCTCAAATTGACCTGTCGCGAAATGATTTCACGCGCGAGGAGGAATGGTCAATTTGTTTTGCTACTTCGATGTGAAGAGATACGGATTTGTTCAAACGAATACAAACTTTTTTCAGAACTTCGTTACAAAACTTGGCCTTTGAACTTGAAACTCAAAGTCGGTAGCGTCGCGCACTACCGATGACTTTAGCCAATTCGAAACTCAAACCGGCGCGGCAATTGCACTTGCAGGAAGGCGGTCTGCTCGTGGTCATTTTCGTGCTCGGAATGTTGCTCACTATTTTCGGTGGACGCGTTCCGATGCCTGAACTGCGAAAAACGGCGGATGGCGAGATCGAGCGCGTGATGGTGGAAAAAAATAAATTTCTAAACTCACGAACGCTCATCCAACTCGCCAAAGACACGAGCTTCGTTGCGATCATGGCGGTGGGAGCGACTTTCGTGATTGTTGCCGGAGGAATCGACTTATCGGTGGGAGCAATTTACGCACTGGCTTCAGTTTTAGGCGCGACAGTTTTTAGCCGATTGGAGGCGGGTGGAAATGCAAACGCCATTTTTCCAGGAGTCCTCGCTTGCCTCGCAGCGGGAACCGCTTGCGGATTGTTCAATGGATCTCTGATCGTCGCCCTTAAAGTTCATCCTTTCATCATCACACTTGGAACCATGGCAATTTTCCGTGGAGTCGCCTTCGTCGTTACCAATGGACAATCGATTGGTGGATTTCCGCAAACTTTTCGCGATCTGGTGCGTTGGGAAACCAGCGGAGGATTGAGCGTAGTGCCGCTTGCAGTGATGCTCCTCATGATGGTCCTGGGCGCGATTTATTTATCGCGCCTCGCGATGGGGCGAAGGATTTACGCGGTTGGCGGAAACGAGATGGCGAGTCGTTTCAGCGGTATTAACGTGGGCCGAACCAAGTTGAGCGTTTATGTTGTTTCTGGTCTGGCAGCCGGAGTCGCAGCGCTACTCGCTCTAGGTTATTACGGCAGCGCGTCTTCAAGTGATGGGCAAGGCTACGAGCTCAATGTCATTGCCGCGGCGGTGGTCGGCGGGGCCAGTTTGTCGGGTGGAAAAGGCTCGGCGCTCGGCGCGGTTCTAGGCGCGCTAATCCTGCAAATGATCAGCACGGGAATTGTCATTCTCGGGATTAATCAGAATTACAGCCAGATCATCATCGGCGCAGTTGTGATCATCGCCGTCGTGTTGGATCAGTTTAACAACTGGCTAACAAAACGACGTCTCACAAAAATGAGTTAAGGTGCTTCCGATTCAGGAACTGCGGCGGCTTTCACGATTTCCTCCACCAACTCGTCACTCGTCCATTTGTTCTCAGGAATGATCTTTTGGATTTTGCCGTTTGCGTCGATCACGGCAGTGCGAACGTTGTGGCTGATTGAACCACCTTCGCGCCAGAATGTTTGCCCAAACTGCTCGGCAATTGCAGTGATCTCCATCAAATCGCCAGTGAGAAAACTCGAATGTTTGGGATCGTATTTGTAACGCTCAGCGTAACGTTTCAGCACTTCCGTCGTGTCTTTTTCTGGATCGAAAGAAATGGTCAGCAAACGCCAGTTTTTCGGTGCGTCGGGCATTTCTTTCAGCTTCTTTTCTGTTTCCGCGAAATTTTTCGAGAGCAACGGACACATCGTGGGAAATGGACACGTTGTGAAAATAAAAGTGATCGCGAGCGCGTCGCCTTTGTACTGGCTCAAATTCACCGCTTCTCCAAGTTCGTTGGTGAAATGATATTCCGGCAAAGGGTCGCCTACATTCAATGGCTCAACGTCCCGAACGCGACGCATCGTGGCGCGCGACGGAAATTCCGTTGGCGGCACGTCCAGCTTTTTCACCTGATCAATCCACCCATCATCTTCCGTGACAATCATGCGAAACGAAATCGCATCACCCGGTTGCAACCCTTGCAATTCATTGGTCGTTTTTGTCTCAAACTCCATCGTCATCGCCGCCATGTAATCCGGGATTTCCTCGTGTCTGATAATCGCGCTTTTTCCATCCGGCTTGATTTCTTCCACGACGCCTTTGACCTGAAAAATCTGCTGGTTCGTATCGCCCGATTTTTCCGTTGAAAAATTATCCGAGCGTTTGCCGCAAGAAACACAAACCACCGCCAACGCCGTCGCAAATACTAAATTGAAAAGTCTCATTGGGTGAATTTCGCCTTACACCAACGGTTTTGGCAAGTGCGCGCGTTCGGTAGTTCGCCATTCGAGGTTCAACGTCCAATATTCGATGTTGCTAAACCCAGCCAAGAGCTGCGTCTTGCCATCGCTTCTCAATCCATGCTTAATTCCTACGATGTCCAAGTCATCGTTGCCCAGCCAAAGCGCCGAAGATTATCTCGAACGCATTCACGAGCTAATCCAAGAGAAAGGCTACGCCCGCGTCGTGGACATCGCGTCTTCCCTCAAAGTCCGCCAAGCCTCCGTCACGAGCATGGTGCAACGCCTCGACGAACTCGGTTATTTGAAATACGAAAAATATCGCGGTCTCATCCTCACTGACAAAGGCCACGCCGTCGCCACGCAAATTCAAAAGCGACACGAAACTCTCTCGCGATTTTTTTCTCTATTCGGTTTGGATGAAGAAACCCAACGTCATGACATTGAAGGCATCGAACATCATCTCAGTCCTGAAACCGTAGAAATCCTTTCCGGCCTCGCGCAATTTTTCGAGAGTAATCCCGCTACTCTGAAACGGTTTTTAAAAACTCACGATTCACGGAAAGTATAGTGGGCAGTCCGGCTCATCAACCGCCTCGGACTTCGAAAAATGGATTCGTCAAACGACTCAGTCGCGCCAGAATGGGAATGGCTTTTCTCCGTCGCCAAAACCGAAATTGATCATTTGATTGCCGAATTGCCCGAAGAACTCCGCCTGCCCGCTGAAAAATTGCCTGTTTATTTTGAGCCGAGACCCGACCCCCAACAACTCAATGATGTTGCGCCTGACACTTTGGGATTGTTCGTTGGAAATCCACTCGCTGAAACTCACCTTGCGCATGGCCATCTGACCGCGCACATCATTCTTTTTCTGGAGAACATCTGGTTTGGCGACGAGTCGGAATACAAAGAAGAAGTCCGCATCACCTACTTTCACGAACTCGGCCATTACCTCGGATTAGAAGAAGATGATTTGGAAGATCGCGGGTTGTAAGAAAACCAGATCCTTCCAACTAAATCAGCAACCGCGAATCGAAAGAAAATTCTTCCGGTTTTCCAATCGTGATCTTTTTGAAATCAGGATGCGCTGGATTCAGCAGGTAATTTACTTCCTCAGGAATAATGACGCTCGGAATCGCGAGAACCGCCGAACTCAATCCTCGCGCCCAGATGTTACCAAAATGTTGCGCGGATGGCGGCGGCGGTTCCTGACGCCAATCTTTCGGAAGACTTCGCAAGGAAACTGTTTCGATCAACGAATCCGGGAATTGAAAGTGAAAAACTTTGAAACGATTCGGAGTAATGGGATTGAAATGAACCAGCAACTCCAGTGCAGCGAGCGATTTGTGCTGGCTTCCATAAACGAGGGCTACACCCGCAGAATTCCAACGTCCACCAAACAACCTTGCCCCCTCGCCGCCGAAGGCGTTCTCAGCGCGATTCTCCGGCACGATGCGCCACCCTTCTGCCATCAGGAATAAACTCCATATTCAATGCGTCCCAAAAGGTTCTCCACTTCGCGCGCGCCAATTTCTGTCTCTGCGTAATCCAGCGGAACTGCGCCTCCCAAGCCAAACTGCGCTTTGTTCAACCATTCCCGCGCATTATCTTCCGATCCAAAAACATTGATTGCTTTCCCCATCAAACGCGCAAATCGCAGCACACGCTCCGATTCCATCGCGTCCAACCGCCCTTCGATTTTGCGTCGTTGCAAGGTCGCTTTGGAGATGCCCAGTTTGGCGGCCAAAACCTCCATCGGTACCGCCAGACTTTCCTGCAAAGCATCCAGCTCATAAATAGGCAATCCCTGGTGAATCCGCTCAATCATGTAAGCCGGAGCCATTTCCCGCATGGCCATTTCATCGGCAGATTGGTGAACGCAAATATTAACCATTTCGATTTTCTTTTTGGAAGGCTTTGTCGGCGTGGCGCTCATTTGAGATTATAATTAGTCTCATTTAAACCGGTCGTCAAGCCTCGAAATCAAGAGGTCTTTTTGGTGGAGAAATTATTACTTTGAAATCCATGAGGGCATCATCTGCCTGACTTCCTCGGCGGGAATTCCTTCGCCTCGTTCGATCTGCTCAAATCCCTCTCGCACACCGGCAATAAACTTGATCTCGCGAGCAATTTCGTGGAGCGAAGTATTTTCTGGAAGCTTCTGAATCAAGTCGATGACGATTTCCCGATTACTCATGGAAAGAATATCTTAAAAGTTATTGAGTGGCGCAAGTCGGCTTAAATTATCTAAATTTTCAACAGAGAAAAAAGCTTGCCGAAGTTAGTCCCGCCGATAAAGTTCGCCCGTCTTAGATCTCTTCTGAGGAAGAAGAGAGTAATTGAGGTTCCGGCCAAATGGGAGGAACCGTAAAAATAAAAACAGATCGCCTACGGGCGAATATTAGAGAAAGGTTACTATGCCTATTCGTGTCTATGAAATCGCAAAAAAACTTGGAATCGAAAACAAAGATGTTCTCGCCAAGGCTAAGGAATTAGGAATCGCTGCAAAAGTTGCTTCAAGTTCTCTCGACAGAATTACCGCTGAATATTTAGAAGAAAAACTCGGTGGAGTAAAAATTTCCGACTTATCCACGTCCGCTCCAATCAAAATTATTTCAAAACCCTTCGCAGCACCAGATTCCACTCCACAAAAAACTAGCTTCGTCTTGTTACCAAAACAACCGGCGCAGCAAACGTTAAATAAAAAAGTTGAAAAGAGTACGGTTTTGCATTTTGCGCGGGAAGTTAATCGGAAACCCGAACTTCAAAATGTGAACGCTCAATTTTCCGAAAAAAATGTTTCAGAATTAATTCCACCGGTAGCTGGCACGACTATCGTGGTAAAATCGCCAATTGTCGTAGAAGATTTGGCCGATCAACTTAAACGCAGACCATTTCAACTTATTGCCGATCTCATGGGACTTGGATGTTTTGCATCTGTGAATCAAAGCATCGACGCAACTCTTGCTCAAAAAATCTGCGAAAAATATGGCTGCAACCTAAGCCTGCTGATTCCCAGTCAAAAGTTTTCGGAAATTCACGATGACTTGAAACGGTTGGAAGAACGTAACAAACAACTTGAGGGAGAGAAGGCAATCACAGGGCGTAAAAATGTCGAACTCACAGATAAACAACCCAAATCCGAACTGGGACGAGAATCAGATGGGCAAGCACCAGATGCAAACTCAATGTTGATCGTTGATGGGTTGAACATCATGAACTGGGCACAAAATCCTTCCACTCATCGAATTAATTTGCAGATATTGCTGACGGTGCTCGTGGCCTTGAAAAAACAAGGCCACGATTTCATCTGCATTTTGGATGCTAAAACCCACCCTGTTTTAAAGAGGTTTCGTCCCGATCAGGTAACTGTTTTTGAAATGCTTCTTAAATCTCTCCCCGATCATTTTGCCGTAATCACTGGAGGCGCAGAGGCAGACTATTTTATTCTTTCCCAAGCGGAAGCGCTGAATTGTGGCGTGTTAAGCAACGATAAGTTCACGGACTATCAGCCAAAATTTTCATGGGTTGGTGATACTTCTCGTCGGCCAACAAAAAATGGACGCAAGTCTCCAATCGAAGACAGTCGCCTTGTTCATGGAGGGGTGATTGCAAATCAAGTAAGCGTTCCACAATTGGGAATAAACGCCCCAATTGCTAACGATGCAGAAAAAACATCACAGGAATTGATAAATCTCCTGAAAAAATAATAGGCCAAGGCGGGATTCAGCCGAACAGTTTCTAGGGAAACAACCCTCGAATCTTCTTCGCCTCTTGCACACGCTTGATTCCCAGACTCAACGCCGCCAGACGCATCGTGATTTTTTCTTTGCGGCTCATCGTGAGCGTTTGCGTAAAGGCTTGTTCCAGAATGCGGAAGAGTTTGTCCATCACTTCGGTTTCCGTCCAAAAGAAACTCTGCAAGTCCTGCACCCACTCGAAATAGGAAACGATCACGCCGCCCGCGTTGCAGAGAATGTCGGGAATAATAAAAATTTCCGGACGCTGTTGCAAAATCACATCGGCTTCGGGCGTGACCGGGCCATTCGCGGCTTCAGCCAAAATTCGACAATTAATTTTCGCGGCGTTCTTTTCTGTGATTTGTCGCTCCATTGCGGCGGGAACCAAAATGTCGCATTTCAATTCCAACAATTTCTCATTCGTGATTGGTTCGGCTTCTTTGAATCCGACGACGCTTTTCGTTTGCGCGACGTATTTCTCCAGTTCCCAAAGATCGAGACCTTTTGCATTGAACAAGCCTCCGAACGCATCGCTGACCGCGATCACTTTTACGCCGTATTTCGCAAGCGAATACGCCGCAACCGATCCGACATTTCCAAAACCTTGTATGACAGCCGTTGCATTTCCCGCGTCGAGTCCAACCGTGTCCATCGCGCGATTAATGAGATAGGCGGCACCGCGTCCGGTGGATTCGCGCCGACCGAGCGAGCCGCCAATTGAAACGGGTTTTCCCGTGACAATGCTCGGAACGGTGTGGCCCGCGTAAATCGAATACGTATCCATCATCCACGCCATCGTTTGTTCGTTCGTGCCGAGGTCGGGCGCCATGACATCGATTTGCGGCCCGATAAATGGAATCATTTCTTGCGTGTAACGGCGCGTGAGTCGTTCGAGTTCGCCGTTGGATAATTTGCGCGGG
>JBBQAX010000065.1:0-16183 GCA_038316905.1 Verrucomicrobiota bacterium | reverse complement strand
CGGGCGGCATCAAGGGCAACGCGGATTCCGGCAACGCTTCGTGAAAAAGATTTCCGTTCGCGTCGCTCTTCCAAATGATTGGGAACGGCTCGCCCCAATAACGCTGGCGGCTGAAAAGCCAGTCGCGGAGTTTGTAGTTGATGGTTTTTTTGCCGAGACCTTTGGATTCGAGCCAGTCAGTGATTTTCTTTTTGGCTTCGGATGTAGAAAGACCGGTAATTGAGATTTCCTTCCCAGTCGAATTAACTGAGGTGCCTTCATCTACAAACCCTTGCCATTCGATTTTCGCATCGAGTGGCTGGACCACTTGGACGACGGGGAGATTGAATTTCTTTGCGAATTCGAAGTCGCGTGTGTCATGTGCAGGTACGGCCATGATCGCGCCCGTGCCATAAGTTGCTAAAACGTAATCTGCAATCCAGATCGGAATTTTTTCTCCAGTGACTGGATTGATTGCGTAGGCACCTGAGAACACGCCGGATTTCTCTTTCGCAAGTTCAGTGCGTTCCAAATCACTTTTCCCTGAAACAACCGTTTTATATTTCTCCACTTCCGCTTTCTGTTCCGTTGTCGTGATTTCATCCAACAATTTGTGTTCCGGCGAAAGCACCATGTAAGTAGCGCCGAAGAGTGTGTCAGGTCGCGTGGTAAAGACTTCGATTTTGAATTTTGAATTTTGAATTTTGAATTGAACCTCCGCTCCCTCACTTCGCCCAAGCCAATTCCGCTGCATTTCTTTAAGCGAATGGCTCCAATCAATTCCTTCCAAATCATTGAGCAAACGTTCGGCGTAGGCGGTGATGCGGAGCATCCATTGGCGCATCGGTTTGCGAACCACAGGAAATCCGCCGACTTCGCTTTTGCCGTCGATGACTTCTTCATTGGCCAAAACGGTGCCGAGTTCTTCGCACCAATTCACCGGCGCTTCGGAGACAAAGGCGAGGCGTTTGTTATCGCGGAACTCGCGGCGTTTTGCGGCGCGATCTTCTTCCTCTCCCGGCGAGGAACGAGTGGGCAGAGGATTGAGGAGAGGGGTTTTTGAAACAGCCTCCTCTCCCCGACCCTCTCCTCCATCGGATGGGGGAGAGGGAGTCGTATCTTGCAATTCTGCCGGATACTCCAACGTTTCAATCGGCTCGGCTTTATTCGTCTTTGGATTGAACCACGAATTGTAAAGTTTGAGAAAAATCCACTGCGTCCACTTGAAATATTTCGGGTCGGTCGTATCAACTTCGCGAGACCAGTCATAGCTGAAGCCCAGCGATTTTATTTGGCGTTTGAAGTTGGCGATATTTTCCTCGGTCGTTTTGCGCGGATGCTGGCCGGTCTTGATGGCGTATTGTTCGGCGGGCAAACCGAATGCGTCCCAGCCCATCGGATGCAAAACGTTGAAACCTTTGGCGCGTCGGTATCGCGCTAGAATATCGGTCGCGGTGTAACCTTCCGGATGTCCGACATGCAAACCCGCGCCGGACGGGTAGGGGAACATGTCGAGAATATAGAATTTCGGAGGCAATTGTTCAGCGGAGACTTTTCCAGATAATCCATGGCGTTTCCCAAAAGAATGCCCGTCCGGCACGGAGTCGTTCGGATTGAAGGCTCGAAAGCTTTTTTCCTTTTCCCAAAACTGTTGCCACTTCGGTTCGATCAAATGAAACGGGTATTGTCTGCGCATAAAAATGAGTCGTGAATATTGTGCAAAGGAGAAGATCGGGCAATGGAGAATTCGTCCTGGTTACCGTGAAAAGAAAAAGCGACGAAAGTTGCCTCGTCGCTTTTCCGATAGAATGGCTGAGTCCGATCAGGTCTCGATGCCGTAAACTTTGATCTTGTTGTAAAGCGTTTGGCGACCAATGCCGAGGCGCTTGGCGGTTTCGAGTTTGTTCCCGCCGGTTTCTTTGAGGATTTTTTCGATGGTGTTCCGCTCCATTGCTTCCATCAACGTGAGATCTTCAACTTCATTTTGACTCATCACCGTGGTGATCGATAAGTCCTGCACGTCGATGACGTTGTTTTCGCACATCAGGACGGTGCGTTGGATTTCGTTCTGCAACTGGCGAATATTTCCGGGCCAATCAAAGGTCGTGAGCATTTCAGAGGCGGCCTTGCTGAAGCCGGTGATGTTCCGGTCGGCCTGCGACGCGTAACGTTTCAGGAAAGTGTTGGCGAGCGGCAAAATGTCTTCGCGTCGTTCCCGCAACGGCGCAAGATCCACCGAGATGGCGCTGATACGATAGAACAAATCCTCGCGCAACTTGCCGTCTTTGATCGCGGCTTCCGTCTGGCGATTCGTTGCGGCAATAATTCGGCAATCACTCTTGTAACTGACTTTTCCGCCCACGGGCCGCACTTCTTTTTCCTGCAATACGCGAAGCAATTTGCTTTGCGTATCAATGGGCATTTCTGAAATTTCGTCGAGGAAGAGCGATCCACCTTCTGCCTGACGGAACAAACCATCGCGATCCGCATTGGCACCGGTGTAAGCACCTTTGACGGAGCCGAACAATTCGCTTTCGATCAATTCACGGGGGAGCGCGGCGCAGTTGATTTTAACCAATGGACCTTTGCTGCGATTGCTTAATTTGTGGATCAAATCGGCGATGACTTCTTTGCCAGTTCCGCTTTCGCCGGTGATCAAAATAGAAACGTCACTTGGCGCAACGCGTTCGATCGTGCGCACCACGTTTTTCATCGAGGCGCTTTGGAAAATCGGGAAAATCGCTTCACGCCGTTCCAGCAAAATCTGGCGATGTTCGAGCGCTTTCTCGACGGTGAACAAAAGGGCCTTCGCTTCAAAAGGTTTTGGTTGGAAAGAATACGCGCCGCGCTTGGTGGCTTCGACAGCGGTATCAAAATCAGCTTTGCCGGTGAGGACGATGACCTGCGTGTCGGGCCATTGTTTTTTCACCAACGGGAGCAGCTCCATTCCGTTTCCATCCGGCAACGCGAGGTCGAGCAACATGATATCTGGCTCAGGTCCGGAGAAAGACGTTTTCAATTCAGCAGCATTGCTTTTGGGAAGGGGTTCGTAGCCGCCGGATTTTAAAATTGTGCTGAGAAGATCACGAATCTCGGGCGTATCTTCCACTACCATTACTTTATGTTTCATATTTTTTTTGTGCTCGCGACGTCGCAAGAACAAACAAAGCTCCTGAATATCTGCGAAAACTCTTTGTAACGATCCACCAAACGCTCTGGGTGAAATTGAACGGCTAATAAATACGGCAACAGCCCAGTATTTTTCAACTCCATTGCTTCCACGATTCCATCGGGACTTTTCCCTGTAACTCGAAGCAGACTAGCTACGCGGCCTACCGCTTGATGATGCGTGCTGTTCACGCCCAAAGTGCGTGCGCCGGTGACTTTGGCCAAAAGTGAGTCAGGCGTCAATGCAACTTCATGAACTTTGTCGCCTTTAGCGTTCATGCGCCGATGATTCAACGCGCGAGGAACCTGCGTGGGAATATCCACAATCAGGTCCCCGCCGAGAGCCACGTTTAGAATTTGATGACCGCGACAAATCGCCAGTAACGGTTTGTGCTGTCGGAAAACTTCATCGATCAAGTGCAATTCCAAAACGTCCCGCTCCGGTTCGACCGTGCCAACTGTTTTGCTGAGTTGATCGCCGAGGTCTGGCGAGTAAATTTTGGGCTGAACATCGTCCCCACCCGTGAGCAGCAGACCATCAGCGCGGCGGAGGTATTCTGCGATCAGCTCTTTCGAAGCGGTGCAGGGGATGATGATGGGAATCCCTCCGGCAGCGATAATCGCTTCGGTGTAACGGTTGGAAAGGCTGATCGATGCGTCTGAAAACTCCACCCCTTTGCGCTGCGTGCTGGGCGAAATCAAAATCAACGGCGCGTCATTCATCTTTATCATTGCCAATAGTTGCGTCTGGAAACTTTTCTTTGATCGCCTTCTTAATCCGGCCTTCCTCCTCTGGACGTTGGAGATTGCGGGAAATCCGGCGCTGCACGGAATCCAGAAGTTCCAACCAATCTTCCAGCGGCGGCTCTTTGACGACTTCCCATTGATCATAGCGTTTGCCGCGCATGAAAAACTTCCATTGGTTGCCGATATGTTGCGCGTAAACCTGAACTTTTTCGCCTTCGTCCGTCGTGCGGCGCCAACTGATTTCTGCTTTGGCCATAAATTATTTCTCCGGCAAATCCACACTTGCGACCGCCATCGCCGCGATGCCTTCGCCACGGCCGATAAATCCGAGCTGCTCGTTGGTGGTCGCTTTGATTCCAATCTTTGTGACGTTGATTCCCAGCGCTTCCGCAATTTTGATTTTCATTGCGGCTGCATGAGGCATGACCTTGGGTTCCTGGGCAATGATCGTCGCGTCAATGTTAACAATTCTTCCTTCGTGAAAACTGGTTTGCCGCGCGGCTTCCTGCAAAAATATTTTGCTCGCCGCACCGCGCCATCGCTTGTCGGTGTTCGGAAAAAACTGGCCGATGTCGCCTTCACCAATCGCGCCGAGCACCGCGTCGCAAATCGCGTGCATCAGAACGTCGGCATCAGAATGCCCTTCCAGGCCTTTGCTGTGGGCGATTTCTACCCCGCCCAAAATCAATTTTCGTCCGGCAACCAGCGGGTGGACATCATAGCCAATTCCAACGTGAATCATCGCGCGCGAATATATTCAGGCTGCGATTGATACCAAGCAATTTCCTTTTCGTGTCGTAATAGAATTTTTGCTTCATAAATATTTTTCCCTTGTTTCAGTCCGTGTCGTACCTAAAGGTTTCGGCTGCAAGTCAGGACGCCACAACCATTTTATGTTTTCATTACAGAAATTACTCGGCAAAGAAGATAAATTTTTCGATTTGCTCGAAGCTAGTGCGGAAGAAGGTCGGGCGAGCGTGCAAGCCTTGATCAAGTTGGTGAGGAGCGCGGCGGAAGCGCGGACGCTGGAAGATTTCGTGGCTGCGCGACGAAAGGAGAAACGGATTGCCCAACAGATCAGCGAGATGGTGGCCACGACCTTTGTGACTGCATTCGAACGTGAAGACATCGAGGCGCTATCCTTCGCTCTTTATCGCATTCCAAAAACTGTCGAGAAAGTCGGCGAACGAATTCTGATCGCACCTCAGTTTTTGAACGGCATCAATATCTCCCGCCAGATGGCCATGATGGAAAAAGCGACTGATACGCTCTTGCAAATGATCAAGGAACTGCGGCAAGGCGTGAACCCGGAGCAAATTTTCAGGCATAACGACCAGCTTCAGGCAATTGAAGGTGAAGCCGACCAGCTCGTGCTCGAATTGTTGCGGGATTTGTATTCTGGAAAACATGAACCGCTCAAAGCCGTTTTTTTGAAGGAATTGTTTGATTTGTTGGAGAAGGTGACTGACCGGTGCCGGGATTCAGGGAACGTGATCAACCATATCGTGCTCAAAAATTCCTGACATCTTCATCTCCTCATGACGCTTATTCTGATCGTGGTTTTTGTTGCGTTGGCTTTCGAATACATCAACGGTTTTCACGATACTGCAAATGCCATCGCGACAGTGGTTTCCACAAAAGTCCTGACTCCCCGACAGGCCATCGGTCTGGCGGCGATCACTAATCTGGTCGGTGCAATGTGGGGAACAGCCGTTGCCAAAACCATCTCATCGGGCCTGGTGGATACCAAAATTTTTACGCTCACAAGTGAGGCCCTGATTTGCGCGTTAATCGGAGCAATTGTCTGGAATCTTTTTACCTGGTGGATTGGTTTGCCGTCGAGTTCCAGCCATGCGCTGATCGGCGGCCTGTGCGGCGCTGCGCTCGCCGCTGCCAAAAACAATTGGCATGTCATTATCTGGTCGCAACCCTCGGCGGAATCCTGGGTGAAAGGCAAAGGACTTTTGTGGAAAGTGATCGTTCCAATGGCGCTTTCGCCACTGATGGGCTTCGTTCTCGGCTTCATCATCATGGCCATTCTCTACATCACACTCCAACGTTTGCGTCCCCATACCATAAATAAAGTGTTTGGTAAAATGCAGATCCTGAGCGCCGGTGGAATGGGTTTTATGCATGGCACCAACGACGCGCAAAAAACCATGGGCATCATTGCCCTCGCTTTGATGACGGGAACAACTGCCGGAGTGTTCAACCACCTGCCCGATTGGCTCTCTTTCTTGTACACCCCGGAGCCAGCAGCCGGGAAGGAAGTGGAAATTGCCCTGTGGATCAAGATAACTTGTGCCATCGTGATGTGCGCGGGGACGGCGGCGGGTGGCTGGCGGATTATTCGCACCCTTGGCCACAAAATGGTGAAACTCCAACCGATCAACGGATTCGCAGCGGAAACCAGTTCTGCCGTGGTGATTTTTTTAGCAACCCATCTCGGAATCCCAGTTTCAACGACGCATAATATTTCTGCATCCATCATTGGCGTTGGCGCGGCCAAGCGTTTTGGCGCACTAAACTTATCTGTGATTCAAAAAATGGTTTGGGCCTGGATTCTGACGATTCCAATTTGTGGGACGATCTCGTACGGATTAGTGCGACTCTTGGAATTCCTCCACTTGATGAAATAATCGGCGAATCTTATTTCTATGTCTGAAACCCCCCTTCGTGTTCTGGCTGTAATTGGAAGTTTGCATCGAGATTCCGTAACACGCGTCATGATTGGCCATCTGTCGAAGAAGCTGGAAGCCGCCGGATGCGTCGTGGACATCCTCGATTTCGAACGTGAACCGCTGGCGCTTTACAATCCCGATATTTCCTATGACGCGCCTGCTTTTCCTGCCCTCAAAAAACGAGTCGAGGAGGCGGATGTCCTGCTTCTCGGCACTCCGGATTATCATGGCTCCATGAGCGGCGCGATGAAGAGTTTTTTGGACCATTTCTGGCGAGAATTTGCCGGAAAACTTTTCGCCACAATTGTTGCTTCGCATGAAAAGGGATTAACCGTGACGGACCAACTACGCACCGTCGCACGGCAATGTTATGCGTGGAGTTTGCCTTACGGCGTTTCTTTTTCAGATAACATGGACTTGAAGGACGGAGAGATTGTGGGCGAACAATTTAAAAACCGGATTGATATGTTTGTCCGCGACGTGGTGATTTACGGAAACGTTCTGGCGCAGCAACGTCGCGCTGATCTTGCCGGAAACGAGATCGGCTTTTTGGCGCGACACAGGAAGTGATTTTGGTCACAGCTTCTGAAGCAAAAGCGATTTTGCCTACAGGTTCCCTCCAGAACCGTCCCGGTCCAATTCCCAATTCGACATTAAGAAAATCTATTTCTATTCTCGCCGAATGAATGTCCAGACAAACACCCCTTTTACCAAAGAAGATCCGTGGCGCATTTTCCGGATCATGGCTGAGTTCGTTGATTCGTTTGAAACACTTTCCCAGGTTGGTCCTGCGGTCACGATCTTTGGCTCCGCCCGTCTTCCGCCTACGAATCCGCATTATCAGATGGCTGTGACACTGGGCAAAATGTTCGCCAAGCAAAATCTTGCGGTGGTGACGGGCGGCGGGCCTGGCATTATGGAAGCGGCCAATCGTGGTGCGAGTGAAGGAAAAGGGAAGTCGGTGGGACTGAATATCGAGCTTCCCTTTGAGCAGAAAGGAAACAGATTTTCAAATATCCCGATTGATTTCCACTACTTCTTCACACGCAAAGTCTGCTTCGTTAAATACAGTCTCGGTTTCATCTTCATGCCCGGCGGATTTGGGACGCTCGACGAATTTTTTGAAGTCATCACGCTCGTCCAGACCCGCCGCATTCCCCGATATCCATTGATTCTTATCGGCGAAGATTATTGGAGCGGCCTCCTCCGTTGGTCGAAAAATACCCTGGAAAAGAATGGGCTGATCAGTCCAGGCGATCTTGATCTGATTACCTTAACTGACGACCCGCAAGTTGCGGTGGACATCATTCTTGATTACAAACGACGCGTCGGTCCGCCAGATGTCATTCCAAAAGCGTTGGCGTGACCATCATGGACGGGAGAGATGAGCGGCGTTGAAAGATTGAATCGCCCCAGGTCCATTCGCGATTCGGCTTTCTGCTCAATCTTTCAGAATCCGTGTGCATCCTTGGGCAACCGTGCTTAAATATCTCCGATGTATCAGATCACTCGACTCCAAAACGGACTCACCATTGCGACGGCGGAAATGCCCCACATGGCCAGTGTCAGTTTGGGAATCTGGGTGGGCGTGGGCGGACGACACGAACCGGCGGAAATCAGCGGGGTCTCTCATTTCATCGAACATTTGCTTTTCAAAGGAACCAAAAAACGGTCTGCGGAAAAAATTTCGCAAGACGTTGAAGGCATCGGTGGATATTTAAACGCGTTCACTTCCGAGGAAAATACCTGTTTCTATTCCAAAGCACGGGCGGATCGCTTCGGCGAATTGCTCGATGTGCTTGGCGATATGTTTCTCCATTCCACTTTTGCGCCGGTTGAAATCGAGCGCGAACGCAATGTCATCAAAGAGGAAATTGCGATGTATCGCGATCAACCTCAGCAATACGTCCAGGAACTGCTCAACGAAACGCTTTGGCCAGAGCAACCGCTCGGACGCTCGCTCGCTGGAACGGAAAGAACCCTTGATGCCACGACGCGCGACGGAATTATCAGGTATCATCGAGAAAATTATGTGACCTCCGCCACGCTCATTTCGGTCGCTGGAAAACTGAAGCACAAACAAGTTGTCGAGGCTGTTGCGAAATACGGAAAACGTTTTCGTATGGGCCAACGCACCGTATTTGCGCCTGCCGTCGCCAATCAATCCGCGCCGCGCGTCCGGTTGCTCACGAAAAACACCGAGCAAACCCAAATCGCGCTTGGCATTCGCGCGTGTTCCCGGCACGACGAACGTCGTTACGCGTTGCGCCTGCTCAACACGATTCTCGGTGAGAACATGAGCTCGCGTTTGTTCCAAAGTGTTCGGGAGAAACATGGTTTGGCGTATTCCATTTACAGCGCCTCCAGCTTTTTCTCTGATACTGGAGACCTGGTGATTTCGGCCGGTCTCGATACGGACAAATTAGAGAAAGCGTTGAAATTGATCGCGCGCGAATTAAAACAATTGGCTATTCAATTGGTCTCACCCGGCGAACTGCGTCGCGCCCGAGACTATGTTGTCGGTCAGCTCGATATGAGCCTCGAAAGCACCGAGCCGCAGATGATGTGGATGGGCGAACATTTCCTCGGCTATGGGAAAATTCCTCGTGCATCAGAAGTTAAAAAACGGCTGGGAGAGGTTCGAGCCAGTGAAATCCGGGCGGTCGCTCACGAATTTTTCCGACCCGAAAGATTGAATCTTGCGCTCGTCAGTCCGTTGAAGAAAAGCCCCAGCCTCGCCAAAATGCTACAGCGCTGATTGTGCAGTATTGCCGCTCTTTTCCGCGACGGATCAACTGTTTCGAGTTTTCTGAAACTGAATGAGATCGATTTGCTGATTCCAGAAATCACATAGCCAAGCTTTTGATAGAAGGTAACCGCTGGAATATTCGCTTTCGCTGTCGAGACAAGAAAGGATCGGCCAGGCAGGACCAGGCCTTCTAATTCCACAAGCAAACGGTAAGCGATTCCTTGGCGGACATGGGCCGGATCGACCACGAGCCGGGTAATCACGACACCCTCCGCTTCGCACGAAAATGAAAGCGCGCCCAAAATTGTTTCAGATCGGCGAAGAACCAGGAAACGATCTGTTGATCTGGAAAATTGCTGGAGCGATTCGCGCAGTGGGGGAAAATCAGCGCAACCAATCTGTTCCGCTTCCAACGTGTAAGCTCGTTGTGCCAGAGTATGAATCGCCGCAGCAATCAAAGGGTCACCCAAGGCAATTTCAGAAATCACAGAAAAAGTGTTAGCACACTACACCCCTGGAGAACAGGTTGGCATCCCATTGACTCATGAGTGAACTGGAATTTCGCTCGCTCGCACGCCCGCCCCACTTTATGAAACGCTCCTGGACATGAACTCTTTTCAATCAACACGCATTGTTGTCCTTGATGGATTTACTCTGAATCCCGGCGACTTGAGTTGGGACGCACTGAGCCAATTGGGTGAATGCAAGGTTTACGATCGAACGTCCGCCGACGAATTACTTGGCCGCACCTTGGACGCCGACGTGGTGTTGACGAATAAATGTCCATTGCGCCGCGAGACACTTTCGCAGTTACCGCGCCTGCGCTACATCGGCGTGACCGCAACGGGCGTCAACGTGGTGGATCTCGACGCCGCAAAAGAACGAAACATTGTGGTGACGAACGTGCCGGGCTATGGGACGGCTTCCGTTGCGCAACACGTTTTCGCCCTCCTTCTTGAACTCACGCAACGCACCGGGCACCACGCGAAAACGGTGCGTGACGGGCGTTGGGAACGAAGCGCCGATTGGTGCTACTGGGATTTTCCTCTCGTGGAACTCTCTGGATTGACGCTCGGCATTATTGGCTACGGTGAGATCGGCCGCGCTGTTGCCAAAATCGGGCAGGCCTTCGGCATGAACATCGTCGTGACCACACGAACGCCACGCGACGAAAATGGAATTCGTTTTGTCCCATTGGAAGAACTGTTAGCGATCTCCGATGTCGTGACGCTTCATTGTCCGCTGACGACGGATACGAATGGTCTTATCAACTCCCCGCGTCTCGCACTCATGAAACGCTCGGCCTTCCTGATCAACACCGGACGTGGCGGGCTTGTGGTCGAACAGGATTTGGCAACAGGGCTAAACCATTCTCGAATTGCCGGAGCCGGTCTCGACGTGCTTTTCGCCGAACCGCCTTCTGGAAATAATCCGCTACTCGCCGCCAAAAATTGTTTCGTCACGCCACACATTGCGTGGGCCACACGTGCTGCGCGCGCTCGGTTGATGGATGCTGTGGTGGAAAATCTTCGGGTGTTTCTAAACGGCAAGCCGAAGAACGTGGTCAGCGCGGATTAGAGGTCCGGTTGAAAACGAGTTTCCGTTCCTCTGAAGATAATGGTTTCCATTCGCCCGGTTTTATTTCTCCCAGTCGAAAAGCGCCAATTTGCACGCGCAGCAGTCGGAGCGTGGGGTGACCAATCGCGGCGGTCATGCGGCGAACCTGACGGTTTTTTCCTTCCACCAATTCCAAACAGATCCAGCAATCGGGAACGGATTTGCGGAAGCGAATGGGCGGATCGCGCGGCGGAATTTCTGGTTGCGGATCCAGCATCCAGGCGCGACACGGCAGGGTTTTGTGCGCCTGAAGTTTTACGCCTTTCTCCAATTGCATGAGCGATTCGGCGGAAGGGATTCGTTCGACTTGCGCCCAGTAGATTCTTTCATGCGCGTGATCGGGATGAAGAAGTTTCGCGTTCAGATCCGCTTCGTCGCTCAAGAGCAGCAAACCTTCTGAATCCGCGTCGAGACGACCGAGGGAATAAACATTTTTGGGAAAATTGAATTCCGCGAGCGTGCGGTTGGGCGAGCCATCGCTGGTGAATTGCGAAAGGACGCCGAAGGGTTTGTTAAATGCAATGAGCACAAAAAAATTAAACACGAATTCAAGAAAGCGGCCAAATTCGCTTTATGTTTATTCGTTGGTTAATTCATGGAGGATTATTCCCAAACTGAACTACCCCAAGTATTTTTTGCTTGGACAGCCTTTGTCCGACCACCCCGCTTAAATTGGGTGCATGATCAACAAAGAACAAATGGAACTCGGATTCAGCAGAACCACGGTTTGCTTGACGGTCAAACAGCGCCAGCGCCGGATGAACCGCGCGCATTGGTGGTTCAAACAAATGCGTCGCGCCGTCGATTGCGCGATGGAATGGAAGCCTGCGCCCAACGCGCGCCCCGAGCAGGTTCACATGAAACTCACGCCCCGGTGGTAAATGGGCGCGCGGACATCCTGTCCGC
Source organism: Verrucomicrobiota bacterium (assembly GCA_038316905.1). Taxonomy (GTDB): domain Bacteria; phylum Verrucomicrobiota; class Verrucomicrobiia; order Limisphaerales; family CANJXF01; genus CANJXF01. Next base: position 4,336 of record JBBQAX010000065.1, on the reverse strand, counting down.
AAGTCGGTGCCGATGATCAATCTCCGGTACAGGATTGATTCGCGCGGACAGGATGTCCGCGCTCCGGTGCGTCCGAGTTTCGACTTTGCAATCCCGCAGCTGTGCCGTAGATATTTCGTCCGCTTCTGCGGATGAAATGAAACCACAAGTCGAAATCTACGATACAACCCTGCGCGATGGCTCGCAGGGTGAAGGCATAAATTTTTCTGTCGCCGACAAGATTCGCATTGCCGAAAGACTCGATGCATTTGGCGTTCATTATATTGAAGGCGGCTGGCCGGGATCGAATCCCAAGGACATCGAATTTTTCGCGCAGGCCAAAAAGAAGAAATTTAAAAACGCGAAGCTCGCTGCATTCGGTTCCACACGCCGCAAAGGAATTGCGGTTGAAAACGATGAACAGGTTAAATTGCTCATCGATGCGGAGACGCCGGTTGTCACAATTTACGGAAAGACCTCCATGCTGCATGTGAAAGAAATTCTGCGCTGCACGCCCGAGGAAAATCTCGGCATGATCGGCGACACGGTTCGCTTTCTGAAAGATCACGGCAAATTCGTCATCTATGACTGTGAACACGCTTTCGACGGCTACAAGCTCAATCCCGAATACGCCATCGCCACCTGGCAAGCCGCCGAAAAAGCAGGCGCAGACATCGTGGTTCTTTGCGACACCAACGGCGGTTCGCTGCCAAATGAAGTCGCCGAAATCACCCGTGTTGCTCGCGGCAAATTGCATTGTCGCATCGGCACTCATACGCACGACGATATTGGATTGGGCGTCGCAAACGCATTGGTCGCAATTGAAGCCGGCGCAACGCATGTGCAAGGAACTGTCAACGGTTACGGCGAACGCACGGGCAATTGCAATTTGACGAGCGTGATTCCGTGCGTCGCGTTGAAGTTAAAAAAAACCTGCGTGCCCGCGAAGTCGTTGCCGAAGTTAAAGGAGCTTTCCCAGTTCGTGGATGAGATTGCGAACATCCGCCACAGCCCGCGCCAGCCGTGGGTTGGTTCTGGCGCATTTTCCCACAAAGGCGGCACGCATGTAAACGCCGTGCAAAAACTTGCGGCGAGTTACGAGCACATCGATCCAACGTTGGTCGGCAACGAACGTTCCGTTTTGGTCAGTGATTTGGCCGGCCGCAGCAACATCGTGATGAAGGCGCAGGAGCTGGGTTTCAAAATCACGAATGACACGCCGGAGTTGAAATCAATTCTCGCGCGCATCAAAGAGTTGGAACATGCGGGTTATGAATTTGAAGCGGCGGAAGGTTCTCTGGCGTTGTTGATCCGCCGTCGTTTGAGAAACGAAGCGCCGCCATTCATTGTTGAGACTTATCACGTTTCCATGCGTCGCAGTGCGCCGATGCAAAAGGGCGCGGAAGGAAAATCCATTTGCGAAGCTACGGTTAAAGTGCGCGTCGGCAATGAAGTGGCGCATCGAGTGGCTGAAGGCGACGGGCCGGTGAACGCATTGGATTCTGCGCTGCGGTTGGCGCTGGGAAAATTTTTCCCGCAATTAAAGAAAGTTCAATTGACCGATTACAAAGTTCGTATTCTCGCCGGAGAAAAAGTCGAACCCGTCAGCACGCCGGGAATCGACACCGAAAGCGGGACGGCTTCTAAGACCCGCGTCCTGATTGAATCAACCGATGGAAAAGATGACTGGGGAACCGTTGGGGTCAGCACCAATATTATCGAAGCCAGCTTGCAGGCACTAGTCGATAGCTTGGAATATGGGCTTTTGAAAAAAGGCGGTTGACGCATATACGCTGTGATGTATATTGGGTGCGTGAAAGCGAAGAAAATAACCAAATATCCTCAGGCAACTGCCGAACCAATGGAGATGAACGAGGCTGCACTAGCCTATGCCATTCCAGCGGGACCAATGATTCGCACCCAGATTTATCTCAGTAAGCACGAGTATGATTTTGTGCAGACCGAGGCGAAGCGCCGTAATGAACCGATGGCTTCCGTGATTCGCGAATTCATTGATGAAAAAATGGAGGTTCCTGAGGATGTGTGGACGAATAATCCGATGCTCGAACCGACACCGCATGACCCGGCATTTGTGGGGCATGAAGACAGCGGCGTTAATCATGACCACTATCTGTATGGCGCGCCGAAAAACGTGAGTAAAGTTAAAGGGAAATGGGTGGATGCGCCGCCGTTGCCAAATGATTACTACGAGAATTCCGCCAGCCGTGACGCGTATGATCGGATTATCCAAAAAATGGATGAATCAAAATAATGAACCGGGTTTTCATTGATTCGTCCTTTTGGATTACCTATCGGGAAGAACGCGAGGCGCGTCAACCGGAAGCCCAACGCATACTCGCCGAATTGTTCCGACAAAGAACGCATTTCGTGACCACGTTGCCGGTGGTTTGCGAAATCCACGCCAATTTTTCTCGAAATCCACGCAAGCGCGAATTGGTTTTGAAAGACTTTTGCTGCAATCCGCTGGTAACGATTGAAAATGTTTCGCACCAGGATCAAAAGGCAGCGGTGGAACTTTTAACTCTTCAACAAGACAAAACTTATCCACTGTGCGACGCGATTTCATTCGTAATCATGCGCCGTTTGAAAGTGGCTCGCGCCATGGCGTTTGATGTTCATTTCCGACAGTTCGGAGAAGTTGAAATTATTTCCTGAATTTTTGACATGACTGAAATTCCCAAAGCCTACGAACCGCAAGCCGTCGAAGAAAAATGGTATCAATTCTGGCTCGACCAGAAATGTTTTGTCGCCGAGCCGTCGCGGGTCAGCGAAAAACGTCCGGCGTATTCCATCGTCATTCCGCCGCCGAATGTCACCGGCATGTTGCACATGGGGCACGTCCTCAACAACACCATCCAGGACATTCTCAGCCGCAAAGCGCGCATGGACGGCAAGGAAGTTCTCTGGCTGCCCGGCACCGACCACGCTGGCATCGCCACACAAGTCCAAGTTGAAAAAGCGCTGAAAAAAGAAGAACGCAAAACTAAATACGATCTCGGTCGCGAAGAATTTTTGAAACGCGTCTGGACGTGGAAAGAAAAACACGGCGGCATCATCATCAATCAGCTCAAGAAGCTTGGCTGCTCCTGCGATTGGACGCGCGAACGTTTCACGATGGACCCGGAATATTCCCGCTGCGTCCAAAAAGTTTTCGTCGAACTTTATAAAAAGGGACTGATCTATCGTGGCAAACGGATGGTGAATTGGTGTCCCGTTTCGCAAACCGCGCTCTCTGACGAAGAAGTGGAAATGAAACCGCAAAAAGGTTTCATGTATCATTTTAAAGTTGAAGTGGCGGAGTCGGGAGATTTTTTGGGGAGCGCAGGCGGCCCGCCTGCTGATTCCGGCGGCTCGCCGGAATCTTCGTCCAACAAATTAGAGTTAGAGGAACGAGTATTGGACGAGCCGTCCAATACAGCACGCGGGCCGCGTGCGCTCCCCGGACCCGATGGAAAAATCTGGCTCACCATCGCCACGACGCGGCCTGAAACGATCCCCGGCGATACCGCCGTGGCCGTGAATCCGAAGGACACGCGTTACGCGCATCTCATCGGCAAATATATTATTCGTCCGCTGCCGATTCAGATTCCGCACGAGCAAAAACTCAGTCCCATCATCGGCGATGACCATGTCGATTTTGAATTCGGCACCGGCGTGCTCAAGGTGACGCCTGCGCACGACAAAGCCGACTTCGAGATTGGCGCGCGCCACAAACTTCTACTCATCGACATCATGAATCCGAACGGCACGATGAACACCCTAGCAGGTGGGCCACTGGAGGGACTGGATCGCTTTGAAGCGCGCAAAGTTTCCGTTGAGCAATTGAAAGAACTCGGCGCGCTCGTTGAAGAAAAGCCTTACGAAAATAACGTCGGTTACAGCCAACGCGCCGATGTGCCGATTGAACCGCGCCTGAGCGAGCAATGGTTTTTGAAATATCCTGCGGTGAAAGAATCCAAAGCGTGTGTTGCACAATCCGAGGGGAGCGCAGGCGGCCCGCCTGCTGATTCCGGCGGCTCGCCGGAATCTTCGTTAAACCAATTTCATTCAGAGGAACGAGTATTGGGCGAGCCGCCCAATACAGCACGCGAGCCGCGTGCGCTCCCCGGGAAAATGCAATTCCATCCGCAGCGGTGGGCGAAAGTTTACGATCATTGGCTGACGAACATTCAGGACTGGTGCATCAGCCGACAGCTTTGGTGGGGACATCGGATTCCGGTGTGGAGACTATCGGAGAACAATCCTTCATTTCATCGATTGGACAGGAATTTGGATTTAGGTGAGTTCGGGCTGACTGGAGAAACGTCATTTTCCGAAATTGAGGGTCATTTAACTT
>JBBQAX010000064.1:0-16269 GCA_038316905.1 Verrucomicrobiota bacterium | reverse complement strand
AATTGAATCGCGCGCGGTTCAAAGGACATAAGCTCAAAGTTAAAGTGGCTTGATCGTTGGATCGACGTTTCTCGATGGGAGCTTGCGAGTCGTCGAGATCGCGTGTTAGCGTCGCCGCACATGGATGCCGAATGGGTTAATCTCAGCGATGACGAGTTGCTGGGCAAAAAAATTTCCCAGCTCGGATTGAAGCTGGAGGGAAGTGAACTTCAACCACTCATTCAGCAGCTTTACGACGAACTTTCCCAAAAAGGATTGGTGTTTCATCCGCCCTGTCATGTTGGCGATGAATGGTTTGTTCCCGTCGGAATTCCCGCGATCTTTATTCCTTTTTTTCTGGTTCATGAACGATTGCGCCGAGTTGAGCGCAAGATGATTCTGGAAGTTGAAGGAGAAACGCCCGAATGGTTCATGCGCCTGATTCGTCACGAAGCCGCGCACGCTTACGCCTACGCCTACCAACTTTTTAGAAAAAGAAAATGGCAACGGACCTTTGGCCTGACTTCAACTGAAGAAACGCCGCAGTTTTATCGTCCGCGACCTTACAGCCATTCCTACGTGGTGCATTTGGATGATTGGTATGCGCAGAGCCATCCAGACGAAGATTTTGCCGAAACATTCGCCGTGTGGCTGACGCCCGGTTTGGATTGGCGTCAAAAGTTTAAAGGCTGGAAAGCGTTGGAAAAACTCGAATATGTCGATGAACTGATGCGTTCCATCGCAGGCAAACCGGCGATCCATTTGCCGGAATATCGGGTGAGTGATCACGATTGCCTGAACATCAAGCTGAAGACCTATTACGCGCGAAAACGAAAAGTTTACGAAGATTCCTATCCGGATTTCTACGACAACGATTTGAAGCAACTCTTCGCATCCGCCACGTCAGATCGAGATGATCAAATACCCGCGTCGGTTTACCTGCGGCAACGGCGTGGGCAATTGTTAAAATCGGTTTGCGAATGGACGAATGAAAAAAAATATCGGGTCAACAAATTGCTGGCCCGATTGATCGAGCGTTGCGACGAACTTGATCTCTACATTAAAGCCAATGACACACAGCAAAGTTTGCAGGTCTCCGCGTATATCACTACTCTGGTCATGAATTATCTGTTCACCGGAAAGTTCAAACGGACGAAGTAAGAAGTGAAAAAGAAATTAAAAATCCTCGCGCTGTTCGACGCGATCTCCCCCACCACGATTGACCAGGATTTAAGCGCGGAATTCCTGACGGACGATTGGAAAACGGAAGCGAATGTTCTCGGCGCGCTTCGCGAACTCGGGCACACCACCGAACATCTCGCCATCTTCGACAATCTGGATTTGTTGCGTCAAAAGCTGGAAAGTTTCCAACCCGACGTGATCTGCAATCTGGCCGATCAATTCAAAAACAATCGCGCTTTCGATCAGCACATCGCTTCATTTCTTGCCATGCATGGAGTGCCATTCACCGGTTGCGGCGCCACGGGCCTCACCCTCTGCAAACACAAAGGCATCTCGAAAAAAATCCTGAGTTATCATCGGATTCATACGGCGGCGTTCGTGATTATTCCGCGAGGTCGGCGCATTGCGCGGCCCAAACGGCTTAAGTTTCCGATCCTGATTAAACCCTTGAAAGAAGAAGCGTCACTCGGGATTTCTCAGGCGTCATTCGTCGAAACAGATGAGCAATTCAAAGAGCGCGTCCAGTTCATTCACGAGAAACTCGACAACGATGTCATCGCCGAGGAATACATTGAGGGCCGCGAACTTTACGTCAGCATTCTCGGTAATTTACGCCTACAGGTTTTCCCAATTCGCGAATTGATTTTCAAAGAAGTGCCGCCCGACGAACCTAAAATTGCCACCTACAAAGCGAAGTGGGACGAGGATTATCGCAAGCGTTGGGGGTTGCAAAACCAGTTCGCCGAAGGCTTGGATACCGTCGTGGTCAGCCAGATTGAGGAAACCTGCAAACGCATCTATCGCTTGCTCACGATTGACGGTTACGCGCGCATTGATCTGCGTCTGACAGCGAAAAACGAAATCTATTTCATCGAGGCAAATCCGAATCCGATCCTCGCGGCGGACGAAGACTTCGCACAATCCGCACTCAAAGCAAACCTGTCCTACCCACAATTAGTTGATCGCATCATTCGTCTCGGGATGAATACGGTCCGCGATTGATCCTGAAATTAAAACGCGATTGGTTCTCCACGTGATGGTCGCCAATTAATCCTTGGCGGCTTGCACGGGCAAACTCGAAATCACAATTTTGTTGTTGGTTTGCGTGAAGTAATTTGCAGACCACTCATTGGAGAAAAGCACCACCGGATTTTGTCCCATGTCGTAGGCAAGACGGGCACCTGTCGGCAACGAGAGTGCATCGAGTTCTTCTTCGGTCGATTCCGGCGGCAGCCAGCGCACCACGGTCCAAGGAGCAGATTCAATGCGGGAAGGTGCGCCGTATTCGCTCTCAAGACGGAACTGCACAACTTCAAATTGCAGCGGCCCAACGGCGGCGAGCAGCGGAACTTTGATCGAAGTATTGCGTAAGTGCAGCACCTGGATGACGCCCTCCTGCAAAAGTTGATCGAGGCCTTGTCGAAATTGCTTGTACTTCGCGGTGTTTGGATTATGCAGGTAGGCAAATGATTCGGGAGTGAACCGCGGGATTTCTTTGTAGATGATTGATGGATCAGTCGTGAGCGTGTCGCCTATGCCGAATCCATCGTGGCCAACGAGACCAATGATGTCGCCGGGATACGCTTCGTCAACCGTCTCACGTTCGTTGCCGAAAAGTTTGTGCGAGCTGGAAAGACGCACCTTCTTTGCGGAACGCGAATGGGTAACGGACATGTCGCGCTCAAATTTTCCAGAGCAAACACGAACGAACGCAATGCGGTCGCGATGACGTGGATCCATGTTCGCCTGAATCTTGAAAATAAATCCCGAGAACGCGGGATTCTCCGGCGATATTTCTGTTCCCGCCATGACGCGCGGTTTCGGTGGCGGTGAATGTTTCAAAAAGCCATCCAGTAAAAGTTGAACACCGAAATTGTTCACACCGCTGCCGAAGAATACGGGCGTCGTCTTTCCAGCGAGCACGGCTTCTTCATCGAACGTTTCGCCTGCGCCTTCGAGCATTTCCAGTTCTTCAGAAACTTTGCGGAACGTCTCATCATCCAGCCGTTCGCGAATCAGCGGATCATCAATGCCGCCAACTTCCACCGGTGCGCGATACTTCCCGCCAACAGTTCGCTCGAACAAATGAAATTGTTTCGCGCGACGATCAAACACTCCTTGAAATTCAAACCCTGTCCCAATCGGCCAATTCACGGGAAATGCGCCGATACCAAGAACGCGTTCGAGTTCGTCTAGCAAGGAAAGCGGATCTTTCATCGGGCGATCGCACTTGTTCATGAAAGTGAAAATGGGAACGCCGCGTTGTCGGCAAACTTCAAATAATTTCAACGTCTGCGCTTCGATACCTTTGCCGGCGTCGATCACCATGACGACGGCGTCAACGGCGGTGAGAACGCGATAAGTGTCCTCGGAAAAATCTTTGTGTCCGGGAGTGTCGAGAAGGTTGATGAAATAGCCGTCGTATTCAAACTGGAGAACGGTTGAGCTGATGGAAATGCCGCGTTTGCGTTCAAGTTCCATCCAGTCAGAAGTCGTGGCGCGCTGATGTTTTCGCGCCGTGACTGAACCGGCCAATTGCACAGCACCACCGTAAAGAAGAAGCTTTTCGGTCAGCGTCGTCTTGCCCGCATCTGGATGCGAAATGATGGCGAAGGTGCGTCGTTTTTGAATTTCCTGGTCAATATTCAAGGGCGCGGAATCTAGCACACGAATGTTACGGAACAAGTCTTGCGATTCAATTGGAGCGGTGCCCGAGGTGAGACTTGAAAAGGTAATCGATGGAGTGCGACGGCAGGACGTCGCTTTTCCTGCACGGTGGCAACAGCAGAATCGGTTTGAACCTAAAAGACGCTCTGCGCTTTATCACCGTGCAGCCAAAGCGGAGACATGTCTCCGCAGTCCAAAACGTTCGATTACCTCACCCACTTTTAATCACACCCGCGGTACCAGTGCGGGGATAAAAAAGAGCGTTCTCCGAGGAAAGGACCGCGGCTGTGTCGTCCGCGACCAGCCGCAGCGGCTCGGTTGTGCGGCGACTAAATGGATATATTACGCGCCCAGATTTTTGCGAAGCGTTGCGGCTGGTTCTCGGCGAACACAGCCGCGGTCCACAAATTTTCAGCGATCGCGATCCAGCGTTTTGTTGCCAACACTGCTGGAGCGCTTGGCGATTTTGCGGCTGGTCAGCACTTTGTCCACCGTGCCCGTTTTCAGATATTGGGACCTGACTTTCTCGAGAATTTCGTCGCGGCGACGGTAAAGCCGTTTCAGTTTCCGTGGCTTGACGCGGCTCAAAGAATAGGCAGTCAGAAGCGGCAGCGAAATCGTGGAATCGACGTAGGCAACCACGCAATCGGGCAGCGTGTCAGGATCGATTTTTCCCCAGCTCACCGCTTCCGCAGGTGTTGCGCCGGAAAGCCCGCCGGTGTCGGGGCGTGCGTCGGTGCATTGCAGAAAATAATCGTGACCTTTCTCTTGGATGCCCATGACTTCCTGAATCTGCGCTTCGGTCTGGAGCATGAAATTTTTTGGCGATCCGCCACCGAGAATAAATACCGAAGATCGGTGTCCGCTCGATTTCGCTTCATAAACGATTCCCGCCGTTTGATTCACGTCGCGATTCACATCGGGCAACAATTTCGAACCGCGCAGCGACATCGCGGCGACGTTCATTCCGATGGAGCTATCGCCCGGGCTGCTCGTGAAAATGGGAATATCGCACTCGAAAGCCGTCGCCAACAGGGAAGAATCTTTGATGCCCAGTTTCTTTTGGCGCGCATGAATATATTTGCCGAGCAGATAGTGAAATTCATCGGTACCCATTGTGCGTTGGAATTCCGGTCCCTGGATCACTTCGCGGACGAACGCATCGGTGTCGAGCAGCACGTTGTAATCGAACAAAATATCATAAATGCGGATGACACCATCGCGATGGAGATCGACGTCATTCAGGAATGGCGAACCTGCATAGAGCTGCATGTCGAGGCCGTAATGCAAATCGTGATAAAGATTTGCGCCGGTCGAAATAATCCAGTCCACGAAACCGGCTTTCATCAGCGGAATCAAACAGGATTTTCCCAGACCGGCAGGAGTCAGCGCGCCGGTGAGCGACATTCCGACAAAACCATTGTCCGGCAACATTTTTTCCGTGAGCAACTTGGCGGCTTCCCGGATGCGCCCGCCGTTGTAGGCCAGAAACGTTTGGTCGATCAGATCGGCGGCGGAAATATTCTTCCCCACACCAAGCGGATTCAGGCGTGGATAAGCGGCAAATTTGTTCGGACGTTTCGCAGATTTACTCATGGGCGGGAGTGTTGCGAAAACACACGCAAAGGCAAACGGAAAGTGCGGTTTGATCCATTTAAATAGCTGAGAAAATAGACTGATCCATTCGCCCACATTCGTCGCCATTGCCGAACGTCTTTCGCTCCGTTACGGTTCAAAAGATTTATGGCCACACTTCAGGAACAATGCGACGACGCCATTATGGATTTCACAATGGGCGAAGCCGATTCTGCGATCGAAAAGCTCAAGGCAATTCTCGCGGAAGACCCCAATTATTTCGACGCGCAGCTTGCGATCGGCCAGGCCTATTTTGCGAAAGGCGATTATCAGGCCGCGATTGTGGAAGGTCACAAAGCGCAAAAATTGAAACCCACTGAACAACTCGTTCACACCAATCTCAGCCGCGCCTATATGAAGATCGGCGACAAAACCACCGCCGAACATCACGGTCTGCAAGCGCGCATCGCGTCGTGGAAAGAAAACATGGCCCCGCCCACGCCCGGAGCTTCGGAGCCGGAATTGGAAATGGCAAAACCAAAACCGCCGCCGATGAAAGTGCCGGAGAAGTTTCCTGACATGCCGTGGAAGAAGAAACCCGGCGGCCCGGAAACCAAACATTAACAGGTTCCTGGATTTTTAGTATTCCTCCCTTTCTATATGAGTCGAAAAACAGCTTATACGGTCCTGGCCTTGTTTGTTCTGGTTGCTGCCGTTTTCGTGTTTGTATTTCTCCAACCTGAAAAAGTGGATGCCCCAAAAATCTTCAGTGCCGCGCAAGGTTACACCCGCGGATTGAAGGCGCAGGGTTTGCCGATTCCGCCTACCGTGACGCTGGAAGAACTCCTGGAACACAAGTTATTAGCCCCCGCAGATGTCAGCGGTTTAAAGGGGGCGAATGTGACCGTTTCATTAACAGCCAACGTCAATGATCCTCAGGCCGTTCTGATCCGAGCAGTTTTTCCGGATGGTCACGAAATCGTGACGCTCGCAGATGGAACGGTTCGATCAAATCGCGACCAGAATTTTAATTTGGATCGGTAAAACAAATATGAAATCCATCCTCGTCCAACTTAACCAATTGGACAGATGTCATCCACTGTGACCAATGGAATGGCATCATCGAAAATTTTCCTCAAACGTCCAACGATTTTTCCGCGTGATTGCAGAATAGAACTAACTTTATAAACTTATGAAATCAGCCTACGAACTCGCGATGGAGCGTTTGAACAAAACGGCCCCAGCCGCAAAGATGACCGACAAACAAAAGAAACAACTCGCCGAACTGGACGCGAAGTTCTCTGCGAAAATCGCCGAACGCGAAATCTTCGTGAAAGGCGAATTGGCCAAGGCACAGGAGAAAGGCGATTATGAGGAATTTGAAAAAATTGAGAAACAACTCGTGAGCGACCGCAAATCTCTCAACGCGGAACTGGAAGAGAAAAAAGAGAAAGTTCGGGCTGCGAAATAGTCACGCCGTGATTACGATTTGTGTCCCTGTTCTCCCTCACCCCGACCCTCTCCCCAAGGAGAGGGAGAATTTTTTCCAGCGCTCGACAAATATTCACGGTTCTTTCTGTTCTCAAATTGAAGAGCAGCGGCGACATGACGAAGCGGTCCGATAATTCTCCAGCGCGACTATTTTGTTCCCTCTCCTCGGGGGAGAGGGCTAGGGTGAGGGAGAGCAATTTTCTGATATGAAATTATTTTTCGCCTTCATCTTTACCGTTTTTATGATCGACCTCTCCTCCTCTGCCCGAGACTACGACGTTATCATTCGGAACGGGATGATTTACGACGGCAGCGGAATGAAACCATTCGTTGCTGATGTCGGGATTCAAGGTGATTCCATTGCAAAGATCGGAAAGTTAAAAAGCGATCATGGCAAAACCGAAATCGACGCGAGTGGTTTGGCGGTTTCGCCTGGTTTCATCAACATGCTCAGTTGGGCGGGCGAAACTTTGATTCACGATGGCCGTTCGCAAAGCGACATTCGTCAGGGCGTCACGCTGGAAATTTTCGGCGAAGGCGAATCGATGGGACCGCTCAACGACGCGATGAAAAAGGAAATGGTCGAGCAACAGGGTGACCTCAAATACGACGTGCGTTGGACGACGCTCGGCGGCTATCTCGATCACCTTGTGGCGCGTGGCGTTTCTCCGAATGTTGCTTCGTTCGTCGGCGCAACCACGGTTCGCGTTCACGAGATTGGGTATGCGGATCGTCCGCCCACCACGGAGGAATTGGCACGGATGAAAAATCTGGTCCGCATCGCCATGGAAGAAGGCGCGCTCGGTCTGGGATCCTCTTTGATTTACGCGCCCGCCTTTTACGCCAAGACCGATGAGCTGATCGAACTCGCCAAAGTAGCGGGCAAACACGGTGGCATTTACACGTCGCATTTGCGCAGCGAAGGAAATCGTTTTCTCGAAGCGCTGGATGAATTAATCACGATTTCACGCGAAGCAAAAGTTCCCGCCAACGTTTATCATTTGAAAGCCGCAGGTCAGGCGAACTGGCCCAAACTCGACGACGCAATTTTGAAAATAGAGAAAGCACGTCGCGACGGTCTGCTCATTACGGCTGACATGTATAACTACACCGCTGGCGCGACTGGTCTTGATGCCACTATGCCGCCGTGGGTGCAGGAAGGCGGATTGAAAGATTGGATTGCGCGCCTGAAAGATCCAGCCATTCGCGAACGGGTGAAGCGGGAAATGACCACACCGTCTGATGATTGGGAAAATTTTTTCCTCGCCACCGGCTCCCCTGAGAAAATCCTTTTGATTGGTTTTAAGAGTGAAAAGCTCAAACCGCTCACGGGAAAAACTTTGGCCGAAGTCGCCAGGTTGCGCGGGAAATCCGCGGAGGACACGGCGATGGATTTGGTCATAGAAGACGAGAGTCGCGTCGGCACAGTTTATTTTCTGATGTCGGAAGAGAATGTGCGCAAACAATTGAAGCTGCCGTGGGTCGCGTTTAACTCGGACGCTTCATCGCTTGCGCCGGAAGGAGTTTTCCTGAACTCAAATCCCCATCCTCGCGCATACGGAAATTTTTCGCGGCTACTCGGCAAATATGTTCGCGATGAGAAAATTATCCCGCTTGAACAAGCGGTTCACCGATTGACTGCCATGCCTGCGGAAAATCTCAAACTGCAAAAGAGGGGTTCGTTGAAGAAAGGTTATTTCGCCGATGTGGTTGTTTTTGATCCGGCGAAGATTCAGGACCACGCCACCTTCGAAAAACCGCATCAATACTCAACCGGCGTCCAACATGTGTTTGTAAACGGTGTTCAAGTTTTGAAGGACGGCGTGCACACCGGCGCAAAACCTGGACGCGTAGTCCGGGGACCCGGGTGGATAGGAAGTAAATGAATTATACGTTTGGACACCCGGCGTCTTTGTGATTGGGCTTCTCGCCGAGAGCAACGGGCGCATTGCATTCGGCTCCGTGAATTATCATCAGTCAATGGCCGAGTGCTTTTTGTCAGTTGTGCAACGACAAAGTTGAAATTAGTTTGTTCGATCATGAAGGCGACCACGATTAAAGGCATCGCGGTAGGAAGTGTGCTTGGATTGGCCATCGGAATCGGTGGCTATACTTTTATTTACGCGAAGGGCGCTTCTTATCTGACCAATAATTCCGCGGCGTGCGCCAATTGTCACATCATGCAGGAACATTATGATGGTTGGATTAAATCGAGCCACCGGTCTGTCGCCAGTTGCAACGATTGTCACACGCCGGGGAACATGGTTGGCAAATATTGGACCAAGGCGGATAACGGATTTTTTCATTCGCTCGCATTTACCACTGGCGATTTTCCTGATCCGCTGCGCATCAAACCGCGCAATCGCAAGATCACGGAAAACGCCTGCCTGAAATGTCATAAAGACATTGCGCACGACATCCTTGCCGTCGGTCAAGGCAGTGAGCCTCTTTCGTGCGTGCGCTGTCATCGTGAAGTCGGACATCCAAAGTAATGGAGGGAATTTATGGCTGAAAACCCAGAAACATCATCGAAACAAAACCGTCGCATCAACCTCCGCATGTTCATCGTCACGGTTGTCGCAGCCACGCTGGTCGCCGTAGGAGGAATGACGTTGGTCCTCAATATTTTTGAGCGAAAGCAGGAAGCAAAAAATCCGTTTTATCGTGTTGTCGAACTCGATGAATACACCAGCGATCCGGCAATTTGGGGCAAAAATTTCCCGCTGCAATACGACGATTACAAGAAGACCGTCGATCAAGTGCGAACACGATATGGCGGCAGCGAGGCATTTCCGCGAACGCCTACCGACGCCGATCCACGCTCGATTGTCGCGCAATCCAGGCTGGAAGAAGATCCGCGTTTGAAAACCATGTGGTCCGGATATGCGTTCGCCAAAGATTTTCGTGAAGAGCGCGGCCACGCTTACATGCTCGATGACCAGACTTACACCGAGCGTCAAGTTGCTGCCCAACAACCCGGGGCCTGTTTGCATTGCCACGCCTCCGTCTATGTACCTTACAAAAAGCTGGGGGAGGGCGACCTCATGAAAGGTTGGGAGAAAATGAACAAGATGCCTTTTCAGGAAGCGCGTCAACTCGTTGATCATCCCGTCGCGTGCATTGATTGTCACGATGCCGAAACCATGCAACTTCGCGTCACGCGCCCGGGTTTTATCGAAGGCATTCGCGCGCTCAAAGCGAGCCAGGGCGTAAAGGATTTTGATGTGAACAAACATGCGACGCGTCAGGAAATGCGCACCTACGCTTGCGCCCAATGTCATGTGGAATATTATTTCAAGGGACAGGAGAAACGCCTCGTTTACCCGTGGGCAAAAGGAATCAAGGTCGATGAAATTCTCGCTTATTACGACGAGGTGAAACACAAGGACTGGACGCACGCGGAGACCGGCGCGCCCGCCCTCAAAGCGCAACACCCGGAATTTGAATTGTGGAGCCAGGGCGTGCATGCGCGCTCCGGGGTCGCGTGCGCCGATTGCCACATGCCCTACAAACGGGAAGGCGCGCATAAAATCAGCGACCACCATGTACGCAGTCCGTTGTTGAACATCAATCGCGCATGCCAGACCTGCCACAAATGGCCGGAGGAAGAGTTACGGGCGCGCGTTCGCACCAATCAGGACCGTACCTACAAAATGCGAAATCTCGCGATGGATGCGCTGATTGATTTGATCGTCGATATTAAAAAAGCCCGTGACACTGGAAAAGCGGAGGCTGATTTAGCCAAGGCGCAAGATTTCCAACGCAAGGCTCAGTTCTATCTGGACTTCATCGAAGCAGAAAATTCGATGGGTTTTCACGCGCCACAGGAGGCCGTCCGAATTCTGGGCGAATCCATCGATTTTTCGCGGAAAGGCCAGATGTCTTTGAGGAAAATGGAGCCACCGGCGACAGTCAGCCGGGCGGTGAATTAAGGTTCCAATATTCGGGCAAGCCACGTTTCGTCTCGATCAGGATCTCCAGGATAGCGCGCTTATCTTTGCGCGAGAGGTTTGCGAAGTCGGCGGATTCATCTTTTCCAGTGAGAACATCCCAAAGCCGTTGGTAAACGTGCTCCTTCATTTTTCCGGAAAGCGCATCAAACGACTTGGAGTAAAGCAGATAACTGCACGGATATTTGAACAGGCGCGTTTCCAAATCAAAGTCGCGCAGTGAACGACCGTTGCTGTCCTTTGGCCCGAGGTTTGAGAAATCTTTGGCGAAGCTTGAGTTGCCTTCGATCCGACTTTTGATGGGCGCTTCTTCGGTGAACAGCAAATATTTTAAAAACGAGTTTGCGATGTTCGTGACGTAATTGATGTGACCGTAACGCGCCAGTTGCACCTGCGATTCATAATTCAAACGCGTGATGAAATTGTGCATGTGAACCTGATGTTCCAAAACGAGGAGCGCAACGATGTCACTGCTCTGGGCTGGATAACGGTCGCCGTCAAAAAACTGGTTCAAGTCAGAAATGTTGCCGAGGTAGTTCGGATTTTTCTCCTGTTTAGCGAAAGCGTCTTTGCCAATGAGATTCCCGCGATGAAGTTGGTCCCCATGTTCTCCGGTCACATAATAACCGCCCCAACGATCTTCGATTGGCGTGCGATGATTCACCTCTGAAATGCTGCTGCTCAAATCAGCGACGCCGCTTCCGTCCGTCTCGACCGAGCGCAGCAAATGTCCCGGCACGCCCATGCTTTTGCCCGAGGCATGGCATTCCAGACATTGATCGGTGCGCGCGAATTTTTGCGTTGCTGATTTGCTCTGATCCAAGGTGTAAAAAACGCCGCCCAGCTTCGGGTCGGCCGTGGAAATTTCCATCAATGGCGAACCGGGAATGAAACCGATGTAAACGTCATCATTGAAAAATAGCGCGCGCGGTGTGCGTGGGGAAATGCGGTCGCGTTGCAACGAAGTTTTAGAAAAGACGAGCACCTGTGATGATTTAGGAATTCCTAATTCTTTCAGGACCGAATCGAGATAGCCGTGTTCGGAACCGTATTTGAGCTTCAACTCGCCTTGTTCGATACGTCGTTGCAATTGCGAGACCGGATCGTCCGGTTGGGCTTTGGTGTAGCTGAGGGTGTCCTCGTCAAACGGCATAACGTGAGTCGAACCTTGAAAGTCTTGGGCGCGCGCTGTGGAAACCGCGACTGCGGCCAAAATCCAAGCGAAGCCGCAGAACATTCTAAAAACATTGATCATTTTCACGACTGCAAATCTGAGATTACTTTTAACCAACGAAGATAATAGACGACGACGTGCGAAAAACCTTCGCAAAATTTGTTGTAAATCAACTTTTCCTTGTCCGCTTCGGTGAGAAGGCATGGTTGCATGCCCTCACGGTTCAAGATCGTAATATCCTTAGAAACTCACAACGCCAGCAGCAGTTTTTTGATTTCCTTCAATCGCCCTGCCGCATCTCTTTTCGTGAGACGCGGAAATTTTCCATCGATCATCAGCAAATCATTATTGCGCGTGAGCATCAGCTTATCGTCTTTCGTCTCGATGACTGTGACGCGCTTTTCCGCCGCTAAAACTTTGAGTTCGCCGACTTGCAACAACAACTCGACAGGAAGTGGCACTGGTCCGAACCGATCGCGCAATTCCTTCTTCAGCCCGTCCAGCGCGGCTTTGTCTTCGACCTGGGCGAGCTTGCGATAAATATCAATGCGATGCTGCGCCTCCGCGATGTAGTTCAACGGAATGTAAGCGGGCGCAACTTTAATCCGGGCCGCTTGAATTTTTGCTTCCATTGGCCGTTCGATAAACGTCCCAACTTCACGCGGAATGTTGATCTCGAAATCCGGCTTCTTCTTTTTCGCTTCGATCTTCTCCGGTCGCGCTTCCTCGCCCGGATTCATCGCCAGAAAATCAATTCGCACCTGCACTTCAATTCGCGCTTTCACCTTTTCGCCTTTAAGCGCGCTGATGCTTTGCTTGAGCAACTGGCAATAAAGTTCAAAGCCAACCGCCGTGATATGGCCGCTTTGTTGTGAGCCTAATAAATTGCCTGCGCCGCGAATTTCCAGGTCGCGCATCGCAATCTTAAATCCGCTCCCGAGCGTCGAATACTGTTTGATCGCCGTGATGCGTTTTCGCGCATCAGCCAGCAATCCGGCGTGACGCGGCAAAAGTAAATAAGCGTAGGCTTGATGTTTGTAGCGGCCCACTCGTCCGCGCAGTTGATACAAATCGCTCAGGCCAAATCGATCCGCGCGGTCGATGATGATGGTGTTCGCGTTTGGAATATCGAGGCCGCTTTCAATGATCGTCGTGGAAAGCAAAACGTCCGCTTCGCCATTGATAAACTTCGTCATCACTTCTTCCAAATCATCGGCGTGCATTTGGCCGTGACCAACAACCATGCGCGCATTGGGCAAAAGCGTTCGCAATTTGTGCGCAACCGATTCGATGTCGATCACGCGATTGTGCAAATAGAAAACTTGTCCGCCGCGATTGATCTCGCGCTGAATCGCGTCGCGAATCAAACGCTCGTCGTATTGCGTGACAATTGTTTCAACGGGCAAACGATCCTGCGGCGGAGTTTCAATCGTGCTCATGTCTCGCGCGCCGGTGAGCGCGAGATAAAGCGTCCGCGGAATTGGCGTCGCGCTCAGCGTGAGAACATCCACGAGTCGCCGCAGCATTTTAAATTTCTCTTTGTGCATCACGCCAAAGCGCTGCTCTTCATCGATTACGACCAAACCCAAATCTTTAAAATGAACGTCCGATTGCACCAGACGATGCGTGCCGATGACGATATCCACCGCGCCTTCGGCGAGCGCAGCGATGACTTTGTCCTGTTCGCGGCGCGTGCGATAACGCGAGAGCATTTCGACTCGCACCGGATAATCCGCCATGCGCTCGCGAAAATTATTAAAATGTTGCTGCGCCAGAACGGTTGTCGGTACGAGCACGGCAACTTGTTTTCCACCCATCACCGCTTTGAATGCGGCACGAATCGCCACTTCTGTTTTTCCAAAACCGACATCGCCGCAAATCAAACGATCCATCGGACGCGCGCCTTCCATGTCGTTTTTTGCGGCGACAATCGCTTTCATTTGATCAGGCGTTTCTTCGTAAACGAACGAGCCTTCAAACTCGCGCTGCCACGGATTGTCCGGCGGAAAACTGTGTCCTTCCTGCGAAGCGCGCGCCGCCTGAATGGAAAGGAAATC
Organism: Verrucomicrobiota bacterium; assembly: GCA_038316905.1. GTDB lineage: Bacteria > Verrucomicrobiota > Verrucomicrobiia > Limisphaerales > CANJXF01 > CANJXF01. The sequence goes on along the minus strand of JBBQAX010000064.1, from coordinate 2,194 downwards.
ACTCGCCACATCGCGCACCGCATTCTCCGCCTGCACTTTTGTTTTAGCCCAGCGCGTTCCACCGAGCGTGTTCAACGCAGGACGCGCTTTTCCCGCGCCGACATATTTACTGACGAGATGCGCCTCAGTCACGGGCACGTAAAGTTTCGGGGCAGGCTCTCCGGGATTGCTGGGTGCGTATTCGATGGCCAAACATTCCTGCCCGGAACCCGCTTGCGAACTTTCGGTTCTCCCTTTCGTTCCCAGCGCCGTGGGAATGATTTCCAAACCGAGATAGCGACCAATGCCGTATTGCAGATGCACGACGTAGTCGCCGTCGTCGAGATCCGCGAAATCAATATCGAGCAAGGAACGGGTGGTTTGCGCGTGAGCCGATTTCAGCCTTCGCGGACGTTGCACTTTGTAACGCGCAAAAATTTCTGCATCCGTAACCACAACAGTTTTGGCAGGCTCAAAAATAAATCCGCGCGTCAAAGTGCCGAGGTGGAGATGTAATTCGTTGGTGTTGCCGAAACCGTATTCCCACCAGATTTCTCCGAAGCGTTGGCGCTCGCCGTCGTTGTTACAAAAAATGTGAACGGCGTAGCCCTGCCGCGACCAGCGATGAATTTGCGCGAAAAATTCTTTGCGCTGCGCCTCGGCAATTTGCGCTTCGGGTGGACGACTTCCTATCGGACGAAAAACTTCCAGGCTTTGAAATGGCAAGCCACCGGATTCCGCTTCAACAACGTCGCTTAATTCAGGAAGCGGATGCGAATTCTCACCTGCTTCCGAAAGAGAAATCGAACTCATTTCGCGCGCGCTGATCTGTTCCTGAAATTCTTCCCACGAAAGAAAAAATGCATCGCCCGGCGGAACCTGCTCCTCGTAACGATTGGATTGTTCTTCGATCAACTCGGGATTGCAGAAAAGGAAAATGGTTTCTCGCGGCAGATAATCGAGCAGCGAGGCCAGCGCTTCATTTCCGCGTTCCCCGTTCTGCGTTCCGCGTTTGAGAATTCCCAGTTCACCTCCGGGCGGGATCAACACGTCATCCACTTCTTCTTTGGAAATCTGGGTGAACGGATCGAAGTAACGCAGCGACTCCAATTCATCGCCAAAAAATTCCAAGCGCACCGGCCACGGATTGGTGATCGGCCACAAATCGACAATTCCTCCGCGCAACGAAATTTCTCCGCGCTGCGAAACTTGCGCTTCCGGTTCGTAACCTTGTTCTTCCAACCACTCGATCAGATCCAGCGGTTCAGCTTTATCACCCCGTTTCAAGCAACGCGTGCGTTTCTGAATTTCTTTCGGTGGAAATGTTTTTTGCAGCAGCGCCGTCACGCTGGTGATGACGAGTTTTGAGTTTTGAGTTTTAAGTTTTGAATGTCCGGAAAGCGCCGCCAACGTTTCAAGTCGATCACTGATAACATCGGCGTGAGGGAGTTTCGATTCGTGCGGCAGCATTTCCCAGGCGGGATAGAAAAGTGGTCGAGGGTCGAGAGCCGAGAGTCGAGAGCCCGGCTCTGGCGCGCCCGCTTTTGGCTCTCGACCTTCGACCTTCGACTCTCGTCGAAGCAAAAGCCAAGTCTCGATGTCCTGCTGAAAACTCTCCTGCGCTTTCAACCCATCCGTGACGATGACGATGGGGCGTTTGTGAAAATTCTTTGCCAACAAGGCCGCAATGAAAGGTTGCGCTGCTAAAGTGATTTCAGAAAAAGACAATGCACCGCCTGACTCCACGCGCCGGAGCAGGTCTTGCACAGCGGGAGTTTTCGAAACGGCGGCGAATAAATCACCGGAAGTGGTTGACCGGTTTTGCACCAAGCGGAAGCAAAGTCGCAGCGAACACAACCAACGTCAAGGCGGAGGCGGACAACGGGCAGGGCTGACGCATACCAAAGATTTTTTAATTTTTGAATGTACAATGTAAATACAATGCGTAGTTAAGTGGGGATGCAAAGACATCCCAACTTGAAGAACGTCCCGAAAAATCAGTTTGTCAGTCTCATCAGCCTGCTGGAGGAAGTGCCTGACCCGCGGGTGCGCTGCACCGTCGAGCACGATCTCACGGACATTCTGGTCATCGCGCTCTGCACGATCCTCTGCGGCGGAGAAAGTTTTTACGACATGGAAGAATTTGGAGAGGTGCGGCTGGTGTGGCTCAAAACTTTTTTACGGCTGCGCCAGGGCGCGCCCAAACACGACACTT